>JAYTVL010000264.1:0-20799 GCA_043744075.1 Pirellula sp. | reverse complement strand
CGATCACAACATGGGCCGCAAACCGTGGGCTAGCGCCCTGCGGCTTATCAGCCGGAACGCGCTAGCGTCCGGTTTAGCCCGACTTATGATCGACGCCTCGTGTTTACTTATTTTTTATTACCCTTAGTCTTTGTCTTAGCAGAGTGAATTGGACGACCAGTCAAAATGGTGTTCGGAAAAAAGAAAGCAAAACCAGCCAGCGATTCACTTTCCTTTGGCGGCGAGGATGTGGTGATTCCATCCCTCGAAATCAAAACCATAGGCATTGCAAAGGACGAAGCGCAAGGGCTGATGATTGCAGCTCGTCAGCTACCTGGCTACCCAGTCGCTCTGGTCATATTGGCCAATGCGATCACGAGCCGAGCCGACCGGATTTTGATGGACTATTCCGCCCAAGGTGCTACGGTTCGATACCGCATTGACGGTGTCTGGGAAACCCTCCCGCCTGTCGATAGACCGACGGGCGATGCGGCTTTGGTAGTCTACAAGAAAATGTTTGGCTTGAATCCAGCCGAACGACGAGCCAAGCAGGACGCAAAGTTCGCCACTAATTTTAAGGACACGGATTGGGTCATCACGTTTAGCAGTGCTGGAGTTCCGTCGGGTGAACGGGTTCTGTTTCAGATCGATACCAAGAAACCAACGATCAAGACGTTGAACGATATCGGCATGCGAGAGGCCATGCAAGAAACGTTTCGAGGAATGCTCAACGGCGACAAAGGGATTGTTCTAGTAAGCGGGCCTCCCGGTCAAGGTCTACCGACATCGTGGCGCATTTCGCTTGAGTCCGCTGACAAGTTTGTTCGAGATTTCGTCTCGCTTGTGAATAAGGCAGAGCCAGACCCGGAGATCATCAATGTGGCTCAGAATTATTTCGAGGTAGGCGTTGGGGAAAGCCCGGAAGAACAGTTTGAGAAAATGCTTCTCAAGCAGCCAGACGTCTTGGTAATGCCGTCGTTTGTCAACTCCTACATTGCTGACCGAGTCATCGATCAAATTAACACCCACGGCAAGCACTCCATCACTCGGATGGTTGCAACGGATGCGGTCGATGCGATTATCAAATTGCTGACAATGTACAAACCCGAGGCCAAGGAAATTGTGAAGTTGTTGTCCGGCGTGATTAATCAACGTTTGGTTCGCCGGCTATGCGAAAAGTGCAAGCAACCATTTCAACCCACTCCGCAACTGTTGCAAAAGCTTGGTATTCCAGTAGGCCGAGTGCAGAAGTTGTTTCAGCCGACTATACCGCCACCACCCGAGCAACGGGTAGACGCTAAGGGGAATCCGATCGAGATCGAGATATGCAAGAAGTGCAACGGGCGTGGCTACTTTGGTCGTTTGGCAATCTTTGAACTGTTGACAGTTGACGACAAACTGCGGCAAGTCATCATGAAATCGGCGGGCACACCGGATGCCATTCGACAGTTCGCAAAGCAGAATGGCCATCTTGGATTTCAAGAGGAAGGAATTCTCGCTTGTGCCCTGGGTATGACGTCGTTGCAAGAAATCCAAAAGATGATGGCTGCAAAGTAGCAATGATCAGGCCGAGGAGGCAGTTTGCGGGAGGGCGAGGTTCCTACCGAGCTACAAGCGGGCTGTCGATTTAAATATTGCATAAGTCCCCCAAACCGGTACAATAAAAAGTCTATCCACCTTCAAAACATGGAACCCAGTCATGATTTCGAAACAATCCATCGAATAACTGTAAACCAAACCAATAATTGTGTTTTTGAAACGCTTGAATTCGAGGTGGCTATTATGTCAAACGATGCAAAACATTCGGTCGAAGACCGAACCAAGCACTATGCTCATCTTGCCCATGAGGCGCACTTGGCGGCGGAAAGGTTGGAAGGCCTCAGCCACAAATTTCATCTTGCGGGTAAATATGCCTCGAATCTCGAGGCTGCCAGGAAAATCCTTCGGGCTCATAGCCAAATGGCCAATGATCTCCGACGAATGAATCGCGCCATGATCGCGCTGGCCAATCAGGCAAAGCAAGGCGGCAAAGTTGGGCCAGCTGCCGCCGCAAGATTTTCGGCTGCCAAGGACTCATACGCAGCTGCTCAATCGGCGTTTAAGTCCGAGAAAGCTGCGGCCAGTGCCGCGAATGCTGTTTTTCGAGAATTTCACTCAATCCAAGGGGCTGCTCAAAGCGCCTCAAGCAATGCCAGGTTGCTAAAATTCGGCGAGACTGTTGCGAAGTTTGAATCAGCGCTGCAGGGAAGCACAGTTGGACGCGGTCTTTTGTCGACCGGAAAGATTGTATCGAGTAAAGCGTTTGTAAAGGGGCTTGTCGTTGTCGGCGCCGCGCTAGAAGGATTTCGAAGCTATGTCGATACGCCGACGAAGACCACCGGTGGAAAAGTGGCGAATACAGCCCTGGGCGCGGCCGGTGGTGCTTTGGTCATGGCCAACCCACTCGTAGCGGTTGGCGACTTTGTTTTGCCGGAAGGGTTTAAATTAAGCGAGATTTTTCATGGCTCAGCTGCAGTTTTTTCGTCAATTGGTGAAGCGGCCATCACCAGCGACACGCGCGCGTTGGATGCTTTTCACAAGCGTTCGATGAACGGCAGCTATGGAAAAGTCTTACAGGCCGCTAGCGAGGCGGGTGAGTACTGGGACAAAAAGGGGTTAAGTGGAGGAATGAAAGAGTTCGTCGATTCGCTAAAATGGTGGGTTAGTCAATTCTAGCTGACTGATGAAATTGAAGGCCATCGCGAAAAAAAGCACATCCTCTCAGGGCGATAGCGATAGCGATGGGCATGGAAATCGTGGAATAGATTTCTACCGACTCACACGCCCTTCGTACCTCAGGACGTGCCACCCCTCAGGGCATGCCACGCATGCCACCCAGTGAATGTCACCAATCTTCATTTCTCATCCGATTCCAAGGCTTCGAACCGTTTCCAAGACTCATCGCTTCAAGCCCACAAGGTTTAATTTAGTCGGACATCTCGTCAAAATCTGAGCCCTGGTCGCTCCTGAATGTAGCCAGTAAACAGTGCTGGAGTCCATTTATTCCACATTCCTGGCAACGCAACCTCGCCAGGTTAAGATTAGATGGAGGCAGTAGTCCCCGTTTCGAGTTGGCCCAACGACAAAAAATTCAATGACCGAATCCGCTCTGGCCTCCGGGACGTACGAAGTGCTTCGCAATCGATTGCGAGAGGCTGCAAGTGACCTTCGCACACGCTTCGAAAAATTGCATGCAGAACGAGCGGCGGTCTACGGCAATATTCAAACGCGTCTAAACTCCACCGCGCACGTTACTACCGATCATAACTGCATTCCTCGTGACCTATTCGCAACAGACACCCATATCCTACTGGGCTATAACGTCCAGTTTGGCCTGAAAACGGAAATCGTCCCAAGCGATGTTTTCGCTTTTTATCGATTCGATGGCCAGCATGCGCGCCAGGAATCGCTCGAACCACTGATCAGCGACACGTTTCGGCGAGACTTTCAAGAACTCTATCGTTACTACCGCAATGCCACGTTCCTGCGTTTCTTCCAGAGTGGTTCTTTGCTCTACATGGTTTTTCAAACCGGCAAAACCACCTCCAATGTCAAAGCGTTTAAATGGACACTGGATGCCCAGTCGTTGCGCTATATCGACAACCGCAGCGAAACCGAGGTTCGTGCACCCTCGCAACATGCCTTCCAATGGAAACGGGCAACACGAGAAAACCATCGACATGGAGCCCATCCGCACATCTCCATCGAGGATAAGCTCTTCGTAGAGTGTATACATGGCGACCTAACCATCAAGGTCGAGGACAATACCGAAGATGGACTTGGCATCTACCGAGAACCGGTCGATAGCCCTGACCAAACGCTTGACGACGCCGAAACATTCTATGCAATCCTCGGAAATTTAGTTCTGCTAAGAATCAAACCGTACCAAGAAAAAGAATATCGCTATTTAGTATTTAGTACAAAACGCTCCGAAGTGAAACGGCTCGATTCGATTGGTACTGCCTGCAGTCTCCTTCCAAATGATCATGGTATCATCTTTCCAAACGGATTCGTATTGCAAACGGGCGTCGCCAAATTATTCGACCATGGACTCACGGACCTAGCATTCGACCGGTTGACGAAATCCCCGAACGGCGAAGATTTCTTGTATCTTTTCTACCATGCGGAGTCAGGTACCTACCTACAGCTTCGTTATAACTTGATCAGTCAAGAAGTTGACACACCTTTGGTCTGCCACGGACAAGCGTTCCTACACGATGGCGTAATGATCAGCATGCGGGCCGTCGACACACCGCAGAAACACCACGCTCTTCAAGTGTGGCAGACTCCGTTCACCGGTCCTGACCACCGGCCAAACGTTCAGTCTGATTCGTTGCTATTCAAGATCGGCAACCATGACCTTGTACGGGGAATGGCGGAATGCCAAGAGCTCCTATCTTTGATCGACAAAGATGAGTCGTACGCTGACTTATATGCGGATCTAGCGAAGCGTGCTACCGATGTTTTGGACGGCTATTTTTGGCTGGATAAAGATGAGGTGTTCGTCCTATCCGAGCCCGTCCTCAAGATTCGCGACGCAGCAACCGCTGCGGTGGACGAGTTTGAAAAGGTTGTTCGAGCTCGCCACGAAACCTCGAATTCGCTCACAACAACACAGGTCGAAACGCAAGAATTGCTCAAGACGATAGAAAGGACAAGGTTTGAACACATCGACGATTTCGTCGATAAACTGGCTGACATTCGAACTCAGCGAGGAGCTGCTATCCAGCTCCGCGAATTGCGGTACATCGATCTAACAGCTGTTGCGACCATCGAGTCCCAATTGATCGAGGCGTCCGATCGGCTCGGTGTTCGTTGTGTGCAGTTTTTGTTGTCGCCCAAGTCGTTGCAGCCGTTCGTAACTCAAATCGAAAAGCTAGCGACGGCTATCCCAACGGTTAACACCTCTGCCAATGGCAAAGAACTTGATCGCGAGTTCGAGAAGATCGGTGGCTCGCTAGAGCTTTTGATCGAAACCATTTCACAGCTCAAAATTGATGATCTAGCGCAGCGCACCGCCATAATCGATGGAGTTGGTGACTGCCTGTCGCAACTCAACAAGGCTAGATCCGTTCTTCGAATGCGGTTGCGTGACTTAACGACCAGCGAAATGGAAGCAGATTTTGCATCGCAATCGAAACTGCTTGATCAGTCCACCGCGGGCGTTCTTGACACAGCCAATATGCCGGACAAAGTCGATGCAGCCTTAACACGTGTTTTGATGCAAATTGAGGAATTGGAGGGACGGTACGCCGACTCCGAGACGTTACTGTTACGATTAACAGAAAAACGACAGTCGATCTGCAATACATTTGAAACCAAACGGCAACAGCTGGTCGAGGTGCGAACTCGCCGCGCCAACTCGCTAGTCGCAGCTGCGGACAGAATCCTTGCTGGCATCGCTTCGAAGACATCTCGGATCGATGATCTGGCGGAGTTGAATTCATACTTTGCCTCCGACTTGATGGTGGAAAAGGTCCGCCGTATCTCCGATCAGTTAATGGAGTTGGGCGATTCTGTTCGCTGTGAAGATGTGCGGTCGCGGCTCAAGACAATCGCCGATGACTCCGTTCGCCAGCAGCGAGATCGACGAGATTTGCTAAGCGATGGCAACCGAGCAATTAGGCTTGGACAACACACCTTCAGCGTAAATCATCAAGCGATCGAGTTGACGACCTTGGTTCGCAACGGACAGCTACATCTGCATCTCACCGGAACGCAATTCTTCGAACCGTTGAGCGACAAGGCGTTGGATGACGCAAAGGAGTTTTGGGACCAGCCGCTGCCGAGCGAGTCACCCACTGTTTATCGCGGCGAGTATTTAGCCTATTCAATTGCTCAGATGTGGGGCTCAGAGTCAGATTCTTCTTTCGGTGATCGTACATACACCACTAGCTCAAGATCCGCAGCTAACAGCGTCGAGTCAAAACCTGTGGCTAGTGGGATGATGAATGCTAGTTCTTTCTTGTCACTTGCAGAATCTGAACGCATTGCGATTGTACGTGAAACGATGCAAGCTCGTTATCAAGAGGGGTATGCGAGGGGCGTGCATGACACGGATGCAGCACGAATCCTGACGGAAGTTCTTGAGAGCCAAAGGGTCTTAGGATTGCTTGCCTTCTCACCGAAATTAAGAAGTATCGCTTGGTATGTTTGGGAACGGCTGGTTCCATCCGACATCCGTGCTACAACAGAAGAATGGCTGGTTGCATTTGGTTTGACGGACTCAATCCTGGCAAATACGCAACGAAATCGATCTGCATTGCGTCGATTGCAAAGTTTGCTAAAGGAACATGACAAAAGAATGTTGCGAGGACTTTCGAGATATGACGCTGCGTGCTTTCTGCTCAGGCAAATTCAGCAATTGCCACCAGATCGAGTCCCCTGTATTCATCCTAGGGCCAACGAGATTTTTCAAAAGTCCAAACTATTGATGCCTGAAGATTCATGGAACTCCATGTTGTCTACACTGACAGCAAAATGTGAGCTTCCCATGGACGATTGGTCACTTGGACTGCGAATTGCAGGAGGGTTGATCCAGCATTTTTCAGAGAAACTGGAGCAAGACGCCAACGATCCGGCGTACGACTACCGAGAAGAGCTGGTATTGCAGCTCCTCAACGAAGCAATGGTACCATCGGAATTAAAGGGCGTGCCAAGCATCGCACGCAAGGCGCTACCTACTCCCATATTGCGTTCCACGATTTCGCAACTGTCAGGAGATCATTCACGTATATCCAAAGGATCCATGCCCTTTCATTACCACGAATTCCAAGAGCGGGTATCCAAACATTCAAAGAAACATATTCCAGGTTGGCTGTCACTCCAAGCGACGAAACAGCGTTTGATTGAACAAGCCGAGCGACGCCTTCGGTCCCATGAGTTTAAAGCTAAGGTTTTAACAAGTTTTGTCCGAAATCAACTCATAGACCAAGTCTATCTGCCTCGTATTGGTGACAATATGGCCAAACAACTGGGCGCTCTTGGTGACAACAAACGAACGGATCGGATGGGTTTGCTGCTGCTCATTAGTCCGCCTGGATACGGCAAGACGACTTTGATGGAATATGTCGCTAATCGCCTCGGGCTGGTTTTTGTAAAAGTCAATGGCCCGGCGATCGGTCATTCTGTCACGTCTCTTGACCCTAGCGAAGCGACGAATGCGGCCGCGAGAGAAGAAGTTCAACGCATTAATCTTGCTCTGGAGATGGGTGACAACACCATGCTATACCTGGACGACATCCAGCATTGCAATGTAGAGCTGCTTCAAAAGTTCATTCCACTGTGCGATGCGACTCGACGGATCGAAGGTGTTTGGAATGGACAATCCAAAACGTATGATTTAAGGGGGCGAAAGTTCGCGGTTGTGATGGCAGGCAATCCGTACAACGAGAGCGGCGAGCGATTCCAAATTCCGGACATGCTTGCCAACCGAGCTGACGTCTACAATCTCGGTGAAATCATTGGAGATAGCCAGGAAGCGTTCGAATTGTCATACCTGGAAAATTGCCTTACAAGCAATACTGTACTTCAACCACTTTCTCGATGTACTAATGCCGATCAACGGGCCGTCATCGCCGCTGCCGCGCGCGGTTCTACGGAAGGGCTATCGCTCGAAAGCAATTTATCGTCAGACAGTGTCCAAGAAATGATGTCGGTCTTGAGCAAACTCAACACAGTTCGCGATGTCGTTTTGACGATGAATCGGGAGTACATCCGCAGTGCATCGCAATCGGATGACTATCGAACTGAACCACCTTTCAAGTTGCAAGGAAGCTACCGAAACATGAATCGGATCGCCGAGAAAGTGGTTTCAGTGATGAACGACGCAGAATTGCAAACGCTGATCGTGTCTTGCTACCAGCAGGATTCCCAAACGCTATCGCGCGACGGCGAGTCGAACATGCTCAAATTCAAAGAGTTGCTTGGAACCTTTACGGCTGATGAACAAAAGCGATGGAATTCAATCAAAGCGACTTTTTCGCAAAAGACGAAACTCAAGGGACTCTCAGGCGATGATTCCACCGCTCAAGTCCTGGCGTCGATATTGAGTTTACGAGACGGATTGGATGCAATTCAAAATGCACTTACCGCAGCTACAGAACAACGCGTTGTCGAAGCGAACAAACCGCCTCTCGATCCTCGCGTTGTAGTTCAGCACTCCGTTCCGCGGGTTATGACCGAATTGATTCGTAGTCAGTTTCAGCTCCTGTACGATGGTTTGCGACCTTTGCTTGAGAATGCAAGCCATCAAACGCAGACTCAGGAACGACTTCGGGCCGCGATTGAAAGCTGCCTCCAACGCTACAGGGAACTGGAAAAGGAAGCAGCCGAGGCGGAGGAAATACCACGAGATCACTTTGGAAAGGAGCCATGATTTGGAGGGGAATCGGATCTCAATTTGTGGATCAGATCGTTCGACGAATCGCAGTAAAACAAAGCTGTACGACCTCCAAGGCTGCGGGAATCTAAAATACAGTGTCGCTGATCGACGTTGAAGCCCGTTTCCATGTCGACTGATTTCTTGTAATATTTCCACACTACCTAACACGACTCGACCAGGAAGTCCATAGATGGCTGTTTCTACAAGAATAATCGAAGAACTTCAGTGGCGTGCACTGACTCACCAGTGCACGGATCTAGCAGCTGTCACCAAGGAATTGGAAAGCTCTACCGTCGTATACGCCGGTTTTGACCCGACTTCAGACTCGTTGCACGTAGGCTCCCTGCTGCCGTTGATGATGCTAAGGAGATTCCAGCAAGCTGGCCATAAGCCGATTGCATTGGTCGGAGGAGCTACGGGAATGGTTGGCGATCCGAGTGGAAAATCGGATGAACGAATTCTTCTTTCGAAAGAGACTTTGCAACGCAATGTGGCTGGCATAGAGACCCAGATGCGACGGTTTCTCGATTTCGATGGCTCGAATGCTGCCGCCTTGGTCAACAACTACGATTGGATGCATTCCTTTTCGTTTCTCGATTTCTTAAGAGATGTGGGCAAGAATTTTCCTGTCAACGTAATGCTTGGCAAGGACTCTGTTAAGAGCCGATTGGAGCGGCAGGATAGCGGCCTGAGCTTCACCGAGTTCAGCTACATGCTTTTGCAAGCCTACGACTTTGCTTACCTTGCGCAACATCGCAATTGCAAACTTCAAATCGGAGGAAGTGATCAATGGGGAAATATCACTGCGGGCATTGATCTTGGACGCCGCATGCTAAGCAAGCAACTCTATGGCTTGACTTGTCCACTGCTGACTACCTCCGATGGACGAAAGATGGGTAAGACGGAGAAGGGGGCTGTTTGGCTATCGGCCGACAAGACTTCTCCATACGAGTTCTATCAATACTTCATTAACGTTCCGGACGCTGACGTGTTGATGGTTCTTCGATTCTTGTCCGATGTGACTCGCGACGAGTATCTGGAAATTGCAGCGTCGATGACTGAAAAGCCTAGTGCTGCCCAGCGTCGACTTGCCGAATCGATTACAAGCATCGTACACGGGGAAGTTGGCTTGCAGACTGCACTTCGCGCATCACAGATATTGTTTGGTGCAGAAATTGAATCGCTCAGTGACAACGAACTGAACTCCATATTTGCCGACGTTCCAAGTAGTATCTTGCCTCGAGCGCGATTGGACGAGGGGTTAACGTTGATCGATGCGCTAGTCGCGGTGTCGCTTGTTTCGAGCAAAGGCGAGGCGCGCAGAGCAATCGAGGGAGGCTCTGTTTACATCAACAACCGCAAAGCAGGGGAAATAGCTCGCGTTTTGACCTCGTCTGACCTGGCAAGCGAATCGGTTATCGTGCTTCGGGTCGGGAAGAAAAAATATGCGTTGATGCGGTTTGAGTAGGTAGGCAGTTTTCAGTTTTCAGTGCTGAAAACTGAAAACTGAAAACTAAAAACTAAACTACGAGTTTACTGGGACGTTTCCGACCTTGAAAACGGTTTCTATATACCGGAAGCCGATTGATTCGTAGAGGCGAATCGCCCCCGTGTTGTGGATTGTGACTTCTAGGTTGACCTTGATGCAGCCGGTTTCACGAAAGCCTTGCAAAGCGCGTTGAATGAGTTCGCTTCCTAGACCCAACCCGCGAAATTGTGGAACGACTCCGACGTTTTGAATGGCTCCTTCGACTGGGTTGAGCCTTAGCCCCTGAATGGTGCCTGCGGGAACCTCTGGTTTTCCCTCTGGATCGGCCATGGCAAGCCACGTCGCCTCAGGGACGAAATTCGCTCTCAGCGAAATATCTTTCATAAGCTGCCTGCAGCCATCGCGGTCTCCCAGACACGGAAAAACATTCGCGTCGATCTCCAGTCGAAAGCTATCCCATTTTGCCAATGCATGTTGCCCCAAGAACTTGTCGGACCAAGGCAGAAAGCGAAATGCACTTTTGTTAGGCTTATGCATGCGATCGAACTTCAAAAGATCGATTTGCATCTTATGACGCTTGAAATAGACAACAGGCATCTGCGGAAGCGAAACTCCGGATTGAGTGGTTTTAATCGATTGTCCGGCCCGCCGCTTTGCGGGTTAAACAGGGTTAAACAGGGTTAAACACAATACCGTTCATGTGGCGATCAGCGAGAAGTATCGAAAAAAGGTCTGGTAACCAGGGAAACTGCCGCTGCTTAAATTGGACGACCTCTGAGAGGTGAGAGGCAGCTTGCATCTCGATTTGTCGCTAAAACAGGGACCATCCGGCGCGTGGGGTTCGCGATATGAACTCATCTGCTTGTGGGCAATTGGTTGCTCGAAGCTTCGTGGCGTCCCACTCAATCTTTTTGTTCGACCGATACGCAACGTTTCCTAGATGGTTGGCAATTGTCAGCAGCCCCGCATAACTAAAGGGACTCCCGGTCGGCGTTCCATTTTGTATCGCGAGTAACCACTCTTCGTGTTGGCCAGGCGAGTTTGGAATAAACTGCTCTGGACGAACAAAGTCTTTAAACTTTTCCTCAGGTAACAAAAGATGCTTGCCGTAGTCAGATAGCACCATCCCCTTATCGCCAATAAATAGGATTCCGGATCCCCATTGCGGAATACCATTGTCCTTCCAAATTTGAGGTTTGTGGGTTCCTTGGTACCAAAAGACTTTGCAAGCGGGCCGATCACCTCGGGCTTCGTATTCATAGATGGCTGTCATGGACGCGGGAGCAATCTCGCGATGTGGCTTGTCTCCAATGGCTTCGATTGTTTTTGGGGCATCGAGTTCGAGTGCCCAGAAGGGCAAGTCGTTCATGTGGCTTCCGAGATCGGACATGGTTCCGCTCCCAAAGTCCCACCATCGATACCATTTGGGACCTGGGAAATAGACCTCGTGATAAGGTCGCATCGGGGCTGGACCGATCCACATATCCCAGTCCAAATTGTCGGGTGGCGTCATGGATTCCGCTGGCCGGTCGGCTACGTATACGATATCTTTATTTGCCTCCGCATCCTCCTTGCTTTGTAGGCCCCACGCTCGAGAAGTCCATACATGCGCTTCTTGGACATTGCCAATCGCCTTGGACTGAATCAATTCGACTACGCGTCGATAATTTGCCGATCCGTGAATTTGGGTTCCCATCTGCGTTGCCACTTTGGCTTCCTTGGCGGCTTGCATGATTCGATGCGATTCGCCGATGTTGTGAGTCAACGGCTTTTCGCAATAGACGTGTTTCTTTAGTTGCAATGCAGGTAGAGTTGCGAACGCATGCGTATGCTCGGTGGTGCTAACAACCACCGCGTCCACGCTATTTAACTCATCCATCAGTCGCCGAAAATCGGTATACCGTTTAGCTCGTGTGTGTCGCTCAGCAGCCTTGTCCAAGTGTTGGCTGTTGACATCGCAAATCCCAACGACGTTGACAGATCCAGTGTTGTAAAGGGTATTCAAATTGCTGCCGCCACGCCCGCCAACACCGACAAATGCAAGATTTAGTTTGTCGTTTTGGGCTCTTGCTCGACTCGATGAGCTCAGGAGAGTGCCTGCCGCCGAACTGCCTGCAGTAATCTGAAGAAATCGACGTCTTGAAACACGATTCAAAATAGCCATGGAGCCCTCTGGGGATTGATCGTAGCAACGGGCTGCTAGCCTGTTGTGAAACTGGAATTACTTACGGGCTAGCAGCCTGTGTTACGAATTATTGCTGCAGATCCGTTAAAGAAATAAGTGTATACTCTTTTACTTGCGTTAGTCAACAATTCATCGCAAATGCCCCCGAGAGACCTCATTGAATGCCAAACGAAGAATTGCCAGCTGGCCAAGCGGAGATCCGCCTGCCTCCTGGACCGCCTGGATCATGGCGACCAACACTGCGACTGATTCGCAATCCACGCGCAGCGTTGGAGGCGTGGGCCAAGCAGTATGGCGATCCTTTTTTGCTAAATGCACTCAATGGTCCGGTTGTCGTGACGGGTCGCGAAGATCTCATTCGGACGATACATGGCCAAGACCCCAGTGTTTATGCTCCTTTTGCAGCATCGACCATTATTCCGTTGATGGGCAATGGGTCGATGTTGATTCTCGAAGGGGAGGCGCATCGGCGAGAACGGCGGATGATCATGCCGATGTTTCATGGCGACCGAATGAAAGCATATGGAGAAAGCATGCAGCAGATTGCGATCGAGCATTTCGAAGCCCACCATTCACGCGGTAACATTGTCACCTTGGACTTGATGACGGATATCTCGCTGGAGGTCATTGTTCGAACAATTTTTGGAGGGGACGATCGTGAACTTGCAGCTCGGCTTATGTCCGCAAGTCGGAAGGTCGTCGCGAGCAGTAATCCGTTGTTGTTTTTCTCTCGAAAAACACACGTGCCATTTTTCGGTTTCAGCCCTTGGGATCGATGGACGAAAGCTAAAATCGAATTGTTCCAGCTTTTGGACGAGACAATTGAAAAACGGCAACAAAGTAATTTACAACGCGACGACATTTTGTCGATGCTGTGTTCAGCTACCTACGAAGATGGCCAATCGATAACTCGCGAGCATATCTACTCCGAGTTAATGACGTTTTTGTTTGCGGGGCACGAGACTACTGCGCTTTCGTTGACTTGGGCTATTTATCATTTGCATCGAAATCCAATCTGCATTTCTGATCTAAGGCAAGAGCTAGATTCACTTACTGACAAATCTTTGATGAGTTTGGCGTCGGCGCCCTATTTGAAAGCAACGGTTCAAGAGACACTGCGTATCCACCCCATTGTGACGGAGACGCTCCGTAAATTGAAATCGCCAATGCGATTAGGCGAGTATATGTTACCGGCTGGAATGGCGGTGGCTCCGGCTACGGTTTTGGCTCACCACAATCCAGCGACCTACGCAGAGCCAGAGCGCTTTCGCCCTGAGCGGTTTATAGAGCGAAGTTATTCTCCATTTGAATATATGCCGTTCGGAGGTGGACATCGACGGTGTATTGGTGCTGCTTTTGCGACTTACGAAATGGCAATTGTATTGGGCACAATTCTCAGCAAATTTGAGCTGGAGTTAGTCGAATCGAAGCCGGTTGTTCCGAAACGACGCAATGTGACCATTGGTCCGTCAAGTGGAGTTCCGATACGAGTGAAAGGTAAGCGACATTGAGATCCTCCCGCAGCCCCTCCAAAACGCTTTTCTGGGTCCCGCCGATGCCTCGAACTGCATTCTTGCGCACTTGTTCGTTGATGTTTATTAGTTCGATCTTCGATGACAAGGCAACTGCGCAACTGCCGATCGATGCATCCGTTTCCACAGTAGTGCCGGATTCGAAGTTGCATGAAGACGTATTGACTCTAAGACAACGTGAGAGGTTTCTTGGAACTCTACTTTTGTGTGGAGGTGGAACGATACCTTTAGCCATTCGAGAAGAGTTTTACGTGCAAGGAAAAGGAGCCGAGGGCACTTTGGTGCTGATCCCTACCGCATCGCCCCGATCGGATGGTGGTGATTTCTCAACTTGGATCGACTATTGGTCAGGCTTTCGATGGAAAAACGTAGAGGTTTTGCATGTTGCCCATCGCGATGAAGCCTTTGATAAATCTCTTGTTGCGATGATGCGAAAAGCGACTGCAGTTTGGTTGAGTGGAGGGGACCAGCAACGATTGTCTGACCGCTTTGTAGGAACACCCATTGAGCGGGAACTGCATGGATTGCTAGCCCGAGGGGGAATTGTTGGAGGCACAAGTGCAGGAGCCGCGATCGCGTCCAGTACGATGATCGCCAGTGGGACGATAGAACCACAATTTGCAGACGGGTTGCAGTTTTTGCCCAGGACGATTATCGACCAACACTTCACGCAAAAGAATCGCCACAGTCGATTGATCAAAGCCATTGAGACTCACCCAAATCGAATCGGGTTAGGGATAGATGAATCCACTGGAGTCTTCGTGAGCCAACACGAGTCTAGGGTGGTTGGCGACGGTAGCGTGTACTTGTTCACTGCGGATTCATCGTATAGCCAACGCAGTGAAAAGAACGTTGGGTATCGAAGGTTGTCGGCTGGGGAAAAACTAGCAACCAAGGAATTGGAGTTTTCCAGGCCTTAGGAAATGCCAGTTCGCCTTCGCAAGCAGATTTTGCGGCTAACTGGCTAACGCATTGGCAAGAGGGCGTCGGTTGTACTATAACATGGCTTAAGACTATCTTAATCGTGATCGAATGCTCGCAATTGCAGCCATGATGGAAGTTCGTCGCTCGTTTGCGACGAGCAATGCGTGGCAGAACGGATTCGATGCATTTCAATCTACTAAGGAAACCAAGTATGATTCCTCGAGCTTGTTTACGTACGACTATTGCTTTGGTAGCGTTTTCGCTGATTGCACTTGGGTTGTGTCCGAAATGCTTGGCTCAAAAAACGCTCGCCTGGAAATTCAGGAAAGGAAGTGTAACGAATCTGCTCATCGAGCAGGACACCAACCTCCAATTGGAAAACGCTGGTAGTGCCAAGTTGGCTACCAATCAAACGCAACAGCTCCAAACGACGAACATTTCGTGGATCGTAAAGGACATTTCGCCCGAGGGTATTGCGTCCATCGAACAAACGATTCACCGAGTCCAACTCGATTTGAAATCCTCCGTCGGAAATTTCGTCGTCGACACCAGCAACAATCAACCGCTGACCGGGTTAGGTGAAGTCATGGCCAAGGGAATACGTCCGTTAGCTGGCTCGCGATTTTTGGTCAAAACAAAGTCAGATGGCGAGGCTGCGGAGGTGGTCATTCCAGTGGATGTCAAGAATAAACTAGATGAGGGGTCTGGTGCGCTTAGTGTAGCCGGCTTAAAGGAAATCGCTGCCAATGGCACTCTTCGATTCCCAACCAAGCCGATCGATGTTGGCGAAAACTGGACCGCTCAATACGAGATGGACATGCCACCATTTGGCAAATTGATTGTGAACACAACTTACCAGTACCTGGGTGAAGAAAACTTGTCTGGGAAAGTACTTGATCGAATTAAGGCAACAACGGCAGTTAGGGTTGCGGACGCAATCAGCAACTCCGGACTAAAACTGACGAGCCAAGAATCGGGCGGAATGGTCTGGTTCGACAATAACCGAGGAATGATAGAACATTCGGAATTCAAGCAAGAAATGTCCATGAAATTATTGAGACCTAGTCTAGACCCGACAAAACCATCACTTGACTTGAAACAGGTCATAAAGCAGACAATGAAACTGAGGTACACGCCTGAACAGTAGCCTCACTTTGAGGTGATGCGAATGACGGCTTCTTCGGTGCGGATGATCAAATCGTTGCCAATCACAGCAGGGCTTGCCAATATCGGGCTTCCAAAATCGTTGGTAGAAACAACGCTCATTTCGTCGTCCGCTTTGACTACCGTTACAATCCCCTTTCGATCTGAAAAGTAGAGATTCCGGCCAGCTAAGATCGGAGACGCGGAAAAATTTCCGCCGATTCGGTTTCGTGCTTTCTCTTGACCCGTTGATGCGTCATAGCAAGTAAGAATTCCAGCATCGCTCACTGCGTACAGATTACCGTTACGGGCCACAGCACTAGGCATCGTTGGAGCTCCTTTATTGGTTCGCCAAGCGATATGCGTTTTGGAAACATCGCCACTGCCATCAGCTCTTATGCCAACAAACTCTGGCTTCATGTAACCGGTTGACATGATTACCAAACCATTTTCAAAGACCGCCGTGGGTGTCGTAGAGAAACCGTCTCCACAGTCTGCACGCCAAATTTCTTCGCCAGTTTCGGGGTTGTAAGCGACAGTCCATTGAGCGCCAGGAATGACCGCCATGAGTCTCTCCCCTAATTGGAGAATCAGAGGAGTACTATAAGCTTTCTTGAATTCCGGATTCTGGGCTCGTAATACAGGACGATTTGTTTTCCACGCGACACTTCCGTCATTGAGGTTTACTGCTGCAACATATTGCTGGTCGATTCCATCGCAGACCAAAAGAACTTTCTCTCCGACAATTACAGGTGAACTGCCCGGTCCAACACTGTGATCGACCACTAATTTTGTCGACCAAACTGTGTTACCAGTCTTCGTATCTAAACACCAAGTGCCATAATTTCCAAAGTGACAAACCACACGTTCTCCAGCGATGGCCGGCGTGGGTGATGCATAGGAATTAAGAGGATTAATCGGTTCAGGGTTGTCGACTCGTTCAAGTGCAATATCGTGTATCGATTTACCCGTTACTGCGTCTAAGCAAATCGCATGAAATTCGACCGATTGAGCCAGTGTCTTTATTGCCGCCATCTTGTCTTTCGCAAGCTTAGCCGCGATTTGCTCTGGCGTTGCAATTGTCGTGTGAGCCGATGTAAACCAAATTTGGCCATTTGAAACGACTGGCGACGACCAGCCGACCCCTTTCGTGCTCGTTGACCAAACATGATTTGCTTTGTTGGCTAGGTCGGTTGGAAGAGTCGCATCCGCAAGCCCTGCGCCAGTTGGCCCTCGAAACTGAAACCATTCTGCATCTTTGGCAGAAACATGATTTGAAAATAAGAAGCCAGCGAACAAACAAGCTGTTGTCGCACTCATGAAACAGTTACGCATCGAAAACTCAATATTAGGACTAAGAATGTGGTGGGCAGCGTAAACAGGATTATACTTCACAAGGCACTTCAGAGAAGGACTCGCTAGATCGACTGTACTAGGTCGGGGGCATGCAATTTTGCCACCAATCCGGTCGTCCCATCCTGCCCCAGCCACTCTTACTTGACGCGACAATCGGATGAACGTTTACCCCTCACAATTCTGACGATTGTGAGGTATAAAAAGGCGGATCGGTTCTAAATCGTCTCACCAAATCATAATGACTAGCTAAACTAAATTGCCATGCCTGAAACCATTTTTTCAAAAATCATACGAAAAGAAACCCCCTCAAAAATCGTTTACGAAGACGAACTAAGTTTGGCATTTCATGACCTCAATGCTCAAGCTCCGATTCACGTTTTGGTCATACCCAAACGACAAATCGATTCCTTGGACCATGCTACGGCGGACGATGCGAACTTGCTTGGACATTTACAGATCGTCATTCAAAAAGTGACTCGCATCCTTAATGTCCATGAGTCAGGCTACCGAGTCGTGATGAACTGCGGTCGCGATGGGGGGCAGTCCGTAGGGCATATTCACTACCATCTTCTCGGCGGTCGGACAATGGCTTGGCCACCTGGCTAGCCAGCATGCTGGAGCTTGCGGCGTCAATACAACGCCCGCGATCTCTGCAATACCAGCTTTTTAACAGCCCAGCACAAGGCCACACAGGGCCTAAGCGAGTGGGTGAACAACCAAGCCTGAAACTAGCTTCGGATAGAAATAGGTGCTCTTGGCTGGCATTCGTTCTTGATGCAACGATACCGCCCGAATGTGTTCAATCGTTGCCGGCATGACCATGGCAGCTAGTGGATAATCGAGCTTACCCTCGAGCTTTCCGTTCAGCCCATCAATAACTTCTTGGACGAGGTGAACGTAGGTTGGCTTGGGCATCTCTTTGAGGCCAAGGAGGTCTTCGAACACCAATCGATGAAGAACTGCAACGCCGAGTCCTTGCCAATCTTCGGAGTGCTCTGCAGCAATAACAGTCATTCTGTCGGCCGCTTCTTGCCGAGCCGATATTCGCGTCCATTCATTGGACGCTTTGGAATAGATTGCCATGATGAGTTGTTCGTCCAACCGATCCATTTCAGCCCAAACGGCACCCGCGCTCTCCGGGCCTGTTCCAACAATTTCACAGTCAAAGCAATGCGATAGTCGTTCATGCAACTGGTTGGTCGTCATCTCGGGCACGCCGGTGAGGAGTCGATGTGTTGGGAGCACCACCAGTCCCGGATCGCTCATACTAACAAGCATTGTCAAAACATAATTCGCGGGATGTGCATCGGGCAATGGCGATTGAGCGTTCAGCTCATCCCGATAGTTGCATGCGGTTTCGTAGCGATGATGCCCGTCAGCTACAAACATATCCTTTTCGCCGATCAACGCCATCACCTGCTGAATCGTTTTGACGTCGCTGACCGGCCACATTCGATGCGCCACCCCCAGATGGTCAGTCGCTTCGATACCGTGAACTCCGCTGAGTTTCTTCTCCAAAATATCTTGGATCGCATTTTCCGGATCTGGGTACAAACCAAAGATCTGCGACAAATTGGCTTGAGTGGCCCTTGTTAGTCGCAACCGATCGTCTTTGGCTTTCGCATGGGTTTGTTCGTGCGGATAGATGTTTCCTTCACCAAATCGTTTGAGGCGAACTCGCGCCATGAACCCGCGGCGATTTAATTTCTTGCCAGCGATTTCGAATTCTTGGTGGTAAACGTAGATAGCTGGATCTGGCTCGGTTTGCAAAACACCTTCGCTTCGCCAAGATCGATAGATGCGAGCGGCCCGTTGGTAAATTGCGTTTTCGTCCGAATCCTGATCTTCGCGACGATTTAGCTCCAAGCGTAGAAAATTAAAGGGGGAAAGCCCGTAAAGGTGGTCCTGGAGCTGTGAATCGACCACATCATAGGGGGGAGCGATGCAGCTAGAAAGCGATCCCACCTGGGCTAAATTGTAACGGAGACCGCGAAAAGCCTGGATTTCTGGCATGATGTTGTTCGAAGACGGCAATGAAAAAAGCCCGGCTTGGACCGGGCTGGAGTTGTTTGAAAGCTACCCCGCTAGGGCTCGAACCTAGAATAAGGGAACCAAAATCCCTTGTGTTACCATTACACCACGGAGCAATCCTTTTTTCAATCGAATTGGCCAATTTGCCCAACAAGATAACCGAAGTGTATACACTCTCCACAAGCTTGACAACAGTAGTTTCAGTCTGGTTTTCCAGTGTCGCACTATCGTCCAATGCGTCACTTAGTCGGTGAAGTCAGTTCGATGTCAAGCCACACCAAATGGTGGTCAGAAGCATCTGCCAGCTTGGGAGCAATGTCCTTGAATTGCTCCACGGTTGGCCAAAAAACGCCACCCGTAACGACCTTGCAATTGGATGAGGGCAACACGAAATCAACTCTCAAATTTCCGGGCTCCATATCATTAAAATCGCCCGTGTCGTAGGCCGCATTTCCTTTGTGTTTTTGATTGGCTTTGCCTTGTAAACTCGACGCTTCGACAGCTCCATCGCTCTCTGGCGTAAAAGTTGATGATACGCGAGGGGAATCTAGGAGTGCATTAATACTTGAGCGAATACCGCTGCCGTCCAATGGATCCGAATTCAAATCGCCCAAAATGACAAAGCGAGCGTCCAAGGAAAGAGGCCCAGATTTCCCTACGTCATCAACGATGTAATTGCTTTCTGCAGTTCCACCAACATAGTCCCGAATGAGTCGGATCTCATCGTGATTCCTGCAACCATTGCGATCCTCGAGTCCGTCGAAAACCGGCGGTGTTGGGTGCGATGCAATTACGTGTAACGTGACATCTCCAATCTGGATGGGTACATCCCAATGCGATTTTGAACTTAACCGCAGCTTCGCCCATACCTCGTCCGAGTGAAAGAAGTTTTCCGCACCCGTCTCTTTGTTTAGTAATTTCGGACGCATTGCATTTGGCATCTGACTCCAACGGAACTTTTGGAAACTTCTAACACTCTTCTCAGAGATTGGAAATCGGCTGTAAACCGCCATTCCATATTGACCAGGAAATGCACCGTAGCCCCAAGCGTCATCGCTATCGGTGGTCCGTCCGTTCAAATTAAGGTCCAATCCAGAATGAACACCCGTATTCACCGGAGCGGTAAATACATGAACTAAAGAGCTTGGTTTGGTTTTCAATTCACTGGACTGGGGTTTCAAAAAATAATTCTCTTGAAGCAACTTTGCCGCCTCACCGTCTGAGTAATCCACTTCGTTCGCGAGCAAGATGTCGGGAGCAATCAGTTGCACGATGCAGGCAATTTTTTTTGCCTGCTCGTCGCCTGCTCTAAGGTCACGAACCAACTGCCCATTCTCCTTGCGATTCAAGGCAACGTTGAAGGTAGCGATCCGAATGCAACCCTTCCCGGGTGGCGGCGGCGCAAGATTCGAAACAGGCTCGGCCGCCATGCTTCCCTCCATTAAACTTGCAATGGACAAAAGGGCTCCAGGTATACATTGCTTTGACAAACGAGCAAATCTCAGAAACGGTTTCATGGCAGACGTTGGATTCTTTGAGGATGGACGGACCGACCGATGGACCGTAAGGGTATCGGGTCCCGTCATTGTAACATTCCTTCCCATTTCTATTTCGGTTTCATCGTAGTCTTAACTTCCGCTGCAAAATTTCGAACTGTACGATTGGGATGGGAAAAATCGGAGAGCTCGCTTTTCCCTTGAGGCGCGGGCAGTTTGAAATCTACCTGTAAATTGGGTGG
>JAYTVL010000263.1:0-5498 GCA_043744075.1 Pirellula sp. | reverse complement strand
TTATATCAGAAGCCGTAACGCGGCTAGCGCCTGCGGCTCAAAAATCGAGCTACGCCCAATGGCTGCGCTATCTGTTCTCATTATCCGCCTCCGGCGACCTGACAGACGGACTCAGGGCCAGCCGGAAACCCACGCTGTTATTCCGAGAGGACGGCGCGTCCGTGCCGCGGCGCGCTGACCGGCAACCCGCGGCCCCGGAGAACCAACTGCCGCCACGGCGCACCCGGTTCGAGCCCCCTTCGGAAACCATAGGATCTACAACCGACGTTTCTTTGTTGGAACTATACCAATCATGCGTCCACTCAAACAAGTTGCCGTGCATGTCAAACAAACCACGAACGCTCGGGCGAAGTTCTCGGGGAGGGTGAACCTGCTTTACGCTATTCTCTTGAAACCAGCCAAAACGACCTAGTAGGCCCACCTCGCTGCCAAAACCATAAGCAGTCCTTACTCCACTTCGACTGGCGACTTCCCACTCCGACTCCGTTGGTAAACGAAAGCCTGGGAGACCTAATTGCAATGGCCAATTCCTTGGAGCCCAGTTCGCAACAGGGTTCGGCTCACGAGGATAGTCATCTTTGGCCAGAGATTCCGGATCTGAGTAAGACTGATCGGTCTCCAAAATTCCCGTTTGCTTACCAAGCCAACGACAAAATGAAACTGAATCGTACCAGTCCGCACCGAAGCCACCATCAGATCGCTTCGCGGCAAATTGTTTCATATAACCTACGTAATCTGGTTCAAATGCAATCAGCTCCTCCATCGTAATCTCACGATCCAACAGCGCGAACGGACGAGTCAATGTCACCCTGCGACGATCCTCATCTTTCTGCTGTTTACTTCGGTCCGGTTCATCACTGACAGAGCCAATCTCCGACTCTCCCGCAGGAAACACGACAAATGTGTAGTAAAATCTCTTTTGTGGTAACGGCTCCGGTTTAGCGTCTCCCCCATCTGCTTTTTTCGATCCATCGCCCTCGGCAGGTTGTTCGGCTTTCGATTCCTTGTCTCCCTTTTCTTCAGTCGGTTTTTCCTTTGGCTTAATTGGCGATTTCGGCATTACGGTGATGGCTAATGTAAACCATTCGCGTTCGGTTGAGTAAGGCACTGGGGTTTGATCTACCTCGCGGACCACTTCGGATTGGCCCCAATGCCGCAACAACCAGCCGGTAGCGCCATGCACGCCCGAACTCGGATCGTTGCGGTATCAGTCAGCTAGTTGTTTGAGCAATGCGTCACGTTGCGTTTCGGGAATCTCATCGAGTTTGTATTTGCCGATGGCCAAAAGCAATGCATAACGCGCATGGACTAGCCGCAAGGCGATAGCCCCCGGTTTCCCTGCCCCTGTCGCGGGAATCGATGAATCGGCACTGTTCGATAACCGGGGGCTAGCGCCCTGCGGCTGATGGACCACGGATTGCAACATGTCCAGCAATTGCTCGACACGTACTCCGCGGTCCTTGCAACGGAAGATGAATTGGGTCAGCGATTCGGGGTCATCGGTCATGTCAAACACCGGTAGGACTTTTTCTCGCTCACCTAAACGCAACAACGTTACCGCCGCATTGGCTCTACGCTGACCATATCCGATTCGTTCCACTGACCCCATTTCCGTTGGAGGCAACGCCGCAGCGACCTTGCTTAAGTCTTCTACCGTCGATGGTACAGGAGCTGCTGCGACCATTGGATAAAGAACCCCATACTGTTCCGGGGTTGCAACTGTTAGCAACTGAGACAACTTCGGAATATCGCTGTTCGCGTAATCAGCGATTGCGTTAGCCGCACTCAGTCGCTGTGCGTCGGTACTCTTTACGGCGCCGAAGATTTTCTCTAAGTCCGCAAGTAGTTGTTTACTAATAGGTCGGAGATTCTCACGAAGCAGCGGTTGGAATTCGGCATTGGCCAAAACCAATTGCCCAGCCACAAATTGCAGGTGCGCATCGGTCCACGATGCCGCCTCAGATCCCGGAACGTAATCCGCTAACACCGTTGCTGCACGGAAGCGGCGATTGGACTCGGCTTTCTTGTCCCGCAGAACGGCTCTCAGCTTCTCAATCAGTTCACCAGCGTACGGACGCAGTTGCTGGCGGATCGGAGCGATGTACGCAACCTTGTTCGTGAATAACTCTTCCAATAGCGGTTCGATAAGAGTCTTATCGTGTGACACCGACGCCATCTGAGCATGCAGTTGCGAGCGTTTGTCGCCGACCGATGTTCCTTCAGTTTCCAGTAGCGGTGCCAGGTACGTTTTCGAAACCTCTGAATTCTTGTCCAGTTCTTTCACAATATCAGGCAACTGAGTAGGTTCAGCACTCACCAAGCGTCCAACGAGGCCTTCGATTCGAGTAGCTTCCTGCTCCTTGGCTTGTTGCGCCAACAGGTCGCGCCGGTTCTGGTCGACTCGATTCCAAGTAAATAGGCCACCCGCCGTGAGCAGGCCGATAAAAATCGCTACAGTTGTTGACCTCGTCAAATGGAACGCACCGGCCCGGCGCATCATCCCCTTCTCGGCTTCAGTCCATCTCTTCTTATCAGTCAACCCACGGATGCTCAGCCATTCTCTCGCAGTGGGCAACTGTTTGTTTTCGCGTTTCGTACTCCAAGCCGAAGTACGCTCTTTAAGTTTCAACTCAGCTCGACCTTTGGAAGTCTCTCGCTGCTTTCGGGTTAGCCATTCGCGTAGCGATGGAACCATGTAGTCATGAGTCAATTGATAGTATCGAGTTGCGAGAGACGAGTCACGAGGTGAATTGCTTAGGCTTTCGCCCTCCGGGTCTGTTGGTGTAATCAGACGCAACTCGCCATCCAAAATTCGTAGAAGATCATTGAAATCAGATGCTCTTTCCTCGTAACCCGAAGCGGACTTTAGATCTGCCTGCGATCGCATGTGACCCTTGATATCGGTGCCCAGTTCAGGCAAAAGTGCCTTTAGGACACTTCGGGCAGCAACTGAGTGCAATCGGTGACGTGGATTCGCCTGCGGGGAACTGAAGGTCTCCTCCAGAAAATTAACTCCAATCCCTTCGGTGCCTCCGACTTGTTCCAACGTAGTCGGTGTCCACGGCTTTCCCTTTACCATTTCGGCGAACAATGACAAACGTACTGAAACAACCTTGCCGTCTTGGGCCAGACCCTGGGATACGTCGCTGACGAACTGCTGTTCTTCGGCCAACAGATTGGCTGCGTTTGCTGGCAGTTTGCCGAACGCTTGACCGAACCGAGTGATGACCTTCGCGGCATGGCCGATGTCAAACAAATCCACGGTCGCGAAATTCTCGCCTTGCAAGATCGGAACATCCAATGCATTCATGAACCGAGCAGCGGCCATCGCAAAGTCGTCGCGGATCATGACGATTGCTTGCAAATTCCCACCATCGCAATGCCGCAATGCAGCGATTAACTCAGCCTCTGACTCAGCCCTATGCGCGTGCAGCCATTGTTCGAATTGATCGATGATAATGACTAGTTTACGACCCTGGGATCGTCGCAGCGAGGCCAACGTCTCAGCCAGTCCTAATTCTTCTGACAACCCAGGCAATCGTTTGCGCAAACCACGTAGGATGCGTGTCTCGGTATCGTCCGGTGTGGCTTCGACGTAAACCGCAACGATCTCTTTTTCCAAATGTGGGATCAGACCGGCCTTGACCAGCGATGATTTCCCGCAACCACTCGGGCCATAGATAAGCCCCACGCTAAACGTCTGTTCGGGATCCGTTTGTTCGATTCGCTGCTTCCAAAACGAAATGCTCTCGGGCAAGCCTTCGCGATTGCGTGGGCCGGGTAAAAGATCCAGAAAGTAACTTGCATCGCTTGCATCGAACGAACGTAACCCCTTGGGCACGATCTGTTCTTCGCGTTGCGATTCGCGTGTCGTTGTTGACTTGGGTTGTAACCAAGCTGCAAGATCTTCAGCCAATGCTGCCGCACTGGTATGACGATCAGATACCCGTTTATTGAGCGACTTGAGGCAGATGCGTTCAAGCTCTGCAGGGATATCTTCGCGTAGACTGCGTAATGTGCGCGGCTCGACCGAAACGATTTGATGAAGCAGTTCATTGAGAGTACTCCCGCGAAACGGTCGCTGGCCTGCTAACGCTTCGTACATGATCACACCCAAAGAAAAAACGTCGCTCCGGCCATCTAGGCGATGCCCTTCGCCGCGAGCTTGTTCTGGACTCATGTAAGTGGGCGTGCCCGCCAGCCCAGCTTGTTTAGCATAATCTTCTTCCCGAATGGCCAATCCAAAGTCGGCAACGAACGGCGTACCTGAACTCGCCTCGATCAGTATGTTGGCCGGTTTCACATCGCGATGGATCAGACGAAGTCCATGCGCATAGTGCAAAGCTTCGGCAACGGTTTTTAGCAAGCAGACTAAATCATTCACCGGAAGAGTATTTGATTTCAGTTTGTCTTCCAGTGTGGTTCCCTCTATAAAACGGGAGACGACAAAGACGGCACCTTCAGGCGTTCGACCCATGTCATATACAGGAACGATATGTGGGTGATTCAAACTAGCAACAGTACGAGCCTCGGCCAAGTAGACATCTGCATCACCTGCGTTCTGAAAGCGCTCGGTGAGTGGCACCTTGATTGCTACCTGACGTTCCAATTCGATATCCAGTGCTAAATAGACCCGTCCGAAAGCTCCTTGACCTAGCATTCGCATCATTCGGTAACGCGAGGCCAGCATTACCGCATCGGATGAGTTACCATCACGGCTGATTGTTTGAAACGGATCTAGCGATTTTTGAGACTCAGGAGACTTTTGAGACTTCGGCGACTCAGGAGACTTGGAGTCGATCGTGTTCAAATGCTCGAGCAAGCGACTTGCCAAATGTGGAAAACGCTTTGCAATCTCAGATAGGTCTGGGGTCGTATCAATGCCGAACTGCGCTTGCTGTTCTGTTTTGACCAAAGCCACAATCGCTTGCGGATCATTGGCTAATTCGGGGATTCGCTCCAGGTACTCCTCAATCTTTAGAGGATTGCCATTCTTCCAACGCTCTTTGAGATCGTGCAGGACGACCTTTAGTTTAGCGTCAGAAGACGAGTTCGATTTGGAGGACAGAAAGGCAAACAGATCAACAGGACCATCACTGTTTAGTTGTAGATACTCTTGGAGCAACTCTTCGGGCATGAAAAAGTACTTTCACATTCAATCGGTGGCGGGTTTCAATATATTGTTATAACATCGCGTTGGACCACCGAGTTCGACAATGGTTCGTGGCAACCATTGTAACAATTTCTGTCAGGTTCTTGCTGCAATCGGAGAAAAACTGAGCCGCGGGCGCTAGCCGCGACCACGATATTTACGTTAGAAACCGTAACGCGGCTAGAGCCTTCTAGTTTTTCGACGCTTCTCGCTGATCGCCAGTATGCAACTCTTGCGAATGCAATCGTTTCCGTTGGCTTTACGCCAGCGGGACGGCATCTGACAGCTACATTGATTTCCAAAACAAAGCCTCCGCAGAAATCCGTCTGGCACGGCTTCGCCGTGC
>JAYTVL010000262.1:0-5513 GCA_043744075.1 Pirellula sp. | reverse complement strand
GAGGCAACGAGTCCCGTATGCGACGCAAATCGCAGGGGCTCGTCGCCTCGTCCACTTCTATCAAACCCTAAATCTTAGCTGTCACAATGCACTAGTTTGACTTCCGTCTCATGGAAGTCCGCGATCTGCGATAATCGCTTCGATCGGTTAAACATGCTTCAAGCCTTGCATCTATGACATTAAGGCCACACCAGTTTTCTTTTTTCGCCCGTACAAACCGCACAAATCGTACAAGCTGCCTGGAAAGCCAGAATCGCAATCTATCATCGGACGACTTTCCGAATTCTTGGCCGGAATTGACCTAGGTTTGCAGTGTTCTCGAAAAACTCACTCCTGTTTTCACAACCATCATGTTTCGCATCATGTTTCGCATCATGTTTCGGAAAAACTGTAAGACCAACTTCTGCCGGTCTGTCCGACCGTTTCGCGACCGGAACGGGACAGCGGCCGTGGAAACTGCGATTCTTTTGCCGCTGCTGGTATTGGTTACTTTCAGTTCTCTAGAACTTTCTAATATGGTCTTCTTAAAACAGGGCCTATCGATTGCAACTTATGAAGGAGCAAAAATCGCATCAAGCCCAGGAACCACCGATGCCCAAGCCAGGGTGCGTGTACAAGAGATTCTAACAGCCAGGGGCTTTACTTCCACAACCATTTCTATTTCGCCAGCCTTAGATACAACGACTCCCCGCGGAAACATGGTGACAGTTGCAGTGGCCTCCAGCGATGCCGCGGCAGGAGTTCTCTCGGTAAGAATGTTTACACCGAGAACATTGCGAAGCCAAACTTCGATGGTACGCCAATGAGAATCAACACGCTATTACAACTATTGAATCAAGATCGATTCTTTTCAAGAAGGAGTTTTCAAATGAGAAAGACGACTACAGTTCGACGGGGTGCAGCCGCCATCCTGATATTTTTCATGTTGGCTGTTTTTGTAATTTTGGCCGCCATAACAGTTGACTACTCCTATATGCAACTGATTAGGTCAGAGTTGCGTGCTTCAACGGATGCTGCCGCCAAAGCAGGCGCAGAGGCACTTGGCCGAACTCAGGATGTTACTACTGCAAAACAAGAAGCGGTTCGTTACGCTGCGGCCAACTCAGTTGGGGGTAGACCCTTTGCAATCTCCGTGAACGATCTTGATATTGGAAAAGTCGTTCGCAGCAGCAACGGACACTGGGATTTCCAACTGGGTGGGCTTCCACCCAATGCCATGCGAGTCAACGCTCGCACTGGTGGAACCGCCGCGCAAGGGGCTATTCCTCTATTTTTTGGCCAAGTGCTTGGCCAATCGTCCTTTGCGCCGGCATACCAAGCAACTGCTGGCCAACAGGATGTCGAGGTGTGTCTATGTTTGGACCGTTCGGGATCAATGCTCTTTGACATGTCGGGCAACGATTATTCCTATCCCCCTTTTAATCCGAGACTTTCAACGTTTACTGCATGGGGTACTGTATGGCAAAACCATCTTTCTCCACCTCACCCTGTCAATAGCCGATGGGCGATTCTTGCAAACGCAATCCGACTGTTTTTTGACGAAGTAGCACTTTCACCCCCGCAACCTCGGTCAAGTCTGGTGACTTGGGCCTCAACCTATCAAATGCCTATAGCCCCTAATACTGACTTCCCTGAGTCACGGATCGATGTATCTCTGCCCTCAGCAACTAGTTTTAATTTCACTTCGAACAAACAGTCGATTGTCGGCGCAGTAGACGCGATGGGTGTCGTTCCCATGATGGGAGCAACGAACCTATCTGCTGGCCTAACTCACGCCGTTTCAGTGCTTCAAGGTACTAACGCAAATGCATTTTCGTCGAAAGTGATCCTTATGCTGACGGACGGCCAATGGAACGAAGGTGCAGATCCGATTGGTATCGCAAACACTGCCCACGACGCAGGAATTATCGTTCACTGTGTCTCGATGCTTACCATTTATCAAACGTCACTTCAACAGATTGCTGCTGTTACAGGCGGACGCTATTACAGCACGTCAAATGAGGTAGAGTTGCGGGCCGCCTTCCAGGAGCTTGCACGATCGCTTCCTGTCGTACTTACGGATTGATCAAGCAAATGAAAAACACGCAAAGAAAGCTAGGTCGTCGATCAGGGGCGACCACCGTCGAGTTTGCCTTGGTCGTTCCGATTATTTTCACCATGTTTCTAGGGGCAATCGAGCTGACACGAATGAATTTCATTCGCCAGACAGCCGCAAACGCTGCCTATGAAGGGGCTCGAAAAGCAATTGTTCCTGGGAATTCCGCATCAGATGCCCAGACGGAAGCATTTCGACTACTTACCACTTTGGGCGTAAGGAATGGTGCCGGCGTGGTCGTTAATTCTACGGTTAATCGAGTCACAGTAACGGTCACGATACCAATTAACCAAAACTCTTGGGCGCTAACTCGTTTTACGGGCGGTTTCAGCGTTACTCAGTCCTGCAGCCTAACCCTTGAGTCGTTCCGTTAAATTTGGCTCTGGTCTCGCGGCTTTACGTGTTACGTGCGATTCAATCAAGCTGGTATTGACGAGATGGCTGGCTTTTGGCTATCGATAAGGGCGGCCTAGGACGGCCTGACCCAAACACATTATTGAAACGGACTTCAAACCATGAAAAAATCGATATGGCTACCGCTAGCCACTGGCGTGCTGTTGGCATCCGGATGCGGAACAAAGGAAATCGCTAGTTCCGGGACCTCGACCGCATCAACGGCCAACGCTCAGAATGGGGCTGCCCTAACCACCCCGAGCGACCCGAAAGAAGTCGTTCGGCTCTTTTTGGACAGCATGCGGCAAGGAAATGGAGCCCAACTGTCATCATTGCTCTCCACTTTAGCACGCGAAGAAATCAAACGTAAAGAGCTCGAGATCGCTCCACTCGGTTCTCCGATGGCAACATTCCAAATTATCGAAGCTGCCGAACAAAATGGTGGCATGCTTGTCTCAAGCACTTGGACTGAGCCAGAACAGCCAGGTCAGCCCCCGACTGAATTGGAGGTCGTTTGGGAGCTAAGAAAAGAACCAGACGGCTGGCGAATCTGCGGTATGGCCGTCGATCCCAAAAATGGTGACGAAATTCAAATAGTGGATTTCGAAAAGCTGGAGCCCGAGAAACCTGCACAGGATTCTCAGCGTATGGCTGCACTTCCGAATGTGCCTACCGGTCTTACCGTCAACAACGTAGCGCCAGTCGGCAACTACCCTGCAAATAACGGTGCTGCACCCAATAACGCTTTCCCTTCGAGCAATCTACCGCCGGCCGGAAACTACGGACCTGCTCCGACAGGCAGTTTCCAACCTGCCAGCAATTTACCAGCAACGGGATTCCAGCCAGCTGTTCCATCGCCATCGAACTATCCTGCGAGACAGCCAAACGGCCTGCCTCAGTCAGGTGGTTTACCACAACCGTCCGCACCATATGGTAATTCGAACCAATTGCCTCCTGTTGTGCCAGGAAATTATTCGCTGCCACCAGCAAGTTCATCCCTGCCTACTTCGAACAATTCAAACCCAATTAGGCGTTAACAGAACCGAAAACCATGAAATAAGATTGTTTCGAAAACGGCCAAGGAATTCCCGATCGAATCAATTTTTTGAATCTCAACCCAAATAATCGGCGAAATCTTGCTTTTCAGAGAACTATTTGGGTGTCTTAGTCAAAAGGAAAGCCCTTCATGGCTTGACCTATTTTGCTAGAATCCTCTATCTTTGGCACCCCGCCATTATATGTTTTGGCGGTTGACTACTTTTCCACCACATTTTGATTTGAATTGCTGAGGGGAGCACCCTGTTATGGCTTCTATTGAGGAACGAGTAATCGACATCGTTGCAGAACAACTGGGCGTCGAGAAAGACAAGATTAGTCGCGATACTCACTTTGTTAACGATCTCGGTGCAGATTCGCTGGACACTGTTGAGCTAGTAATGGAACTGGAAGAAGAGTTCGACATTAGCATCCCCGAAGAAGCTGCGGAAAAAATCCAGCGAGTGGGTGAGGCTGTTGACTATATCGAAAAGCAACAGGCTTAGTCGAATAGCAACAGAGTTTGTCGTCCCTTACCTAGGATCATTCTCGGACAAAGTATGAAACGTCGTGTCGTCGTGACGGGGCTCGGATGCGTTACGCCCCTGGGTTGTGATGTTGATTTGCTTTGGCAATCCGTATTGGATGGCAAGAGCGGAATCCACCCTTTGACGGTGATCGATACGACTCGCCATAAAGTTAAGTTCGGTGGCGATGTTGCAAACTTCGATCCAGGCGGAACGGTCGAACCAAAGGACGTGAAAAGACTTGATCGTTTCACACTCTTTGCAATGTTTGCCGGATATTATGCAGTTCGAGACTCGGGAGTGGATTTCAATAAAGAAGACCCGTTCCGATGCGGTGCGATCCTGGGATCGGGTATCGGCGGTCTCAACGAGATCGAAGAACAGATGTTCAAGTTGTTCAGCCGAGGTCCCGACCGTGTCAGCCCTTTCACCATCCCTAAGATGATGCTAAACGCTGCTGGAGGCAATCTTGCAATTCAGTACGGACTGAAGGGCCCCAACTTTGCCGTGGCGACGGCCTGCGCAAGCAGCAACAACGCGATGGGCGATGCGCTAAAAGCAATTCAATATGACGAAGCGGACATCATGCTAACCGGCGGAACCGAAGCCGCCATTACTGCTATGGGCGTCGCGGGTTTCTCCAATATGAAAGCCCTTTCGACTCGAAACGATGAGCCTGAGAAAGCAAGCCGCCCCTTCGATAGCGATCGGGATGGATTCGTTCTAAGCGAAGGATGTGGGGTGCTTGTCTTCGAGGAGTACGAGCATGCTAAGAAACGTGGCGCTCGAATTTATGGTGAAATCCTCGGATACGGTGGCTCCTGCGATGCCGGCCACATTACTGCTCCGGACGAACAAGGTCGTGGGGCAAGCCGCGCGATGATCAATGCACTTAAAGACGCGAAACTCGATCCCTCGGCAATCGACTACATCAACGCCCACGGGACAAGCACTCCACTTGGAGACAAAGCTGAAACGGTTGCGGTAAAATGTGTCTTCGGCGAATCAGCTCGGACCGTGGCTCTTTCAAGCACCAAAGGACATTTGGGTCATGCACTTGGCGCCAGCGGCAGCATTGAAATGATTCTGTCCCTGTTGAGTTGCTATCACGACGTGATTCCACCCACAATCAACCTTGATACTCCTGACCCTTCGTGCGACTTGGATTACACGCCAAATCAAGCTAGAAAAATGAAGGTCAATATTGCAATGAACAACAGCTTCGGATTCGGCGGCCACAATGCCACCGTCATCTGCAGCAAGGTTTCAGACTAGTGCGGATGATTCACAACCCGACGCATTAGCGAGGGACCATTAACAAAATCCCTCGCTTACGCGTCGGGTTACGAAAAACAGTCTGATTCCAGGCTAGCGCGGATTATTCATGCAAATGCAAACTAAAGTGGCCCCGGCTGCGTATAAGTTGTTAGTTTACAACACCTTACCCGCAAGCACGGAAGCCA
>JAYTVL010000261.1:0-1731 GCA_043744075.1 Pirellula sp. | reverse complement strand
GTTGTGAGTGTCACACCGGTTAGAAGCGTACTAAAGGTTGCGTTGCCATTGGCATCGGTCGTTACGGTGGTTGAGCCAAGAAAGGTTCTCGCTTCTCCGTAGCCAGTCGAGTCCGCATCACCATACAAGTTGCTGAAGAATTCGATTCGAAATGCAGTACTTGCAAGTCCTCGGACACTCCCGGTAATCGTCGTATTTCCGCCAGAACTGGTTGCGGTCTTAAGAATGGGGAAATTGAGCAAGTCGTTGGCACCCGTATCGGCATCGCTGACATCATTGAAAGTCACCCCAACAGTCCCTAAATCGATACCTAGCCCCGCGCTTCCATAGATCGAGTTTCCAAGGATGGAGTTGTTGGTCCCACTGCCCGTCAATGATATTCCTTCTTTGCTTGCACCCCCCGTTCCGGAATTGACAATCCGATTTCCCTGCGCGGTAGTCGTACCCCCGATCATGTTGCTCGACGCTGTACTACTGACCGAAATTCCAAAACCTACATTTCCTGACGATACTGTTCCCGAAAGATTGATTCCGATCGAGTTGCCTTGGATGACACTTCCCGTTGATGCCCCATTCAACGTTATCCCATTACCACCGTTTCCGATGATGACATTGTCGATAATGCTTGTGTTGTCGGACCCGATTGTGATACGAACTCCGCCACCCGAGTTACCCATGACGGTAGTTCCGTTGGCTCCAATTCCGATCCAGTTGTTGCGAACCGTATTGTTGTCGCTCCCTTCACCCGTGATCTCAATACCTTCGCCGGAGGTGGTTGCGGCAATGATGTTTCCATGGGCGGCCGTACTTCCACCGATAGTGTTGAACGTAGCACCGCTATCAATTCGAACCCCATGTGTGGTGTTCCCCATTGCAGTATTTCCGGAAACCGTGGTGCCAGAGTAGTTACCCGAGACGGTGTTGTTCGTCGCGCCTGTACCGGAAAGAAGGATACCTCGACTGTTTCCGCTCGAAACGTTTCTGTCGGCTGTCGTTGTACCGCCGATGGTGTTGGCATCGCCGTATACAGCGATACCGTTGCCCGTATTAGCTTCAGTCGCTGCGGCGTTGGTACCATCGCTATTGAAGTAACCGATCCAGTTTCCTGCGATCGTGTTGCCGGAGGATCCTGAATCGATTTGGATTCCATTGCCTGCGAAATCGCGAATGATCAAACCACGAATGGTTGAACCGTCGGCGGTACTGGTCAGCGTAAGAGCATTGGCTGCTAGATCGTTGCCGTCGAGGATGATTGATGTAAAGCTACCTGCAACATAGCTCGCTTGAGTCGTACCATTGATGGTGACTGCTTCGGTGATGGAGGGCAGCACCGATGCGATATTGATAATCTGAGTGCCGGTGCCGGTGATGTTGAAGGTAATGATGTCGGCACCCGCATTGGCATTGGCGTCGATGATGGCTTGACGCAGCGAACCGGCACCCGAGTCGTTGGTGTTGGTGACAGTGTAGGTTGCAAGGAGGCCACCGTAGCTCTCTTGAAGATGTAAACTGAAGGCATTGAGCGTTTCGATTTCGCCCAACTGCATTTCGAAGGTCCAGTTGCCGCCGCGACTTAGATCGCCTGTCTTGTCCATGGATGCGGCGACATCGGCGCTAGTTGCTTCGGCGATGGTTTCAAGCAGCGATTGGCCTACGATGCCTTCGGCCACGTCGCAACCGTAAATGAGAATATCACCGTCTGCATTAAGAGCCATGCCCCATTGCTGCAAG
>JAYTVL010000260.1:0-5544 GCA_043744075.1 Pirellula sp. | reverse complement strand
ATTGTAACCGCCATCGATCTTCGAACGCGACTTGGGCTCAAGTCTCGCGAACCAGACAGACTCCCTATGAACGTGGTCGTTCGCAGTGACGATGGCGCAGTAAGTCTGTTGGTCGATCAAATTGGAGACGTTATAGAAGTTGATGCCGAAAACTTCGAAACGCCGCCCGATACGCTTCAAGGACCGGCTCGCGAATTGGTTCAAGGAGCCTACAAACTGGATGGTCGCCTGCTATTGCTGCTTAACTGTCAGGCGGCAGTCGAATTGATCAAGGAATGATCCAGTGAAAAAACGGATCCATGCGGTCGGTCAAGCAACCAAATCACTCGAAACACTCTCAAAACGCCGATAAATCTTTGCCACCCTTGCCCCCTTGCCCCAAGTTGTTAAATCTATCATGTTCCAAGTTTGTAACATTCGCTTCCGATCAATTCAATCAAAGCTCATCGCATGTTTTTTAGCGATTGCGATGCTGCCACTGCTTGTGATTTGCTGTTCCGCCTTTTTTACGTCAAGTACGCAGTTGGTCAATTCTTCGGGTGCACTGTTGCAGTCGACTGCACAGCAAACACTGAGCAAAGTCTATCGTAATCTGTTTGAGCGTTACGGTGACGTGCAAGCTTTTGCCTTCAACCCTCAAGCCCGAGGTGAACTGACGGATCTAAAGACAGCCATCAATTTCTACACCAAAATCTATGGCTGTTACGACGTCATGGTCGTGGCAGACTTGGATGGAAAGATCATTGCAGCCAACACGGTCGGTTTTGATGGCAGCCCTCTCGATACGTCATCGCTGGTCGGCCAAAGCGTCCGTGGTGAGCCGTGGTTCGACCAATGCGTTGACGGCAGAATCAAAGTGGGAGAAACGTACTTTAGCGATGCTGAGAGGGACCCAATCGTCTCCAAGATTTCAAAGACTCCGGGCCTAGCACTGAATTTCTCTGCCCCAGTCTTCGACGAGAACGGAAAAGTAATTCGCGTTTGGTCAAATCGAGCTTCTTTTGATCGTACGGTAGTCCAGATCATGAGCGAGCAACGCGAGGTTGCAAAAAAGAACGGATTGAGCATCGAAACCCAAGTGCTGAGCAAGTCAGGGCTCCTTCTGGATGACATCGACTCGACAAAAATCATGTCCCTGAATCTCTCCGATAAGGGCCTTGCTTGTGCTCGGGGAGTTACACAGGGCAAGTCTGGCTATACCGTTGAGACGAACCTGCGAAGCAAAGCCTATCAAGTGAACGGCTATGCGACATCGGAAGGTGCTCTAGGTTTCCCAGGCTACGGCTGGGGCGTGCTCGTGCGACAAGAAGCAGCCGAAGTAAAAGCCTTGGCTTACTGGATGCGTAACTTCTTCATAATTGCTGGCACCATTGCGGCGATCATCGTGGCATTAGTCGGCTCTTGGTTGGCTCGCGGAATCACGCGACCGCTACAGAATGCCGTGGCGGCTCTGAGCAAAGTTTCCGTCGGTGACCTTTCTCAACGATTAGACGATTCGTCTCACGATGAAGTTGGAAAACTGGCGAGAGCTTTGAACTTAACCGTCCAAGGGATGCGGACTGCACTCAATGTAGAACAGGTGGATTGGAAAGCCGTCGGCGAACAACGCGAGATGAATGCAGACTATGCAGGCCAGATAGCTTCCATCAGCCGATCACAGGCCGTAATCGAATTCACATTGGACGGCAAGATCGTTTCGTCGAACCAAAACTTCCTATCAACGCTCGGCTATAGCCTGGACGAAATCAAGGGGCGACACCATGAAATGTTTGTCGACGCCACCGAACGCGATAGCCATGAATATAAAGCGTTCTGGGCCAAACTTAATCGTGGCGAGAGTCAGGTTGCCGAGTTTAAGCGAATAGGCAAAAATGGAAAGGTCGTTTGGCTTCTGGCATCCTACAATCCAATTTCCGATACCAATGGAAAACTCGCAAAAGTCGTCAAATTCGCCATCGACATAACCAAGGAAATGAACGCCCGAGAAGAGCTGAGGAACAAAGTCGGATGCCTCCTCGATGTGGTTAATGCAGCAGCAACTGGCGATTTGACAAGGCCGATTGTTGTTCATGGCGATGATCCTATCGGTCAAATGGGCGTTGGCCTGGAACGCTTTTTTACCGACCTTCGACGAAGCATAGCGTCGATCGCCGAGAACGCGACTGCTCTCGCCGGAGCGTCCGAAGAACTGTCGACGGTGAGCAACGAAATGAGTTCGAATGCTGATGAAACTGCTTCGCAAGCGAACGTTGTTTCGGCGGCTTCGGAGCAAGTCAGCAACAATGTTGCAACTGTTGCCACCGGCGTCGATGAAATGAATGCGGCCATCCGAGAAATAGCAAAGAACGCATCTGAGGCGTCGCGAGTTTCTCAACAAGCAGTTTCTGTCGCCAACAATACCAATCGAACCATTGCCAAATTGGGAGAAAGCAGTGCAGAGATTGGAAAAGTCGTCAAAGTTATTACTTCGATCGCTGAACAAACCAATCTACTCGCTCTCAATGCAACCATCGAAGCGGCCCGAGCGGGTGAAGCTGGCAAGGGCTTTGCCGTGGTCGCCAACGAAGTCAAAGAGCTAGCCAAAGAGACAGCCAAGGCTACCGAGGACATCAGCGCCAAGATCGCGACCATTCAAACCGATACTCAAGGTGCGGTAGCGGCTATTCGCGAGATTAGCGAGGTGATCAACCAAATCAACGACATCTCCAATACGATCGCGAGCGCCGTCGAGGAACAAACGGCCACGGCCAACGAGATGGGACGAAACGTTGGTGAAGCGTCGCGAGGAAGTAGCGAGATCGCACAAAATATTACCACCGTCGCCTCGGCAGCGCAGAATACCTCCCAAGGTGCCAACAACACACAACAAGCGGCGGGCGAACTTTCCAGTATGGCAGTGGAGTTGCAACGCTTGGTATCCCAATTCGAGTACCAGTCGAACGCTTTGGACCAACGCACTAGCAAGCTGTCACGACCAAAACCGATAACGATCCCTAGTACTAATCTCACTGGTGCGTATCAAGCGAATTGAGACACAGCATGATATGCAGGCTAGTGAATAGCGTCCATCGCTAGCTTGCGCGTCGCGCTAATGAGACTTCCAAACGAATCCTTTTCAGTCAAACCATTCTTGTTCCCCGAGGTATGTAATGTCGAAGTTGTTGAACTTAAGTATGAAAGCCAAGGTCGTATGCTTGGCCGCCGTTTTTCTAGTCGGTTTCCTGACCTTTGGTGCTTACACCTATACGACCATCCAAAAAGTTCGGATCGGTGGGGAGCAGTACAACGAAGTGGTTATGGACAAAGACCTTCTGGCCGACATCCTACCACCACTCTTGTACGTCGTTGAAAGCTATTTGAGCACGCATTTGATGCAAGATTGTGATGACTCCAGGGAGCGAATCAAGACGATCGAGACCTTTCGCGAATTCAAGAAGTCCTACGAAACGAGTATGACCGCCTGGACGGAAAAGCTTCCAACGGGCGAACTGAAGTCGAAGATTCTCGGCGACGTCAAGCATACCGCCGATGATATTTTCGCTACCGTCGATCGTGAACTTATTCCAGCGATGGAGAAAGACGATGATGCCGCGAAAGATACAGTCAGCCACAAACTGGAAGGCCTTTTCTTTGCCCACAAAAAGCCAATCGTTGAGTTAGTTGACATGGTAACAATCAAAATGAATGCCGATCAAAAAGCTGGTGAGGAAGCTGCTTCCAATGGAATTTGGACGTTGCTCTTCATCGGCCTTGGAGCGATCACTGTCGTTCTCGGGATTTCGTTTGCACTCAGCCGATCCATTTCCATAACTGAGGATATACTCCTCGATAATGCGGGAAAAATCGCTTCGATCGAGAAAACCCAAGCGGTTATCGAATTCAAGATGGATGGAACGATTGTTAACGCCAATCCGAACTTCCTCGCCGCGGTCGGTTATACGCTCGACGAAATCAAAGGAAAGCATCACTCGATGTTCGTTCTTACTCGAGATCGTAACGCTGAGTACACCGCATTCTGGGAAAAACTCAACCGAGGTGAGAGCGTAGCATGCGACTTCCAACGCGTCGGGAAAGGCGGAAAGGAGATTTGGATTCGAGCAGCATACAATCCGATTCTGAATGCCGCGGGAAAACCCTGCAAGGTTGTCAAATTCGCAACCGAAGTCACAGCTGAACTCAATCGCAATGCAGACTTCGAAGGACAGATTGCCTCTGTAAGCCAGTCCCAAGCTATTATCGAATTCGCTTTGGACGGAACGATCCTCATGGCCAATAAAAACTTTTTGGATACGGTTGGCTATTCATTAGAAGAAATCAAAGGCCGTCATCATCGCATGTTCGTTACCGAGAGCGAGAGACAGAGTCCTGAATATGCGGAATTCTGGGCAAAGCTGAATCGCGGTGATTATCAGTCTGCTGAATTCATGCGAATTGGCAAGGGTGGAAAAGTTGTCTACATCCAGGCTTCGTATAATCCGATCAACGATCTAAATGGCAAGCCATTTAAGGTCGTCAAGTATGCAACAAACACGACTATGGCGGTGCTCGCTCGTGAAGACTTGAAGCTGAAAGTTGGACAAATCCTTGAAGTCGTTAATGCTGCAACTAGTGGCGATTTGACACAATCGATCACGGTCGCAGGCGACGACCCGATCGGCCAAATGGGAATGGGATTAGAACGATTCTTCGGCGACCTGCGCAAGAGTATTGCTTCGATCGCCGACAACGCAACCGCCTTGGCTGGCGCTTCCGAAGTACTCTCGGCCGTTAGTGCCGAAATGAGCTTCAATGCGGACGAGACCTCCTCGCAAGCCAACGTCGTATCAGCGGCTTCTGAACAAGTTAGTGCGAATGTACAAACGGTCGCAACCGGCGTGGACGAAATGAATATGGCGATCCGAGAAATTGCTAAGAATGCATCGGACGCGGCCAGAGTATCGCAACAAGCGGTTACCGTCGCGAACAACACGAACAAAACGGTTGCCAAGCTCGGCGAAAGCAGCATCGAGATTGGAAAGGTCGTGAAGGTGATCACCTCGATCGCTGAGCAGACTAATCTATTGGCTCTGAACGCAACCATCGAAGCCGCCCGTGCCGGCGAAGCTGGCAAAGGCTTTGCCGTGGTCGCAAACGAAGTCAAGGAACTCGCCAAGGAAACCGCCAAAGCAACCGAAGACATCAGCCACAAGATTGAAACCATTCAATCGGATACTCAAGGTGCTGTGGAAGCCATTCGTCAGATCAGCGATGTGATCAATCAGATCAACGACATCTCGAATACGATCGCAAGTGCTGTTGAAGAACAGACAGCGACCGCCAATGAAATGGGACGCAATGTCGGTGAAGCCTCGAAGGGGTCCGGTGAGATCGCGCAGAACATTACGGCAGTCGCGACTGCTGCTCAAAGCACTACGCAGGGTGCAAACAACACCCAACAATCGGCAAGTGAATTGAGCCGCATGGCTGCTGATCTCCAGCAATTGGTTAGTCAATTCAAGTATCAACAGAATGCGTTGGAAAGCCATTCGCCAACGAAACGCCCTG
>JAYTVL010000259.1:0-21083 GCA_043744075.1 Pirellula sp. | reverse complement strand
GTGAACGGACCGTTATTGTCGTCCTGGTTACGGTTAAACAGTATCGCGCCGCTGGGTGTGATGAGTTGTGCTCGCTGGCCGCCGCCGAAATCGTTTTGTAAGGCGTCGTAGAAAATCCGTTGGCCAACGCTTCCAGTGAATGTGTACTCTTTTTCGTCGCCCGGCACGCTCAATGAATCGCTGATGGTCGTCCCAATCACTAGCGGTGCGGTGGTTGAAGCAGGCGAAGTAATGCGAAAACTAAAATCCGGTGTCGACGGCAGTCTACTATTGATTAAGAGAACGTAGCCTCCAGCTTCGGTAAGCGTGAATGGGCCAGCACTGTCGTCCGAGTTAACGTTAAAAATGACATTGCCGCCGGATGAGTAGAGCGTTGCGTTGACTCCGTCAAAATCAGCGTCGAGTCCATCGTAGAAAATTCTCTGGCCAACCGAGCCCACAAATCCAAATTGCTTGGCTTCAAAGGCGATCAAGTCACCAGACGTCGTCGCATCGAGTGTTAATGCCGTATTACCATTCAGCACGTCCAACAATTTAAAATTGAAATCGCCGGTGCTTGTAGGGGTGTCTCCGGAGACGGTTAACGTGTACGTGCCGGCACGCGCCAGGAAGAGAGGTCCTCGCTCCGATTGATCGTCACTGATAAAGACCGTTTGATTTTGAGGGCCTCGCAATTCGATCCGCAAAGCGGCGAAGTTGGATGTCACATTGGAGTCGAAAAGAACAGACAAGGCAGCCGGCGCATCGTAGGTAAAATTCAACGTTTGTCCAGCAACAATGCTCCCGGTGTGACGCACTCCAAAGCCACTCGGTATCGTGGCGGCCTCGCTGACATCGTTCACTTGAAAATTGAAGGGAACGGAGTTGGTGGCATCGCCGGACAGCAGCAGCGTAAACTTGCCGTCTGCTGGGAGTGTCGCCGTGAAGTCTGTGCCGATACGGATGTTGCCGGCGATGAACTGGCTGGCTGGACTATACAAAATCCAATCGGCATTACCCAACTGGGAGCTGACGAAGTTCAAACGTTGACCGCGGATACCTTCGTACTGAAACGATTTCACCGCGCCTGGCGAAAGAGTGCCTGTCACCGGGGTGCCTAGCGAAAGCGATTGGCTCGATAGGTCGAGCAACTGAAAATGGTAGTCGCCCGTCGCATCGGTAGAACCGAACAAATTCAGCCGGTATGGTCCGGCTTCATCGAGCGTAAATGGTCCTCGATTGGTGTCGTCATTGTCCAAGAACAATTGACGGCCGGTGGGACTGACGAGATTGACCAAGAGGTCGTCTGCGGCACTGGTTAAGGCATCGTAGTAAAGGCGCTGGCCAACGCTACCGGTAAAGGTGAAGACATCCAAGTCGCCAGGCAATACAAGCGAGCCGGAGACTTCCGCATTCAAAGCAAGCGGCGCAAAAGTTACCGACGGTTCTGCGACCCGGAAATGAAAGTCGCCTGTCGCGTCAACACTTCCGAATAGATTCAGCCGGTACAGTCCGGCTTCATCAAGGATGAAGGGTCCTCGATTCGTGTCGTCGTTGTCGAAAAAAATCTGATTTCCTGATGGACTGACAAGATTGACTAGCAAGTCGTCGGCGGCGCTTGCTAAGGCATCATAGTAAATCCGCTGTCCGACTGCCCCAGTAAAGGTAAAGACGTCTACTTCACCAGGCAAAACAATCGTGCCGGTGACATCCGCACCCAAAGTAAGGGGCGAAAAAGTCGTTGCCGGTTCAACGACCCGGAAATGATAGTCGCCTGTCGCGTCAACACTTCCGAATAGATTCAGCCGGTACGGTCCGGCTTCATCAAGGGTGAATTTTCCTCGATTGGTGTCGTCGTTGTCGAAAAAAATCTGATTTCCTGATGGACTAACAAGACTGACCAGCAGGTCGTCCGCAGCGCTTGTCAAGGCATCATAGTAAATCCGCTGTCCGACTGCCCCAGTAAAGGTAAAGACGTCTACTTCACCAGGCAAAACAATCGCGCCGGTGACATCCGCACCCAAAGTAAGGGGCGAAAAAGTCGTTGCCGGTTCAACGGCCCGGAAATGATAGTCGCCTGTCGCGTCAACACTTCCGAATAGATTCAGCCGGTACGGTCCGGCTTCAACAAGGGTGAATGTTCCGCGATTGGTGTCGTCGTTGTCGAAAAAAATCTGATTTCCTGATGGACTGACAAGACTGACCAGCAGGTCGTCCGCGGCGCTTGTCAAGGCATCATAGTAAATCCGCAGGCCGACCGTTCCGGTAAACGTGAAGACGTCCACCTCTCCGGGCAATGCGATCGTGCCAGTGACCTCCGCACCAAGGGTTAGCGCCGCAAAAGTTACCGACGGTTCCACGAGGCGGAAATGGTAGTTTCCCGTCGCGTCGCGGCTGCCAAACAAATTCAACCGGTATGGACCGGTTTCATCGAGCGTGAACGTTCCACGGTTCGTATCATCATTATCGAAAAAGATCTGACGACCTGAGGGACTGATGAGATTGACTAACAAGTCGTCAGGAGCACTCGCTAAAGCATCGTAATACAACCGTTCGCCAACCGTGCCTGTGAAGGCAAACACGTCTAGTTCGCCAGGCAAAGCGATCGTGCCGCTAACATCTGTGCCGAGCGTCAACGAAGCAAAAGTTGTCGATGGCTCATACAAACTAAACGCATAATCGCCTATCGCGCCATTGTTGCCAAAGAGTTCTAGTCGATACGTTCCAGCTTCGCTCAACGTGAATGCCCCGAGATTCGTCTCGTCGTTGTCAAAGAATATAGATTGGCCCGACGGACCGAAGAGTTGCACTCGCAAGTCGTCGTTGTTACTTGGCAAGGCATCGTAGTAAATTCGCTGGCCGATACTTCCGGTGAACGTGTAGATATCTTTTTCGCCAGGAGCGGATATACCGCCAACGATTTCACTCCCTCCCGAAGCTTCGTCTCGCATGCTGACAACGTTGCCACGCGCATCGTAATCGTAAAGCGTGATGCGGCCGCGACCGTCGGTGCTGCGAATCACCTGGTTTTGCAAGTTTCGCTTGACCGAGGGCAACTGTCCCGCTCCATCGGTCGACGAAACAAATTGGCCTTGCCGATCCATAATGTGAGATATGACGTTTCCATTTTCATCGGCAACGCGTGAGATCGCGGATCCTGCCGCGTGCGCGACCGGCGGCGTTAGCGGATCGATCGTCGCATTGGGTGGAAGTAGGTTGCGAAGTTGCAGCGGTTCGAAATGCCGTTCCCCGCCATCCTTGAGAATCGCCGTCTTGACGCGGCCTGCAAAGTCATAAACCGTGTGTTCTTCACTCCCTCGTTTATCGATTTCGCCGGTCATATGATGCTCGGCGTCGTATTGCCAAGTGCGGGCGGTGTTGTCCGGATCGATGACGCGCGTCAAATTGCCGGCGCCGTCGTATTCAAACTTAGTGACTCGATTGGCCGGATCGGTAATCTGACTTACCTTTCCGTTGGCGCCGATCGTGAGTTTTGTTTCAAGTCCGACAGGGTCGGTGATCTTGATGAGCCGGCCTTGGCCATCATACGCAAATGTCGTTGCGTTTCCCTTGCGGTCAGCCACGCTCGCCAATTTGTTTTGCGCGTTGAAGGCGTAAATCATCTTGTTCGTTGTCGTCAATCGAAACGTCTGATCGGATTGTCGCGTGAGCGTCGAAAAATCTCCAGGCGGCGAAATGTAAGATTGTCCGACATCGATCGGTGGCTTAAATAAATTCTCCTCGCCACTTCCGTCGATCAGCAAAACGGAGCCATCGGGGTTCTCGACGAGTTCTTGCAATCCTGCCAATCCCCAGCCTGCACCGAACGGACTGTCGATCGTGTTCACATGCAAGACATCGAGTTCATCGGTTCGCGTTGCCCCCGAAAAGACCTGGTTGCTGAACTGCATTAGTCCGGTTGTGATCCGGGCTTGGTATAAGCCAGATGGTGCTGATCGCAGATCGGCTTGCAATGCAGCTTCCGTGTCCGGTTCGTCAGGCGAGATCGACCAGATGTGCGAACCGGTCGGCAAATGGAACTGATCACCGTTGTAGCCCGGCACTTGGTACGTGAAACCGCCACGAGCGAGCGTCACATTGGCGACGAGCTTCAGATTGGAAAAAGGTTGCGTGCCGCCAAAGCCGAAATGAACGATCGGCCGCGGATCGGCCCGCTGAGAATCGTACGTCAACGTCCAACTTCGCTCCTCACCTTGCGACATGTATCCGACGAGCGAATGCGTTTCGATCTCTGCTCCGGAATGCAGCTCGACGTTGGAATTTCCTGGGGCCGATCCTTTAGGACACTCATCGCATCCATCATCCGGATTAGCTGGGTTTCCGTTGGGTGGAGCGGGAGGCGGAGGAGGTGGAGCGGGGAAGTGCCAACTGCTGTTGCGAACGCCGCCGGAAATCGTTTCGATTGTCTTGCCGTCAGCGCTGACTTGCATGTCTCCGACGTCATCGAAGGCGCCTGTCACTGGATTGATTGACCAAAGGTCCATGCGTGTCCCCGGAGCCCAGCCTGCGCGATTCGGAAACGACATCGGGGCGGGCGTGGAAAAGACCATCTCGCCAGGCTGAATCGTTACCACAAGGTCTGGAAGCAAATTCGTTGGTAACGCGGCGGGCGTCAATTGCGTCGGGACTTCGGTGATCGAAAGGATGCCGGTGAAAGGCGTCCCTTGCTGATTCATCAACGTTCCGGCGTGGACCATCACCGAAACACCAGGAATAGCCGCCGTCGTGACCATTGTATCTTTTGTAGGATCGATCGTCTTCCCATTGGCCGTATCCAAGGCTGGCAGATAGATTGGGCGGGCAATCACGTTGTTGACATTGGCAAAGAGTTCATGCTCCAAGAGCAGCCGGAATTTTTCTGCAATGAACGGATATGCGAGCGGGCCAGCAGAAAGCTCACCGCGTATTTTGATCGTGTCGCTGACAATCGGACCGTTGCCAAGGTCAAGCGTGAAGGTACCGTCGCTTTGCGTCAGCCCTCGTACTGAACCAATCTCGACCTTCATGCCAGCCAGTGGCGATTGATTGACGTTTAGTACGCGACCACTGACACGAGTCGTGGTGACGGCATCGGGAACCACGCTCAAGTTGAACATGCGCGAGGACTCGATAATGCCATCACTGGCTATCACTTCGACTTGATAGCTGCCCAGTTGCTCCTTAGTGGGTGAGAAGCTCAGCAAGCCTGTGCCCGATTCCAACCGACTCGTGGGAAGAGAATTGTTGGTGCCGATGCGACGGACGGAATAGGTCAGTCGATCATTGTCCGCGTCAGTGGCATTGATTTTTATTTCTACGCGACCGCCGGGCATGACTGTTTGATCAGCGATCAATGGGATGACTGGGGCACGATTGAGAGCACCGACTAGAACTTGAGGCTGTATAAATAGGGGGACTCGAGACGGATTGCTGATCCGTAATTCAGCGAGTTCCGAACGTCCATTGCGACCTAAGCCTCCAGTGCGAATGGCATCGCGCAGGCTTATATAGGGACGACCTTGCGCATCGACACCAGATGCGTTGACAAGCGTTACGCCTGCAGGCAAACCGGGCAATACGAACGCCACGTCGCGCCCAATCGCATCGCCTCCATTCAGCAAGCCGACCTCCGCAACAAACTGACCTGTGGCGGAGTCAAAACGAATATTGTTGACGGACGCTTGAACGGAACTAGTCTGTGATAAAGTCGCGACATTCAAGGCTGAGCCAGCTAGCAGAACGACGTCGGGACTTGAAAACAGCTTCCCACCAAGTCGATCGGGATCGATTGCGTTCGTAAGTGGACGGGCTACGATGTGCGAAGAATTGGCTAAGTCACCGTTTAGCAGCTGCAATCGCAGTAACCCAGTATCGCGTTGTTCGATTGAACTTAGATCGATCTCAAGAACGCTGCCATCCCAGCGAACGAGCCCAGTTGCCATTTCCGATCCGCGCCGCGAGAGTGAGAAGAGTGATGATCCTTTTACGCCACGATCAAGCAACGTGTGCGATGGATTGGAGGGATCGACCAGGTAGACTGAAAACAGATCCGGGACTACGCTCTCACTGGATGACGAACCAAAGTCGGCTGTGACTTGCATGCGATACAGCCTAGCGCCTTCCGTTTGTCCGAGCGTGATGTCGATCTCCTGCTGCGAATCAAACAATTGTTGCTGTTCGCTGAGCGATCCTCTAGTGTCTTTGTTGGTGTTCAAATAGTTGATAATTGTCAAGACATCGAGCGGCGAAACATTCTGATCGCCCATCGGATCAAGGAACGGACGAGTCGGATCTTTAACACTTGGTAATGACCGTGTACCGTTCGCGTTCAAATCGTTAATGATGACGAGAACATCAAGTGGCGAAATGAATGAATCGTTGTCCACGTCCAAGCTATCCAGTGGGTTGCGCCAATCGACGTTGAGTAACTGTCGTGGTTCAAGATGCTCGATACGAAGCAGTCGAGAAAGACGTCGTCGTCGAAGTAACTTTGATGGCAACGGCAACAAGTAGTTTGTCATGATGTGTTTTCGTGTCCGACCAGCAACTAACAGTCATACGAAGTAGCGTTCCCAAATTTCGTGTCGGGCGATCAAAAATCTCAAGAGCAAACCTTCTAATTATTGCAACGGCGACACCGCAACGCAACATCCAAGACATTTCCAATCCTACGTTCGATCGTATTTCTGCATTATTCGGAAACGGGACGAATACTGGTCGCGTCGACACCCTTGCTGCTTCGACTGCTTCGACTGCGCGAAATGGGGATTTTTTACAAATAACCAGACGGAGAATTGTAACGGCTATTGCATAAGTTTCTTCGTTTAACCGCGTGGGCATCGCCCCGCGCTTTCGCGAGGAAAACGCGGCCCGATGGGCACGCGGTTAAACAAGTTGTGCCCGAAACCTTGTGCATGGGTGCTAATCAGGCGCTGATGACCACTATTCCTAGCTGAGCTGTAAAGTCGGCCAATTCAACTGAATCCAGTTCAACGCCTGGGGACGCTGCGTCCATTGTTATACGGACCGCTAATGTTTCTGTGCAAATGCGTTCGCGGTTCTCATGGATTGCGTCCCGAATTAGCGTCTCAAAACTGTGCAGTGTCACTTCGATGCGATCAGTGAAGTTACATTGACGTTTTTTACGCATATCTTGAATAAGGCGAATCGCGTCATTGGCGATCCCCTCTCGAATCAAGATGTCTGTCAACTCGGTATTCAGAGCTACAACACAACTCTTTCCTTGCGATGCAGCCCATCCCGCTTTGGCGTTCATCCGAACTTGAATATCTTCATTGTCCAGATCAATGTTTTTGCCATCAATGGTCAACGAGATCTTTCCGTGCAATGTCATTTGTTCCAACATCTGTGCACCAGAAGCTGTCGCGAGGGCTTGTTTGACTTTTGGTAACAATGGACCAACGCGAGGTCCAAGCTTGCGAAAATTGGGTTGAACCGAGTATTCAACGAATGGACTTGCACCGCTGGCGTAATGGATTTCTTTAACGTTAAGCTCTTCGCGAACAATGTCATCATGCTTCATCAACCATTCGATATGCTGCTCGTCCGCCAAAGTCACTTCGACTCTGCCCAATGGCTGTCGCACTTTCAATTTTGCTTCCATGCGAGCTGATCGGCCTAAAGAAGCGATTTCACGCAGCAAGGCCATGCGTTGATTGTGAACTGGGTCCGGGGACGAAAAACTTCCGTCTGGATAGTCGCAAAGATGCACGCTTTCACGAACACCGGCCTGATTGCCCTTGAGGTGTCGCCAAAGCACTTCCGCAACGAACGGTATGAAGGGTGCGATCAATTTCGCGATGACGACAAGGGTCTCGTAAAGAGTCCAATACGCATCAAGTTTTTCCGGCGATTGTTTGTCGGCTGCCCAATAGCGGGATCGGCTGCGACGAACGTACCAGTTGCTCAAAGCATCAACTAAAGCGTTGAGGGTTTGGCAAGCACCATAGCTATCGTATTTATCCATCCGCTCGACCACATCTTTGCAAGCGGCGGCCAGTTCGCTCATCATCCAACGATCTAACTCGCTGCGCTGTTCGATGGGGCGATAAGTCGGAGCCAATGCAAACTCGGCGGAATTCAATTGATCAAGCGGTCCGACGATTTCGGATGGCCCCTTGAAGCCATCAATCTCAGCATAAATGGTGAAAAAACTAAATACGTTCCACAGCCGCAAAATGAACTCAGGGATGCTGTCCTTAATCGCGCGTTCGCTGTAAAGAATTGAGTTCCAAGGCGGTTGGTTCGCAAACAAATACCAGCGTAGAGCATCCGCACCGTATCGATCAAAGATCTCTTGCGGGCTGCGGTAATTGCGAAGCTGTTTCGACATTTTGCCTGACTTAACAACAAAATCGCTTCCCAATCCATCGCGAGCTTCTTCTTCGGTCAAAAAACGTTGCTTGCCGTCTTTGCTTTCGTACCACTCAGCTAGCATCAACCCGAGAACAATGCAGTTTTTGAATGGATGGGGATAGGCGACTTCTTCATTGCCGAAGAGCATCGTACTGATCGCAAGTTGGCTGTAGAACCATCCTCGAGTTTGGTCTAAAGCTTCGCTGATGAAGTCAGCTGGAAACTGGCTCTTGAATGATTCCGCATTTTGATGCGGGTAGCCCCACTGTGCAAACGGCATGGCACCGCTGTCGTACCAACAGTCGATGACTTCGGTGACCCGTCGCATTCGAGCCCCCTTTGCAAACGGCGAATCGTAGTGAACTGCGTCGATGTACGGTTTGTGAACTCGCAGATCATCGACGAGCTCAGGATTCCTGGCCTTGGCTTGTTCCCAAACTTCCATGCCTGTTACACCGGATTTGGCAAGCACTTCATCGTAACAGCCAATCGCTTCCATCTGACCTGTTTCGTCGCATACCCAAATCGGAAGCGGCGTGCCCCAATAGCGTTCTCGCGACAATGCCCAATCGACGTTGGATTCCAGAAAATTACCGAAACGCCCCGGGCCGATGTGTTCTGGCAACCAGCCAATTTTTTTGTTGTTCTCAATCATCGCGTCGCGGAAAGCGGTGGTCCGGATGAACCAACTCTCGCGCGGATATTGAATGAGTGGATCTTCGCTTGCTCTCCAGCAGAATGGGTAGTCGTGCAAGTATTGCTCTTGATGCCAAAGTTTGCCTTCATCGCGAAGCCGCCTAGTGATGGGCTTATCCGCATCTTTTACCCAAGTCCCTTCGAAATCTGGAGCTTCCGAAGTGAATCGACCATTGGGGGCAACCGCGCAGAGCAACGGAGGTTGACCCTCAAATGCAAATCGATCTTTCTCCGCAACGAGAACTTCATAATCCGCTTCTCCGAACGGCGGGGCCATATGCACAATGCCGGTACCGGAATCGATTGTCACAAAGCTTGCGTCGACGACACGCCATGAAGGACGCTGCTTGCCGCCGGCTTTGAGTTCAGCCTCTTCTGTCGATTGTTTGTCATAGTAGTACGAAAAGGGTGGCGTGTACTTCAAATCAATGAGACCTGACCCCTTTACGGTTTTCAGTACTGTCAGCGTACGCTTCGTTTTTTCTGCCAGTGATTGCACCAACGATGTCGCTACGACAATGGTCTCGTTGGTCTCACTATCCGCGCAATAAGAGTACTCGAGTTTTGAATTGACGGCAGCGAATTGGTTGCTGGGAAGGGTCCATGGCGTCGTTGTCCAAACGACGAGCGAGGTATTTTCGACCCCTTCTAACGGAAATCGGACGAAGACACTTGGATCCGCAACTTCTCGGTACCCTTGGCCAACTTCGCCGGCGCTGAGGGCCGTGCCCCCTTGAGCCCACCACCAAACGATCTTGTGGCCACGATAAAGAAGTCCTCGATCGAAGAAGCCTTTAAGCGACCACCAGACACTTTCGATGTAGCTCTGATGATAAGTGACATACGCCTGCGACAGATCAATCCAGAAACCAAGGCGTTCGGTCATCCGCTCCCATTCTTGCATGTATCGCCAAACGCTTTGTTGGCATCTCTGAATGAATGCTTCGATGCCGTAAGCTTCAATTTCATCTTTGCTGTGGATTCCAAGTTCTTTGCAGACCTCGACTTCGACTGGCAGGCCGTGTGTATCCCAACCCGCTTTGCGATCACAGCGATATCCTCGCATGGTTCGGTAACGAGGAAACAAGTCCTTGATGGCTCGCGTCAAACAATGGCCAGGATGAGGCATGCCATTGGCGGTTGGCGGTCCTTCGAAGAAGACGAAGGATGGCGAGTCTTTCCTTAGTTCCAGAGATTTTTCGTAAATGCGATTCTGTTTCCAAAACGCGAGGACTTCTTCCTCAAGTTTAGGGAATTTGATATCTGTCTTAACAGCTTGGAACATTTCCGGAAATCCGGGTCGGATGAAAAGGGCGACAATTCGAGGATCTGCGATCCTCGTTGATCGAATAGCGCCGCTCAATGGACGCGAATCATAGACTTTTCATCGCGTCTCGGGTATCGCCGAAGTAGGTCCTGCCTGCCGGGCAGGACTTCAGGCGCAAAGTCCCGCCCCGGCAGGCGGGACCTACTTTCGGGAACTCATCAATCGATATCGTCCACATCAGGACCGATTTCTTCGTCTTCTTCTAGAATGTCACCTTTTCCTAAATCTGCATCGGGGTCGGCGACCAATCCATCGTCGGCTGGTTCGATTTCATACTCGTCGTCGAGTTCTTCCTCAAAATCGTCATCGAAATCATCGTCGAAATCGTCTTCGTCAAAATCTTCAAATGGATCGGACTCTTCGTCTTCTGAATCCTCTTTGAGAGGTTCTTCCTCGACTTCGTCTTCGTCTTCACCCCAGGAAGCACGAAGTGGTACCCTAATTGGAGTTTCGGCTTTGAGTGCCATTTCAAACCAATCCTGTAGCGGCTTTCCAAATTCGACCGAAGGCCCTAAGTCGCATAAGACTCCTTTGTCTGCATTTACGGGAGTAGTATCCAACACTGACCCCAAGTTAATTCTGCGGGTCGAATCGTGCGGGTAAGGCTGTTCCTCGACCGCGCAATCGCCGCCGAACATGTTTTCCATTTGAGACTTAATGACTAAGTTCACCGACTAGCTCCACCAATTGACGTATCGAAGTGTGTATGTGTGACAACAAGGCATCGATCACAACTTGGGCCGCAAACCGTGGGCTAGCGCCCTTCGGCTAATCAGCCGCAACGCGCTAGCGTCCGGTTCAGCCCGACTGTGATCGACGCCGATAACAAATTATGTGAATCGATTCTTTTCAATCGTCCGGCTACGGACAGCCGGATCTACGTGAAATGTCTGGAATCGATTCGTGATGTTGCGTTGGTTTTGGAACTCTTAGCGTCTCTATATCGAACCAGACTGTCAACCACCATTTTTGCTTGTTTTGCAAAGTAAGCATCTAGGCAGTTCGGATCATGCAGATCGTAGAGATCTACTAGAGGAATTCATTAATAGTCAACAATGTAGCGAGAGGGATTCCGGCTGCTTTAAAGGCTGCTTCTCCTCCTTCCAATCTATCGATAACTCCTAGCACGCCAATAACTTCCATTCCGAAGTCACGCGCTGCAGTAGCTGCTTTTAATGCGCTACCGCCGCTGGTGATCACATCCTCTACAATCACGCACTTCATTCCAGGCCGAACCGGGCCTTCTACTAACTTTCCGGTTCCGTGCTGTTTCGCTTCCTTGCGAACCATAAATCCAAGCAAATTGCAGTCTCGCAACCCGGCATGCACCACAATCGAAGCCGTGATCGGATCAGCCCCAATGGCTAACCCGCCTACTGCATCCGGAATTGAGCCAAAATGATTGGCCTGGATCAACTCCAGCATGCCCGATGCGATCTGATTCGCGCCCTTGGGGTGAAGTGTAACCATTCGGCAATCCAAGTAATAGGACGCTTGCTTGCCACTAGCCAGCGTAAATTGGCCAAATCTTAGAGCATGTTCGCGAACAATCGAAATGAGGCCGTTTCGGTCATAGTTCAAATTCATGTGGATCAGTTTTTTGGAGGAAACCCAGACGCGCTAATTGGGAATGGGTGCAAATCGGCAAGTAATTGCTAGCATTCTCGCTGAGAGGCTGCGAAAAAATACGATGGTCATCACCGGAGGGCTCGCGCCCTACCGCTAAAGTTTGATAGCGGAACGGCGCAAGCCGTCCGGTGAGTCGCATAGAATAAAATCACAAGCACGCAGCATCGCAATTGTACTTGTTTTACTGAAAATCGCCCAGAACCGGGTCGTTAATTAGTGTTTGCTCAATCAAGTTGTCTTGATCAACGGGCTGTGTTTACGCTAGTGTTCAGTGGAGGATTGAAATTATGCAGAATCGCTACGTTAGAAAAAAATGGGTTATCGTCTTTCTCAATCTACTAGCGTTCTCGTTAGTGCATTTTGCTGGCTGCCATATGACTGCACCCATGCACACATGGAAAGCATCCGAGGTATTAAAGTCCGGACCCGTCCGGATTGCAGTCGCACCTATTGGAGGCAAAACCGAAGCGGCCGGACGATTGCAAAAAGTTATGAAACTCGCACAACCTCAGCCCAATCCCTTGGTTGCAGCGTTGTATCCCAATGAATTGGAACAAGTGGGTGGTATTCAGTTGGTCTCCTACGACAACCAGCCGAATGAAATGGCCACATTGAGTGCCGCCCGACGCGCCGGAATGGACTTCATTTTACAAGGCCATATTATCCACGACGATTTAGAGATCCCTCCGCCGGACCCAAGAAAAAGCCGGTTCCGCATTTTCAAACCTAAGGAAAAAGTCGAAAGTCTTGCGGTTCACTGGGTAGTCACCGATGTAAATAACGGTCTAAAAGTAAAGGAGCGGACGTTTGCCATGGATCGCGTTCAAGCGGAAAAGCGATATCCAGACCTAACCATGCATACTCCAGGCGGTGACGGACGCGTTTTGATGGCCTCCGCACGACAATCTTGGTCACTCGTTGCGCCAACAAACGAACCTGCGAATGCAGTTCTCGATTTGCCCTGGTTTATGCGTGGCTCGTCTCAGGTCCGCAAAGGGAACGGCTATGCTCGTCAGGGACGCTGGGATCTAGCTGAGAAAGAATGGCAAGAGGCAGCCTCATTGCATCCATGGAACACGGCGGCCTGGACAAACCTTAGCCTTGCAGCTGTTGCGAAGGAAGATTTTCAGCTATCCCGTGATCGATTGAAACATGCGAATACTTTTTTGCCGGGTGACTCGACTTTCTCTACCTTGACCTGGATCGAGCAACATCAGCGAGACCACTATCAGGCGTTGAATCTTCCGCCGCCGACGTCGGGTTGGACACTCGCCGATGGCACGAAAACCAAGCGCCCTGAGGAGGTTCCAGCCTCGCCTCCTCGCGACCTCAAAGAGATGCCTTGGTGGACGGCAATACCGTTCATACCGCCCCCTGGCTGGACCTGGAGACAATGGTGGACACAACCGTTAGTTCTGTGAACCAAAAGGCTGCTATACTGTCACGTAGCCGAATTGGAGCCAACTGAGCCCCGGGCATTAGCCGATTTTTGCACCGTGGCTTGGTTAGGCGAGCGGCGGAATGGAACCTACCATCACAACCCGAAGCGTGAGCGAGGGACGCTCGCTCGTTCACGCTTCGGGTTGGTATATTTCAATATGCCGCTCGGCTAGCGCCTCAGGCTCAAGTCGATAGAATCGAGATCCCAAGCAGCATCAACCCTTGATTGAAGAACCATGCCTATTGCTCCTGGTTGGCTAACCGAAAAGCGTCCGCCCCGCATCCTAATTGTGGACGATGATTTTGAAATTGCCGACCCAGTTAAGTTCGCGCTGCAAAAACTTGGGTATGAAGTCACGCACGTGCCCGACGGAAACCAGGGAGTAGCCGCGATTGCGACTGTGAATCCTGACCTAATGGTGCTCGATATGATGATGCCAGGCCGAAGTGGTTTCCTCGTCCTCGAACATTTGCGCAGTACCAAAAAATCTGACGTACGTGTGATCATGGTAACAGGTAACGAAGGAGAAAGGCATCAAGCATATGCTCGTATGCTCGGCGCTGACGACTACATTCACAAGCCGTTTGCGATGGACCGGCTTGTACAGAGCGTTCAAAAGCTTCTCGATGAACCGTTTGCGGATGGGGAAATCACAACTGCAACGGAGTCAGAAACGGAATGACTGCCACGCAGAGTCCTGTTAAACAAGTTTTTTCCGTCCAGTGGATGGGTGATATCAATGGCAGCTTCGAGTTAATCGATCAAACTCTATTGCCGTTGCAGCTCAAAGTGCTCCCGATTTCGACGATTGCAGAGGCGTTCGAAGCGATCGTGATGCTCCGCGTGCGTGGCGCGCCTGCTATCGGAATCGCGGCAGCTTACGGCGTCGTTCTGGGAATTCAAGAGTGTGTCCGCGAACGGCGTTCCGTTAGTGACTCTCGCACTGCGGCCCTAAACGCATGTGATTACCTGGCGACGAGTCGACCGACTGCCGTAAACTTGTTCTGGGCGTTGGATAGAATGCGGGGCGTTGTGAATCGAAACCCCAATGTTGCGTCCGCTGCGGACATTGCTCAAGCTTTGCTTCGCGAGGCACGATTGATTCACGATGAAGACCGCCGCACGTGTCATGCTATCGGTGAATTTGGAGCCCAGTTGCTCGACGACCATTCAGGTGTCTTGACTCATTGCAACACCGGTGGGCTCGCTACATCCGAGTACGGGACAGCGTTGGCCGCAATTTTTACCGCTCAGGACCAGGGCAAGAACTTACATGTGTATGCTGACGAAACCCGCCCTTTGCTTCAAGGTTCTCGTTTGACCGCCTGGGAATTGCAGCAGCGACAAGTGCCTTGTACGTTAATTTGCGATTCCATGGCCGCACAAGTAATGCGTGAAGGAAAAATACAAGCGGTGATTGTCGGTGCCGATCGAATCACCGCGCGAGGTGATACCGCCAATAAAATCGGCACGTATGGCGTAGCGGTATTGGCCAAGTATCACAACATTCCTTTTTATGTTGCTGCGCCGCGAAGCACGTTTGATTTATCCATTGTAAGCGGCGACGACATTCCGATTGAACAACGTAAGTCCGAAGAAATCACGAACGGTTTTGGAAGACAAACCGCACCAAGTGGAATCGATGTTTACAATCCTGCATTCGACGTTACGCCCGCAGAATTGATTTCCGCCATTGTCACAGAACGTGGAGTCATAGCACCGGTCAACGAAGAAAATGTTAGAAATTGCGTAACATAGGCTTCCAGCCTGTGAGTGAGATGGGCTTCAGCCTTTCGTTGCAGCGATCAGACAGGCTGGGAGCCTATCCCACTATCAACCAAGGCACATAACTCGAATCGGCAAAGGACGCAAATATGCGAGTACTACTTTTCGCGTTGACTTCAATTCTGATGCTTACATTTGTTCCGAGTGCGGTCGCGCAGAATACAAAAGTCACTCCCGCAAACGTCTCCGCGGCAATTGAAAAGTGTGTCTCTTTCTTGATCAATGAACAATTGAAAGACGGCGACCGTCGAGGCGCATGGGCTGGACACGAACTATACAACACCGGACAGACATGCCTCGTAACTCTCGCTTTGCTCAGCGCAGGCAGGACAACGAAGAATGCCGAAATCAACCGCGCTCTGACATACATCCGCGGTAACCAAAAACCCCAAAGGACTTACGAGGCTGCGCTACAAGTCATGGTGCTCTGTGCCGCAGAGCCGTCGAAGGACATGGCCCAAATCAAAAACGTCATAAAGTGGCTTATTAGCGTTCAGTCCTCGAACGGTGGCTGGGGCTATGGAGATGGGGATGGCGACGATGAGTCCAATACTCAGTTCGCGGTGCTTGCTCTTTGGGAGGCAAGCAAATTAGAAATTTTTGCCGACCCAGATCTCGAAAAAGCTCTCAAAAAAGCTATCCCGAAATGCACGCAATACTGGATAGACAAAAGCACAAGCGAAGGCTGGGAATATCGAAAACCTCCAACGATAGGCAGCATGACATGCGCTGGCATCGCCTCGCTGATTATTCTGCAGGATGCTTCAATTGGCACGGATGCAAGTGTAAAGGACAACCGCATTCATTGCTGCGGTGACCAAGCCGCAACAAACAAGCAAGAAACAGCGTCCAAGATAGAAGGGGGACTGCAATGGCTATCCAAGAACTTTGCTGCCAGTCACAATCCCGGCGCAACTGGTTTCACCTTCTATTATCTTTATGCCTTAGAACGTGTGGGAAGAATGACTGGCCAACGCATGATCGGAAAATTCGATTGGTATCGCGAAGGTGCTGAGTTTCTACTTCAGTCGCAACAATTAGGAGGCTCCTTTCGCGATGGTTCCGACGAAGTCTCCTCCTCTGCCATGGCTCTTCTTTTTCTGAGCAAAGGCAAACGCCAAGTGGTCATCGGTCACTTGCAGTTCGGCAATGACAAAGACTGGCAACATCATCGACGCGCTGTCCAAAACATGACCGGACACATCGAAAAAGTATGGAAAAGAGAACTGGCTTGGCAGTCTGTACGGCTCGAACAGGCAGATCTACGCTCGTTGCTTGAGACTCCCATTCTTTTTATTAGCGGTTCGCGTGAATTCAGACTCAATGATCCGCAACGAAAACTGTTGAAGGACTATGTTGAACAAAACGGATTTATTATTGCCGAAGCTTGCAATGGTGAAGGCTGCGATGGAGATGCGTTTGACAAGTCCTTTAAAAGCGAAATGGAAAAAATCTTCGACAAGTCACTTCAAAAGCTGCCACCAACGCATCCCCTTTGGACCGCCGAAACCCGAGTTGACCCTAACGCGCTTCCAAAGGATTTTTGGCTGTACGGCTTGGACGCATGTTGCCGAACCAGTGTCGTGTATTCACCGATCAGCTTGTCATGTCGTTGGGAGCTTGCACGTCCCTTTGGGATCGCGATGAAACATGGAGCAAACATTGATGCCGACATTCTGAATGCAGTCAAGCTTGGAGTCAACGTCGCCGCTTACGCTACCGGTCGCGAGCTGAAAGATAAACTGGATGCAGTTCAAATCGTCCAGGCTCAAAAGAACAAACTACCATTGGAGCGCGGTTCCCTCGCGATCGGCAAGATCAAACATAGCGGCGGCGCCGACGATACTCCCATAGCGGTTTCCAATTTGCTCGAAATATATCACAGGGAGTCCCAAGCGCTCGTTGAAAGCAAAACGCCAATGGTCTCACTCGTCAGTGACGAAGTTCAAAAATACCCAACCCTTTACATCCATGGAAGAAACAAATTTGCGTTCTCGGACGAGGAAGCGAAGGGTCTGAGAAAACACTTTGAGACAGGCGGCTTTGTAATGGGGGACGCGATTTGTGCCTCGGCGGACTTTTGGGAAAGCGTTCGCCGTGAATTCACCAAGGCTCTGCCTGACTCGAATTGGCGAATCGTTGACCTCGAGAGTCCATTTATGAAAAAGGATACGAGTGGAAACTTTAGCCTGTTGAACGTATCAATGGTCGATCCCTCCAATCCCGGTTCAGATCTCAGACAAGCAAAACGCGAGGGACCAGCTGAAATCCATGCTCTGGAATGGAAAGGACACATCGTAATGCTGTTTTCCCCAAATGACCTTAGCTGCGCACTAGAGAGCAAACATTCAATGCAATGCCGCGGTTATGTTAGAGCGGATGCATTTCGAATCGGCATTAACATGATACGATTTGCCCTTGGATTGTCAGGTTAGAATAAGACTGTTGGTTTGTGTATTTAAACGATTCAGCGTGTTTGAAGCTCATGTTTAACCGATCGGAGCGACTAGCGGAGATCGCGAGCGCTGGATTGGCACTGCAAGCTGCATTGTTCGGCGTAAAACTACAGATTTGTTCTTTGCCCGCCCGCCGCTTCGCGGGTTAAACATGTTTGCCCCCCCGTAGCGGCGAGTTGAGGAAATTCGACTATACTACTAAACTAGAAAAGGTAGAGGCTGAGCATGTCGCATCCGAAACAGACTACATTTGATCAACGTAGGGCGTTCTTAGTCGCTTCGGCGACCGGATTTGCTGGTCTCCAATTCGGTATACCCAAACCGTTATTTGCAGCCAAGGATGAAGTCACAGTCAAGAGCCTGGGTGGTGGTCGCGCCAAGTCCGCAATTCTTTTCTTTCTTTGCGGTGGCTCATCTCATATTGATATGTGGGACCTAAAGCCCGATGCACCATTGGAGTATCGTGGTCCATTTGCGTCCATTGCAACATCTGCCAGTGGAGTCATGATCGGTGAGCATTTACCTCTCACCGCCAAACAGATGCACCATTTGGCGGTGGTTCGTTCTGTCTCCGGAAGTGTCAATACGAACGACCATCACGCTGGATATTATTATCAACTGACTGGCCACGTCCCCGATCCAACATTCTTGTCCCAAGGAAACGACAGGCGGCCATATGCGGACGACTGGCCGTTTATGGGGTCCGTTGTCGGATCGCGTCGTCCGCTTCATCCAAGTCTCCCTAATGTGATGACGTTGCCTCATAAGCCGAGCAAGGCACCGTATACTCGGCCGGGGCAATTCTCCGCGAGATTGGGTATTGAGTTTGACCCGTTATATGTGCACGGGAGCCTAGAAGAGCCATTGAAATTTCAAGCTCCATCGCTGGTTCTCTCAGGTGACGTAACGTCCGAACAATTACAATCGCGACAGAAACTCCTCGATAAGTTAGATGGTGCCCGTCGAGACTTCGATAGGTCTCATGCCATAAGAACTTGGAAGCAGCACCAGCATCGATCGATCGACCTTATGATGTCGTCGAGTACGACCACTGCTTTCGATGTGGCGAGCGAACCTGATTCGGTACGAGAACGATACGGGAAGTCAGTCAATTCGATGAGTTTGCTCCTAGCTCGGCGGCTAGTCGAAGCCGAAGTTCCGTTTGTGACGGTCTTCTGGAAAGAGAATGAAGCCATCGCCAATAAGTGCAAGAGTGCCGGCGGTTGGGATACCCATGGAAACAATTTTGGATGTTTGAAAGAGAATTTGCTACCAGAATTCGATCAAGCTTTTTCAGCATTGGTTGAAGACTTGCATCAACGCGGCCTATTGGACCAAACGTTATTGATGGTAACAAGTGAGATGGGACGGAAACCCAAGATAGGCGATCCACGTTCAGGTGGACCAGGTGGCGCGGGCCGAGATCATTGGACGCATTGCTTAAGCGTCGTGATGGCAGGGGGAGGTATTCGTGGTGGTCAGACCTTCGGTTCAAGCGACCGCTACGCAGAATATCCTGCCGAACATCCAGTAACGCCCGCTGATATCACCAAGACTGTATATCACGCAATGGGAATCGAAGATCTCCACGCTCGGGACTCGCAGGGAAGACCGTACAATCTCCTAGAAGATGGCAAGCCCATTTCGCAACTCTTCAGCTGAGCCATTGTAGAACGATTGTCCTCAATCGTTCCCGTGCTGCGTTCGATGTGACGTAGCATAGGCATCTTGCATGTGAGGGATAAAACTAGAATCTCAGGCTGGAAGCCTAAGCTACGTTTATTGATGGATGGCTTTCGAAACAAAACGCCACTTGGCACAAAAAGGAAAACTTATATGAGCAATGTGCGTGATTTTGGTGCGATGGGGGACGGAATATTTGACGACACGGATGCAATTCAGCATGCTGTCGATGTGGCAGGTGGACTCATCGGATTTCCTCGTGGTGACTATCGTATCACCAAGCCAATCAAAGTCGAATTGAACAAGGCCGGGCGAGTAGCGTTTCACGGAGAAGGAGGTACGGCCAAGCTAATCATGGCCGGCGATGGGCCAGCAATCCACTTTCTGGGGACCCATGACAAGAATGCCGACCCAAATTCATTTCAACCCAAGATTTGGGAACGTGAACGCATGCCAATGGTTTCCGAAATAGAAATCACCGGTATCAATCCGCAGGCAGACGGCATTTGTTTCGAAGGTGTCATGCAACCGACACTCAATGGCGTTCTCATCCGCAAGGTGCGACATGCTGTCCATGTCGTCAAGCGTGCTCGCAACCTCATGATCAGCAATTGCCATTTTTATCAAAATACTGGCATCGGTGTCTTTCTCGATCATTGCAATTTGCATCAAACCGTTATTACCGGCAACCACATCAGTTATTGCCGGCTAGGAGGAATTCGCATCCAAGGTGGCGAAATTCGCAATCTGCAAATCACAGGAAACGATATCGAGTACAACAATAACAAGGCAATCAATGTTCCAGGCGCTGACGGTGAGGCTACAGCAGAAATATACATTGACGCTGAAGACGGGAGCATTCGAGAAGGAACGATTTCCAGCAATACCATTCAAGCAACCTACAGTCCAAACGGCGCTAACATTCGCTTTATTGGCAGCGGGACAAAAGGAAACCACCGCGTGGGTATGTGGACGATTTCCGGGAATCTCATCGGAAGCCAAGCGATCAATATTCATTTGACCTCTGCCCTTGGGTTCTCCATCTCAGGCAACTATATCTATAGCGGACATGAGCGAAACATTGTTGTCGAAAGTTCTCGAAGTATCGTTCTTGGCAACAACACACTTGGGCACAATCCCGACTACGGCGACAAGGAACTCTCTACAGGGATCAGGTTTGTTGATTGCGAAGACATCAACATCAACGGCTTGATTTTGCAAGACGCCTTGGCAGGTCAGAACACGGTAGCCAATGCTGTCGCTTTCAAGAAAGAAGCTTTGCTGGAACTCGTTCGGTGCAAATGCGTCAACATGTCAGGAAGCCAAATCCTTGAGGGGACGCCCGCCGGTGTTTTGATCGAGGACTGCAGCAACCTAGTCATGACTGGATGCACGGTGCTGGACAATCGGCAACCTCAACTAATGAAAAACGCTCTTCTTTGGAAGTCATCAATGGGATCTTGGAAGGGGCTTGGGAATTTAGTCCAAGGGTGCCGCTTGTCGTCTGGAACCGACATACCGAATGGAGTCGTCCAAGGACACAACCTGATAGAGTAGGTGGTCGGCAAAGTAATTGCGATTTTCGGAGTTACACCAATTCTGAAATTACGAGGTGAAAGTACCCGTCACACTCCGTGTGACGTTGCCTCAAAAACCAAAGGTTTTTGAACTGCGGACGTCACACGGAGTGTGACGGGTACTATAAAATCAC
>JAYTVL010000258.1:0-5560 GCA_043744075.1 Pirellula sp. | reverse complement strand
TTACCAAACCTGCTCACCATCGACGCAAGCGGACTGTCGATTTAGTAACCCGAAGCGTAAGCGAGGGACAGTGATCAGCCCCTCGCTAACACTTCGGGCTGTGATTTGCCCCGTGATTCTCACTACTACATTAAATCGACAGTCCGCAAGGTCGAATGGGGTCGGCTAGCACGACCGAGACAGCATCAGCGGCCGAGCGACACTTTGGCGGAACGCATATTCAGCGAAATTGCATTACCAAGTAGCAACCGCACAAGATCAACACAGACCCAAATACTTGGGCAATAGTGAACGATTCGCCGAAAAGGAGGACGCCTCCGACGGCAATCACGACCGGGACGCAGATTTGGAATGCGCCTCCAACCGCAATCGTAAGGTGGCGGAATCCTTCAGTCATTGCCAATTGGCCAATTGTCGCACTAACTCCGGCCAGAACTAGAGCAAGCAGACTGTAACCATCAATTTGTTGTCGTTGCAGTTCGTAGACCGCGAATGGTACGGATCCGGCGAGAATATACACGCATTGTGAAGCGTAAATCATGGCGGTCGACTCGGTAAGCGTCAACTTACGAATTACGACTACCGTTCCAGCCGACATGAACGCTCCGAAGACGGCCAAAGTCTCATACCAGCCGAACAAAGTTGTCTGACTTGGCGAGGCAATGAGAAGCGTCAAGCCGAGGAACGCCAATGCGTTTCCTAACAATTTCCTTGCGCTGAATTTTTCCCTGAGAAACCAAACAGCCATTAGAGCTGCAATGACAACGTATGTATTTCCGATCAACGTTGCCTTTCCTGCCCCCAATTCAGGTACGGTTAAATAATAAGAGATGGTTCCCAATACTCCCAATAGCCCACGGTATGCCAGCATGCGATCCGTTGTCGCCCTTCGAAAGCTCACTTGGCCATTCAATCGGAACATCATGGTAATAATTACCATTCCCACAACTGCCCTAAAGAGCAAGGCTATCCATGGACTAATGTCCGATTGGGCAAGATGTTTAAGTGTGAGCGCGTTGGCGCTAAAAAACACGATTGACAAGAGCATGCAGAGCACGCCCCACTCAGGTTGATGGCGACGCGACGCGACCGGTACAGCGGGAGTGTTCATCAACAGGGCTCATTGATTCCAAGGCGATCTCGTGTACCCATATCATGACAAGCACATTTCGCGAATTGTACAATGAATGTGTGATCGTGTCATGGATTGCACGCCCCTACTCACGCAATGTCCGCAGGTCCCGCCTGCCGGGCGGGACTTGACAGCGACACGAAACAACACTCGCGGCCATTGAAAAAGCTAAAATGAGAATTGAAAAATGCAAAATGAAAGAGAGGGACAGGCCGCTGGTCCATTAACGTCACTCGTCAACGCTGCAACACCCTAATATTCTTCAATTTTCAATTTTCAATTTTCAATTCTCATTTCAACCTCTTCAATAGATACCAACTCTTTCGAGTTCAGCTACACTCGCCGTTAAAGGTCCTGTGATGATTACAGTCGGACATTGCGTACCGCTTTTCCCGAATTCGTTGACTTTAACGATAGTCTTAGCACAGATGTGTTGTACGTTTGCCAGGATGTACCTAGCCAATCCTAGCCTGGAATTCGCAAATGTCGGATCAGTCGTCTCTCGAATCATCTCAAACGAAAGTCGCGATTGAAGACGCCGGCGGACTGAAGAGGCGATGCCCTCGTTGGGTTCTCATGGGTTTGCCAATCGTCATTGGTTTAGGATTGAGTTTTGCGATCAGCTTTGGCAAATGGTTACAGGAGGAACAATCGCGTTTGTTCTTCATCGGACTCGACGGAATGTGTTTTTATTTAGCGATAGGTTCCGCGGTCATGTTTGCGGTTGGTATCGCGATAATCTATTTAAGACCAAGTCGAAGAACAATTGCTTACACTGGTGCGGTGATTGTCCTGATGTGTTTTGGTGCATCCAAGCTCATTCGCATTGATGGCTACTACGGTAACCGAACTCCGCGAATTATTTGGCGATGGGCCCCACAAGCTGAAACGCAAATCAAAACCTACCTAACTTCTAAGACTCGCATCGACATGATTCCGGTAAGCTTGGATGTCTTTACTCCCTCCGTACATGACTTTCCAGAGTTGCTAGGAAAAGATCGGCTCGCCAGAGTCAACCATGTTGATCTGGAATCGAACTGGGTGTTGGAACAACCAAGGTTGCTTTGGCGACATCCCGTTGGCCTCGGCTGGTCTAGTTTTGCAGTTGTCGGAAACGCGGCGGTCACCTTGGAGCAGCGTGAAGAAAACGAATGTGTCGTTTGTTATGAACTTCGAACAGGCGTAGAACTTTGGTGCCACAGCGAATGGACTCGATTCAAGCATGAATATGGAGATGGGCCGCGATCAACACCGACGATTCGCGATGGCCGCGTTTTTTCGATGGGAGCCACTGGCACTCTCACCTGCGTTGACTTCAAGTCCGGCGAACCCATTTGGAAGCAATCTGTGTTCACAAACGCAAAATCCCAGAACCTGATATTCGGTATGACCGGGTCACCGCTCGTTTTTCAAGACATGGTGATTGTCACGCCAGGTGCAGGCGAGGGAGCTTCCGCAATCGCTTACTCAGTCGACACAGGGAGTGAAATTTGGCGTTCAGGTAACGACCAAGCGTCTTACGCATCTCCGGTCTCGGCCACAATTTGTAGCCAAATGCAAATTCTAAGTTTCAACGGTGAAGGACTTCGCTCCTACGCAGCCGACGGCAAATCGCTTTGGCTACAACCATGGGTAACACAAGGTGATTCGCGAGTCAACGTAGCCCAACCCATTGTGTTGGGCGTAAACGAAATCGATCAACCGACTGGTACCGACGAAAATGGGAACCCATGGGCAAAGATTCTCATCTCGTCTGGATACGATAAAGGGACTGCGCTGCTGAAAGTCACTCGTGCCGGCGAGTCTTGGACTCCAGAGGTCATCTGGGAATCCAATCAGTTAAAATCCAAACTTTCCAACTTTGTCGTCTACCAGAACCATGCTTATGGACTTGATAACGGTCTCCTTACCTGTATTGATCTGAAAACGGGGGAACGGGTTTGGAAACGTGGGCGATATGGTCATGGAAAGCTCTTGTTGGTGAAAGATAAGCTATTGATACAAGCCGAGTCAGGGGAAATTTTGTTGGTAGCAGCAACGCCCAACGCTCACTCAGAACTTGCGAAATGCGACGCACTCTCAAGCAAGACTTGGAACAGTCTCGCACTAGCCGGCAACGTTTTGGTGGTTCGAAATGACCGCGAGGCCGCAGCCTTTGAACTTCCAATCAAGTAAGGCGAACGGCGGTTCCCCTGTCACTCAATTTGAGGAAAAACCCGAATCCGCATGCCAATCAAACTGACAACTAGCAATTACGAATGTGCGTTCGAACAGGGGTGACAGAATTACTAACTGCGGAGCAGTGGCAGTTCATAGCCTGGGGTGAAGTGAGCGATAGCGAACGCAACCCCAGGTTGCGATGAGTCGATAGTGTGGAGTCGCGGAGCGACGGCATTCGAAGATGTCGATTCATCGCAGCGCCAAATTTATGCCGTCGAGTTAACTCGGGGGGATTGCTACCGCCTAGGAAGGTGGTCAGAACCCTCGGCATAAAGCCGACGGCATGAATGAATGCCGCCGAGTTTATCTCGGAGGATCGTTACTGCCTGCCTAGGAAGGTGGTCAAAACCCTCGGCGTAAAGCCGACGGCATGAACGAATGCCGCCGAACGCCTGCGGCGTTCTGTGCTGTCAAAGCACAAAGGAACAAGTGGTAAAGCACAAAAGCGGATCAGCGGTAAGTCCTCGCCACACGAAAACCACCGTTGACGATCTGGTTGGTGGGTTGGTTGGAGACGCAGATCGACGAACGCACATTCGCTGCGTTGTCATGCAACGACCCGCTACGCAACACGAAGGGTCACAGTCCCTCAACATGGAAGGCCGTTCTTGACAGCCTTGAAAAAAGGCCGCTCGGAGCGTTCGACAGGTCATCCAACCTGCTACCACGAAGGGTCGAAAGCCAATTCTATCAAGTTCAACGATTCGATCGAAGGTTGAGGTAACGATTCGTGAAGTCGCCGAAAAATCGAATTACCATGTTCTTGGTCTTGATGTGGATTCGAATGTAGTTCGAGCCATGATTAGTTTGCGTCCGATCGATTCGCCTGAATCGGTAACGAAAAAGGTCAAAGGAAATGTTGCAACGACGCTTCGTTCGGATGGAATGCGAAACGTTTGGTCTCGAGGTTGGTTCGTTCGAAGCAACGGGAATGTAACCGACGAAGTCATCCGAAATTATGTCGCGAACCAATTCGATCATCATCGAGCAGTGCCATTGACAAACCCATTGATCATGACGAACTGTCGGTATCACAACCCTGACAACGCGAGTCAAATTCGAAAATCATCTCATGCTGCCTTTCAATACAACGTCCATTTCGTATTCAGCGTCGGTCGGCGGATTGAATTCTTGGATCCAATGGTTGGACAAAAGCTAGTCCAGTATTGGCTGTCCGTTTGTCAAAAGAAATCGTGGTTTGCCTGGGACATTGAAGTGGTTTGGGATCATGCTCATTTGCTGCTGGGCATATCACTGGGCGAAACACCTGAAGAAGCGGCGCTGGCATTACTGAATAATGCCGAACTCTGGTTTCATAGTCGATATAGCGCTGTCATGAAGCAGGAGGGTTTAGACACAGTTTTTCAAGCCGGTTACTACGCCGGTACATCTGGTGAAGCAACAACAGCGCAGATCAAAAGCTATCTCGCAAACCAATTCGATGCCGATTGATGTATGTTAACGTGTGTTGATGGGGTGATAAAACGTGTGGTCAGATCGTCAAAGGCGAATGCCGCCGAATTTACTTCGGCGGATTGTTACCATCACCCTAGCGATGCGATCGTCCTACGCGAATGCCGCCGAATTTATAGGGGTGGATCGTTACCACTTCCCTACTATTGGTAGGCCACTAAGGTCATTTACCCCCGGTATAAAACCGGCGGCTTGCCGACGTGGTCAGTCGATCGTGGCTAGGTTGAATGTCAACTTCCCCCGGTGTAAAACCAGACTTGTTTTCGATGCGATCATTTCGAAGATCGATGCCAGAATACGAATGCCGCCGAATTCATTTCGGCGGATCGTTACCATCACCCTAGCGATGCGATCGTCCCACGCGAATGCCGCCGAATTTATTTCGGTGGATCGTTACTATTGGCCTACGTGAGGTAGGTTACTAAGGTCAGTTACCCCCGGTGTAAAACCGGCGGCTTGCCGGACGTGTCGGTCGGTTGTGGTTAGGTTGAATGTCAACTTCCTCCGGTGTAAAACCGGAGGCTTGGTTTTGATTTGCTTACGTTCGAATCGAAATCGCGAGCGGGGGCAGGGCGGCATGGCGGCATGGCCCCCTGCACCCCCGCATGTTCTGCACGATTGAGGACAATCGTGCTACTCTCTCCGCTACGCCAGCGGACTACGGCATCTACGGTCGCTACTCCGTACGCACACTCCGTGCCTACGTCCGATGGCTTCGCTACCAGACCCGCTGAC
>JAYTVL010000257.1:0-21186 GCA_043744075.1 Pirellula sp. | reverse complement strand
AAAGTACCCGTCACACTCCGTGTGACGTTGCCTCAAAAACCAAAGGTTTTTGAACTGCGGACGTCACACGGAGTGTGACGGGTACTATAAAATCACAGGCGACCACTCGGTCAGCAAGACTTTTCTTGCGGAATTCTTGTTAGCCGCAAGAAAATGAGCTAAGTTACTACGGTTTATCGAAAATCAATAAACTCAGATAAGTTGATTATTTTCCATGGACCCAAGAACGAACCCGTATGCTCCAGGTGCCGGCACCCCTCCGCCAGAATTGGCTGGCCGCGACAGTCTAATTGAGGCGGCCGCAGTAGCGTTGGATCGGATTCGAGAAGGGTTATCAGCACGAAGTTTGGTGATGTACGGGCTGCGGGGGGTTGGAAAAACCGTGCTTTTGAACCAAATGCGTTTGGACGCAGAGGCAAACGGAACAGTTACAGTTCCGATCGAAGCACCAGAGGGGCGATCTCTGCCCGCGATTCTCCTGCCCAGCCTCCGAAGTAGTTTGATTCGAGTGAGTCGATCCGAAGCGACAAAAGCCGGTTTCAAGAAGATCTTTGGCATTCTCGCCTCCTTTGCGAAAGCCTTTCGCATGAAGTATGAAGATATCGAGTTTTCAATTGACATCGATCCCGAGGTGGGAATCGCGGATAGTGGGGACCTTGAGCACGACTTAACCGAGTTGTTTCGGGTCATCGGAGAAATGGCGCAGTCACGCGGAGTCGTTGTTTCATTGTTTATAGATGAACTGCAGTATGTCGAAGAAGAACAATTGGCTGCACTCATCAAAGCATTACACTCCGCAAATCAGCACCGGCTTCCGATTACTCTGTTTGCCGCAGGGCTCCCGCAGCTACTCGGACTTTTGGGAAAAGCCAAGTCCTATGCCGAGCGGTTGTTCGACTTCCAATTCATTGGAGCTTTAGCTCCTGAATACGCTCGTGAAGCCATCGTCGAACCCGCGCGACGATTGAAGGTTGAGTACCAGTCGGACGCCATTGACCAGATCGTGCAAGCGACCGAGTGTTATCCCTACTTCCTGCAAGCGTGGGGACAACACTGTTGGCAAGTGGCCCAACAATCACCCATCACTCTAGCGGACGCCCGACAAGCGACCGAGATTGCGATTGCTCAGCTCGACAGCAGCTTCTTTCGTGTGCGTTTCGATCGGTTGACACCGTCCGAAAAAAGATACATGCGAGCGATGGCCGAGCTGGGGCCGGGGCCGCACCGCTCTGGCGATGTTGCGGAAATCCTGCATCGGCCTGTTAACAGTATTGCTCCAACTCGCAGTTCATTGATTCGCAAAGGGATGGCCTACAGTCCGGCCCACGGAGATATTGCATTTACTGTTCCTCTTTTTGACGGCTTCATGCAACGCATCATGCGATTGGAAACCTAGTCGGCGGTCCAATGCCAACATCCAGAAATCTCATTTAGCATCGAACGGAAAATAACTGTCGGAACGCATAGTGGACGAGGCTACGAGTCCTTGGCGACTGGACTCGTAGCCTCGTCCACTACGACACTCATTAATCGCACGATGCTTACTTCGCAGCTTTCGGTTCGCCTTTGATCGCAGCGATGGCTTCTACTAGAAACTTCCTACGAAATTCGGATCGACCTTTATCCTCGCTTGGCTTGGCCAACATTGCTTCCAGTTTCGGAAGCGCTTCTGCGGCGGGCGGGCCGATCTTACCTAGCAGCGACACAGCGTAGAAAGCTGTACGACGCTCCTCCGATTCGAGCTTTTCCAACAACATCGGAATCGCTTCGACTGGCGCTGTGTTGATCTCTTTCAACGCACTGCTTGCAAAGTCACGATCTTCATCGCTGCTCAACAATCGAAACAACTTTGGCACCGCGTTCTTCGCGTCCGGTCCGAGTTTACCTAACGCAACGCCGGCAACACGCCGCACTTCCCACTGCTTGTCCTCAAGCGCTTCCGTCAAACGGCCAGCGAGTTGTTGCGGGTCTTTTTCTATGGCAGATAAAGCGTCTAATGCTGCCAAACGCACTTCGGTCTTTTCGTGTGAGGCCAACTGCGAGACGACAGGTATCAAAGGAGCCGCCTTGCCCCCGAATCCCGACACCGCTTCCAAAGTCACCCGCAACAATGCCAAATTATCAACCAAATTTTCGCCTAGCACCTCCAATACCCGAGGCTCTGACATACCAAGTGCCTTGATCGACTCGGTCATTGCGATCCTCACAGCAAAGTCGCTATCGCGAAGGGCCGTAATGCACGCTTCTACTACAGACTCATTTATTTGCTTCTTATCCAGTTTCCCAATCGTCAACGCAGCATTTGTCCTTACCCGCACGTCTGCGTCGCGGACAAGAACCGTTACACGCTCCAAATGTGTTTGTAACAACTTAGGCTTGTCGCTCAAAATCGTTAGCGTACTGGAGCGTACATCAGGCGACAAATCCTCCAATCCTCGATCAACAGCCAGCTTCGTTTGCTCTTCAGTGAACTTGAAACTTCGAAAAGATTGCATCGCTGCCGCGCGAACATTGGGATCAACATCCGTCGTTGCTTTGAGCATTGTGTCTTTTGCGAATTCTGCTTCCTTAGCAGCGGCGATCAACGACGACACCGCAATCTCGCGCACATTAGCCGATTTGTCCTCGGCTGAACGCACTAACTTTTGCAGCAACGCATTGTTTGCAGGACGCACCCCCCCGAGCGCTCGTGTTGCTGCCACTCGCACCAATTCGACTTCACTCGACAAACCTAGTGTCAACGCTTCGACGGCGGGCTCACCGATTAAACCAAGGGCTTTAGAAAACACGGGTTCACTGGCCGGTTGCTTTTCAATTGCCAACAACAAGTCGGGAACCACTTCGGCCCCAAAACTCGCCAACGTTTGCGAGACAAGCTGTTGATCGATTTGTTTCTTGTTAGCTGCAGCCACAAGTGCTGGAAATGCAATCTTTGCGCCTGGTCCAAGAACAGCCAACGCTTTGACAACTGCATTCGAGGTGTCAATGTTATCGGATTGCAATCGCGAGGCCAATCTCTGCGCAAACTCATCTGCTGGCAGCGCTGCCCTCTTTAGCGCAACAATCGCAGCCGCTTGCACCGATTCGACTGAGTCCACTAGAGCTTCTTCAATTAATACTGACTTCTCTGTTTTTGGCAGACGCGACTTGGCGACGGCGATTATGGCTGTCTCACGAACCTTTGGGTCCAAATCACTCGCCGCATTCAGCAATTTTTGAATCGCCAGTTCCGAAGGCGACGCAAGCGCAGCCAAGCCGCTGATACCTACTTTTCTCGCTGCCGCATCCGCATGACTGGCTATTTGAAGCAGCGAGGTTTCGTCACGCGGCGATATCGCAACCAAGGCTTCAGACGCATACCGTGGCAAACTACCACTTCCATCTAGCCCCTCGGTCAATAACGAGATAGTTGAACTTGCCTCCGGTCCAATGATCGCAAGAGCCTGAGCAATGGCAATCTTGGAATCGTTCGAAGCAGACTTCCAATGCGTCGCAAGCGGTTCAATCGAGGCAGTCCCAATCGCTCCAAGCACGCCAGCGGCACGATAACGCACTTGAGAATCACGATTGCTAAGACATTTAAGCAACTCCGGCAGCACAGTCCCAGATTTCTTTCCTGCCCTCGCCAATCCAGTGAGTGATTGCACGCGAACTTGTGTGTCATCATCAGCCGTCGCCTTTCCTAACGCTGCGATTACCGCGTCCGATTGGTCAACTCGTCGCACCAACTCATAAGCAGCATCGCGCCGCCGTTCAACTTCCTTCTCTTCAAGCTGCTTGACGAGATCGACTGTCGACGCATCGCGAATTTGCGCAATACCAAATCCAGCCATCGGCACGCACAAGCTGAACGCGATTGCGAAAATAAAGAGGTAGCGCAAAATTCACTCCAAATGAAACAAGAAACAAGTTAGTGGTCCGACTAACGCCCGGATTATTCATTTGCCGAAGGGCGTTAGCCCAATGGCACTCACTTTGTGATTTTGAGCCTCAATGCGCTAGCATGAGGGCCGGATTCGAAGGTGATTCTTGGCCCTCCAGCCCGCACGCTAGCGCGTTGCGGCTCAAAGTGAGCATCGTTGCGGCTCAAAGTGAGCATCGTTGGGCTAACGCCTTTCGGCTTACACACTCAAACCTGGCAGCCGTCCTGTGCTATCCCCAATAAACGGTGCATCAACGCCCATTCGATCCAACATCGACATAAACAAATTGCAAACCGGTGTCTCCAGGTCATAACGTAGATGACGTCCGGTTTCGATCGTTCCACCACCTGAACCCGCCAATAAAATCGGCAAGTTATCGTGGTTGTGTCGATTGCCGTCGCTGAGTCCGCTGCCATAGACAACCATCGAGTTGTCCAGCAGAGTGCGATCTCCCTCGCGAATGGACTTCATCTTTTGTAGCAAATAGCTCAATTGTTGAATCTGAAAATGATTGATTTTGCTAAGCTTCTCAAGTTTCTCAGGGTTTTCACCATGATGGGACAAATCGTGATGCCCCTCCGCCACACCGATCTTGCGGTAGTTTTTGTTGTCACCAGCATTTGCAAACATCATGGTTGCGATGCGTGTTGAATCCGTTTGGAATGCGAGCACCATCAAGTCGCACATCATCCTCATATGATCTTGATAATCGCCTGGAACGCCATCCGGAATCGCATATTCAACGTCGAGGTCCATTGGCTTCGCGGACTTCGCACCGATACGGCGTTCGATCTCGCGAACACCTGTCAAATACTCATCGAGCTTGCGATTGTCGTTACGACCTAGCTTCGATTGTAGCCGTTTCGCGTCGTCAGCAATAAAATCGAGTACGCTCTTCTGAAGTGCCTCGCGTTGCAGTTGACTCTTGTCCGCCTCGCTTGGCTTTCCACCAACGAATAGTCGTTCGAACACTAGCCTCGGATTCACTTCTTTCCCGACAGGATTTGCCTCCCCGGACCACGATATGTTTGAGGAGTAGGCGCAGCTATAACCCGAATCGCAGTTACCCGCCATTTTTCCCGGATCGACCCCCAGCTCCAGCGACGAGAAACGGGTCTTCTGTCCTACTGCTTTGGCGGCCAATTGATCAACCGAGATGCCTGAACGAATGTGCGCACCGTCGGTCTTCCTCGGCTGCGCACCAGTCAAGAACACTGAAGCGCTGCGTGCATGATCCCCTGGTCCGTCACCGTTTGCGCGACCTTTGTCGTGTGTCAAACCTGAAAGCACCAAGAGGTCCTCCTTTACAGGTGCAAGCGGCTCTAATGTTCGAGTAAGCTGAAACCCATAACCCTCGGTTTTAGGCATCCAGTTATTCATCACCACACCGTTTGGCACAAAGATGAATGCCATGCGAGTCGGTGAGGAATTAATTGCAGCAGCTTTGACGACCGAACTCGTAGCTTCCAACCATGGCAATGCCAGCGAAACTCCCAAACCGCGCAAAATGGTACGTCGGGACAATTTGGAATTCATTAAACTCGACATTTTAACGTCCTGATTCCTGGTGGGTAAATGGTTGGCTCGTCACGATCGACTTTATTAGTATAGCAAATCGGTAATTCTCTTCAGACAATTTGTTGACGATAGAACTGACTGTGCAGCGGTCCGCGACCCCCAGCCCTCGTCCTAATGCATAGGTTAACATTTTCAATGTCACGCAACGAGTAAACTCTGTCTTCTTATCTTCGACCAGAATCTGCACTAAATCCAATGGTCCATTGAAATTATGCCCCCCCGGCAGGATTCCTGATGGATCGATTTTTTCGCGTCCGTCCGACTCTCGCCACGATCCAATAGCGTCAAAATTCTCCAATCCAAAACCGACCGCATCCATTTTCACGTGGCAAACTGCGCAATTAGGATTGGCTCGATGCTGCTCCATCTGCTGCCGCAACGTTCCAAGCGTTTCTCCCTCGGCACCCAGTTCTGGCACATTGGGGGGCGGGGGCGGGGGCGGTTCGGCCAGCAAGTTTTCTAACACCCATTTACCTCGTTTCACTGGCGACGTACGAGTCGGATTCGATGTCAACAATAAAATGCTGCCATGCATCAACATCCCTCGCCGCTTGCCCCGTAAATCGACTCTCCGAAACTCGTCCCCGCTAACATCGCCAATGTCGTAATGTCTTGCTAACCGCTCGTCCAAATACGTGTAGTCGGCGCTCAGCAACTCAAGGATGCTTCGATTCTCGTTCAAGATGCTGTGGAACAACAATTCCGTTTCTTGTCGCATCGATCGCCGCAATTTAGCATCGAACGTTGCGAACTTGACCGGATCTGGCGAAAGAGCGTCCAAGTCACGCAGTTGCAACCACTGACCTGCAAAATTCTCTACAAGCGCTTTGGATTTCGGATCCGCCAGCATGCGATCCACTTCCGCATTTAACTGATCGACCGTATGAAGTTTCCCGTCACCTGCCAATTGAAACAATCGATCGTCTGGCATACTGCTCCACAGGAAGTAAGAAAGCCGCGATGCGAGTTCGAAATCGTTTAGTGGTCGAATACCCTCAATAAAATCCTTGGGATCGTCGTCTTCAATGCGATAGATGAAATGCGGAGAAGCCAAGACCACGGTGATGACAGTCTGCATGATCTCCTCTTTGGTCGCATTCGCTTCCCACGCCGCTCGCATCAGCTTGGACAACCGCTCCGTCTCTTCGATATCGAGGGGTCGCCGAAACGCACGGCTTGCAAAATGCATAGCATTCGCGCGCGACACTTGGATCACTTCATCGAGGATGTCAGTGGGTTCCTTCGGAAACACCTTTTTTGTAGCGTCAACGTTCCTAATAACCTCATCTGCAATTTGCTTGGCCGACGTCAAATACTTCTCCATCAAGATCGGCGGCAAGGATAAAACGTCGCCGATGTTATCAAATCCATTGCCGACATCGTCCGAGGGAAAATCATTTGCAAGCTTCAAATCCAATCCAGTCAAGTGGCGAACCGTATTGTTGTACTCAGTACGATTCAGCCGACGCATGGTTACTCGCCCGGGACGGCTGGCACTGCCGCAATCGAACTTACGCAGTCGCTGTTCGATCCACTCAATTGCCTCAACCCGATCAGCGCCTTCAGGCTGCTCCGAATCGGCGGGCGGCATCTGCTGATCCTTGAGGACTAAAATAATTTTGTCGACAAGTTCGATGTGATCTCCTAGCTCTGCGTCAGTCGCCAAAAAATCAACTCGAATACCGCCCTCGGGTTTATCACCAGTATGGCAGTCGTAGCAGTACTTGGTTATCGTCTTTTGAGCCAAAATAGCAATTTCGTCACGCGATGCTTCTTGTGCAATGGTATGCATCGAAGTCAACATGAATGCGGTGGAAACGGCCAAGGCGAGGCCAAAACGGCTAGTAAATCCAAGCATGGAATTGAGTAGGCGGGTGTATTTGAGCAGGTGGGGAATTCGCAAGCCAATTAAATTTGGCGAGTCATTTTGCAATTATACACTAAAGGAAACTGCTCACCTAACCTAAACCCTGTGGCCCCAGTCAAGAGTACCTGTAGAAACTTAGTCCGCAGAGTGTTAGAATTCTGGCTTTCAGCTGGAGTATACTCCATGCCTATTGGAATTGATCCGCGAGTCGATTTCGCTTGCAAGCTAATGCTCGGTAGCCCTGACTGCGACCAGGATTCCGAGGTGATACTGACAAATGATTTCGAATTTCACATCTTCGAGCTACCCAAGTTCCATCCGTCAGGCAATAATATTGGCGAATTGTCAGCGGAAGAGAAGTGGCTGTACCTTTTCACGCACGCTGCGGCCATGGAGCCCGAGCAACTATCCGACCTATTGGGTGACGATCCCTTCCGCGAAGCTATTGGAGTATTGCAAATGATTTCAAAATCACCAGAAGATTACCAATACTACGAAGATCGCCTCAAATTCTTGCGAGATGAACAGGGTAAGCTCCTGGCTGCCAAGCAGGAAGGCGAACAGCTCGGCCTTGCCAAAGGTCGAGAAGAAGGCAAGCTGGCGGGTAAGATCCAAACGCTCCAAGAACTGCTTGGAGATCCTGTAACTACTGACGACGAGTTACTATCCCGCGATCCCGAAACACTTAAGACAGTGTTTACCGACCTCCAAGCACGTCTCCGCCGTCGCGACGTCTAGCACATTCCGCGATCACCGTTGTGTTCTAATTGCAGGCACAAATTATTCTACTTGGAGATGATTCGATGAAGACCAACTTTTGGCGTTCGTTACTACTTGTCACAATGTCGGTTGCAGTGCCGGCAAGTCTGTTTGCTCAAACGGCGGCAACTACCGCAACATTTGGTGAAGCGAAAGAACTGCCTCTCTATTCAGGAGTCGCACCTGGCTCCGAGAAGTGGGACTATTCCGAGTTCGTAATTCAGGGCAAGTCTGGGCCGCAGCTTAAGAATGTTGTGCGCCCGTCCCTTCTATATTTCCCCGCTCCAAAACCGACGGGTACAGCCATGATTGTCGCTCCCGGTGGTGGTACCAAGACATTGATGATGAGCTATGAAGGTGTCGACATCGCCAAGAAGCTGAACGAATCAGGTGTGGACGCTTTCGTATTGAAGTATCGCCTCATTCAAACGGGCCCAAGCGCTGACACAGCAGATCCGGCTAAGACGGGTCCGCAGGCGGGCCAGAATGTTCGCGAACTGGCTGGCCAGGATGGACTCAATGCGATGGAGTTGATTCGTACGAGAGCTGCCGAGTTCCACGTTCGGCCGGATCGAATCGGCATGATTGGTTTCTCTGCGGGAGGGGGACCGATTCGAGCGGCAATGGAAGGCGAGTCTGCTAAGCGTCCCAACTTCGCCGTTTTAATCTATGCCGCTGGCAGGGCGAATCAAACGGTGACGGTACCTGAGGGTGCTCCGCCACTATTCTTAGCTGTTTCGGCGGACGACAGCGAATACGAAGCATCAGTCAAAACCTTCATGGCATGGCGGGCCGCCAAGATCCCAGTTGAATTGCACGTCTTTCAAATGGGAGCGCATGGATTCGTGAACAAGGGTGGTGGAGCGGACCATTTCATGGACCGGGTAGCAGAATGGATGCAGATCAATGGCTGGCTGGCCCCTGAACGAGCGGAATCCAGCGCTCGTCGCGATTAAGCACCTCGGTAATGCGAAGCCCGAATTTGTCTCCAACCTTGACGACTTCTCCCTCAGCGATGGCATTGCCATCAATCTCCAGGGTTAACGGTCGGTCGCAGGGCTTGTCAAACTGAATCATTACACCTGGGACAAACTGCAAAATTCGTTCCACGGGCAGCTTCTGCTGGGCAAGGGTCACTGCCACATCTGCCTCGATTCTCAGCAGGCTCTTCCAATAGTCGACTTTGGAGGGATTGTCTGTCGAATGCGTTCTAACCGTACTCATACAAGCCAACCTTGGGAAAAAGCCGAAAAACTACCGCCGATTTGCAACTATCGACCTCAAACCATGCCTATCTTGACCGGGACCCATCGAATTTCCTGAAAGATTCCTATAATTGTCTGAGTAGAACGTTTTGCAATCAAGCCTAAGGTGCCGTTCGACCTGCCCAGCCTAAATCATTCCCAGACAATCCAATCATGAGCATCGCTCTCGAACCGCTGCCGTTCCCCCCCTATCGAGAACTCAGCAATGAAACTCTCCACGAAAGAATCACGCTTGCGAAAAGTGAGTTGGGCAAAAGCTTGCTCATTCTAGGCCATCACTATCAACAAGACGAAGTGATCGAGCACGCAGACTTGAACGGCGATTCATACCAATTGAGCAAACTAGCGGCTGATAGCGATGACTGCCGAGCGATCGTTTTTTGTGGTGTCCATTTTATGGCAGAAACCGCCGATATTCTGGCGAATCGCCCTGAGAAGTTGCAATCAAGAAGTGGTCAGCGAGTTTCGGTTATTTTGCCTGACATGTCGGCAGGCTGTTCCATGGCCGATATGGCCGGCATCCGACAAGTCGAAGCGGCCTGGAAACAACTCGGTGATGTAATTGACACGTCCGACATGACTCCGGTGACTTATATCAACAGTGCTGCCAGCCTCAAGGCTTTTTGCGGTCGACATGGCGGGATCGTTTGCACGAGCAGCAACGCCAAGGCTGTGCTTGAATGGTCCTTTGCTCAACGCAAGCGAGTGTTCTTTTTCCCGGATCAACACTTGGGTCGAAACACATCGCTTAAGATGGAAATTACGAATGCCGAGATGCCGGTTTGGAATCCACACGACGAAGAACTGGGTGGCAATACGGAACAATCGATCAGGGACTCTCGAGTGATCCTTTGGAAGGGACATTGCTCGGTCCATCAAATGTTCCAAGCGGATCACGTCGCTTCATTTCGCAAGAATCACCCTGGGATTAAGATTCTGGTCCATCCAGAATGCCCTCAGGAGGTCAACGACATCGCCGATATCTCGGGTTCGACCAGTAAGATCATAGAAACCGTTCGGAAAGCCCCTGCAGGGACGAAGTGGGCGATCGGTACTGAATTGCACTTGGTCAACCGACTCAAGAAGGAACACCCGGAGCAAGAAATTCACTTTCTCTCACCACTGGTTTGCATGTGTGCGACCATGTATCGAATCGATTTAGCTCACCTTTGCTGGTGCTTGGAAAACTTAGCCCAAGGAGCTATCGTGAACCAAATTGTCGTTCGAGAGGATATCGCCAATTGGTCGTTGATCGCTCTTGAAAGAATGCTCAAAGTAAAGTAGGACTCGATCGCAGTAGTCAATAACCGGCATCGATTACAACATGGGCCGCAAACCGTGGGCTAGCGCCCTTCGGCTAATCAGCCGCAACGCGCTAGCGTCCGGTTCAGCCCGACTTATGATCGACGCCTCAATAACCCCCCGACGTTAAGAAACAGAACCTTTTATGATGAAGTTACCGTTTGTTTTGTTGTTTACGGCTATGACCGCTTTGTTTTGGGGCGTGTATGGCATCTTGCTTCATAAAGGTACTGAGCAACTCGGGCACAGTTCTCTTCGTGCGTTTGTCGGAGTCGGCATCGCTTATTTTCTCATCGCGGTCCTTGTGCCGTTAGGATTATTGAGCAAGAAGCCGGAGAAAGGGTATTGGTCCATGAGTGGGACTTTGTTGTCACTATTTGCTGGTGCAGTTGGCGCTCTTGGCGCTCTTGGTGTCATATTAGCGGTCGCGTTTAAAGGGCAGCCCGTCTACGTTATGCCAATCGTTTTCGGTGGCGCGCCTGTGGTGAATACGCTTGTCACCTCTTGGTTGAACAAGTCTTTTTCCCAGATCAAGCCGCTATTTGTTTTTGGATTAATATTAGTAGCGCTAGGTGCGGTCGGCGTGTTGAGCTTTAAACCAGCACCACCCACCAAGACGGTGATCGCTAAGACAGAGTCTTCGGCAGCCGACGAAAACCAATCAGCGCATGCATCGCCCGTAGCTGCCGACCCAGTTGCGATCGGTGCATCCATTTGCTTGGCGGTCGTTTGCTGGGGTGCATATGGACCATTTTTACATATGGGCCAAATGAAGATGGGAGGATCACGACTGCGGCCATTCTGTTGTGTTGGAATTGCTTACTTTGTCATCGCAGTCGCTGTGCCAAGTATGATTTTGATGGCGACACCCGGTAACTTTACGTTATCTTGGAGCGAGATTGGCGGAGGCATGATGTGGTCAATTCTTGCAGGGAGTGCAGGAGCGATTGGCGCATTGGGAATCATTCTTGCGTTCAATTATGGTGGAAAGCCGATTTTCGTGATGCCACTCGTATTTGGTTTCGCACCCGTTATCAACACCCTGACTTCGATGGTTTTAGCAGGTTCGTTGGACAAAATTTCCCCGTACTTTATCGGTTCACTCTTGTTCGGTATCGCTGGTGCTGTGACTGTCTTGGTGTTTGCTCCAAAAGCCAAGCCGCACGGTGCACCTGCTGCAGATCCAAAACAGGCAGCGATTCCGTCTACAACCATTCCGGCAAGCATTTCGAGTGGGGACGTTGGTTCGTAACTTCTGCTGTATCGGCACGCTCTTTGCTTACCTTTACACAGTTGTTGATTGGGATCTTAAGAAACTCATTCCAAAACGCTATGTCGTCTTGGCTGGTTCCGGCTTGAGACGCTTCCCACGTAGGCGAGTCTCTCCGAGACTCGCAAAGTCGCGTAAAATTCTGCATCTCCGCGAGACGCAGTTACGTGCCCCTTCTCCCCTACTTGGCGTCAAGTTGTTTCTGAAAATGAAGGACTGTACCTGCTTGGAGATTCGCTCGTCGTGGATTCTCTGCGATATAGCGTCGATAGTGCTCGAATTGTTTAGGGCTGCGAATCAAATGATCGAACTGATCAACTTGCCAAAACTCACCTTGTTGGCCGAGTCGCTTGTTAATCTGTCTTACCGAGTATCGTTTCCACTCAGTACACTGTTTCAGCATCCCTTCTTCGGTGGTGAATGCGCATAGAAAGTGAGCGTGATTGGGCATCATCACGGCATCTGTCAAGAAGTATCGATCTCCGTCGAACTTCTGCAAACTATCCATTACTTTCATGGCGTCGACTGAATTCGCCAAATGACACGCGCCATACCCACGATCAAGGAACGAGTCGCGGAGCGCGAATAATTTCCATTGTACTCTGCCGCGACTTGTTGGATCGCGTGAGGCAAGTTGAAGTTTCCAGTTGACCGTGGGATCGAGCCGTTCACTGCGAAGGACGACTTCGATCTCAGCGTCGAGTTGTTGCAGAACATCGGCCGGCAGCGAATCGCCTAGTCTCCATGTGATGAACACCACGCAACCGGCCTGAGTCCAGTGCGGCAATCCACGCTCGACAATGGACCATTCCGCTTTGGGATCAAAATAGGAAATGTCGTGTTGGTCCATCGTATCCTTTCTATCTCTACAAAAAGCCATTTCAGCAAGCGTACATTCTGACAAAGCGTTTGCACGTAGGCGAGTCTCTCCGAGACTCGCATGATTTTCAGCGTCTCAGAGAGACGCTGCTACGTGTTATTCCGCACCGAGTCCGGATCGAACACATCTCTATTTGATCATGTTTTGCATCATGTCATTCATGCCTGGGAAGAACTCTGCTCCCCCAGTCAGGTCCTTGACTTCGTTGATGTGCAACTCCTTGGCTGACTTCACCGCTTGGTTCATGGCGTCCCTCGTAAGCTGCTCCAAAAGCGACTTCTGATCGATGGACGCCAAGCCGTCAGAGATACTTATGGACTGAACTACGCCTAATCCTGTTAATTCCACATTCACGGCCAAAGTTCCGGATGTCGAGCTTCCGTAGACACGCGCCGCTTCTAGCCTAGCATTCATGCCTTTGAGTTGTGACCCAATTTGGGTCATGTTTTTCATGGCGCTAGCAAGGTTGGTAAGGTTTTTGAACATCGTTTCACTATCAATTTAGGAGGTAGGTTTAGTCTGGATTTTTACGCTAATCGGCGGACGCGGTCTCGAATCGGACGTCCATTCGCAGCTTTTCTCGAAAAGAAATGTCTTCTGATTCGGAAACGCTTGTTTTCTGAAAATCCAAATGCGGGGCAGGAATTTGGTGTTGAGCTGGATCCACTCGTACAACTTGCGCCTCGAAAACATCCATGAATTGTTTGACCAGCGGATGGACCATGGCGTTGCGAATGAGTTGTGCTTGTGGGATGGAAGGCTGATGAGAACGTACAACTGCATCAGCTTCGATCGCTTGAACTACCTGGACTACTTCCACAATGTGTATCGGCTCTGCGACGTTCGAGACGATGTCAACTTCCGTTTCGACACTTGATGCAAGGCCACTTGAAGCAACCAGTGATTCGGTTGCGACAGGTTTCTCGATTTCGATTTGTTCTTCTGAGCGTTCGAGTTGGGGATCTAATTCATCTTTTTTTTTTGCTTCAGCTGGCGGTGAAGCTAACGGAGCAACTCTTGCTGGCGGACGAGGAAGCACCGGGACGGTCTGATTCGAAAACGCTTTGACGAGATCCGAAAGTGCTTGTAGATTCTGCAAGTTACAAATCTGAACCAATGCCACTTCGAGCAAGATGTGGCTCTGAACGCTGTGACGCATTTTGACGATGGTCTCATCAAGCAGCTGCAAAGCCGAAAGCAGCGTCATCGTCCCCCAAGATTTACCCCACTCTTTGAGTTGGTCGACGCTGTTTGCGTTCGCCGTACGTATAAGATCCGCATTCCCACCGACTGTTACAGTCATCATGTCGCGCAAGTAGCCAAGCAATTGTTCGGCAAGTTGTCCGACATCGACGCCGTCATCCGCTGCACTATTCAGTTCTCGCAAGGCACCTGCTGCGTCTCGTTCGATCAGACGTGTCGCAAAAGATGCGAGGCGAGTTTCGTCCGCTGTTCCCAACATCGCGTGAACTACTTCGACGGTGATTTGGTTGCCACTGAAGCTAAGCAATTGTTCAAGCAACGACTGACTGTCTCGCATCGAGCCAGCTGCGCGGCGAGCGATCAAGCGAAGGGCCGCTTCGTCCGCTTTGGTGCCCTCGTTTTCGCAAATGAATTTAAGACGCTCAAAGATTTGTTCGGTTTTTACCGGGGGGAAATCAAATCGTTGGCATCTTGAGAGGACAGTGATCGGGATCTTTTCCGGATCGGTTGTGCAAAAGATGAATTTCACGTGTCCAGGCGGTTCCTCAAGCGTTTTCAGCAATGCGTTGAATGCCTGGGTTGTCAGCATGTGTACTTCGTCAATAATATAAATTTTGTATCGGGATCGGCTTGGTCGAACGGCGGCGTTGGATCGAAGTTGACGAATTTCGTCGATCCCGCGATTGCTCGCTCCGTCAATTTCCAAGACGTCCATATCTTCGCCGGCATCAATCGCTTGCGCGACGTCGGAGTTGGGATCGAATTTCCCATTCGTCTCGGCGGCGGCATTGAGCGCCTTGGCGAAAATGCGGGCAGTACTCGTTTTTCCAACGCCGCGGGCTCCCGTAAATAAATATGCGTGGCCAACGCGATTGCTTTCGATAGCGCTCAGTAACGCTGTTGCAACAGTGGATTGCCCCACCAATTCCGCGAACGTTTTCGGTCGATATCGACGTGCAACAACCGTATATTTTCCGTTGCCACTGGAGGTACCAGTTGCTGAATCAGTATTTACTTCCTTGGCGCTGGTGGCGTCCGGCTTCGACGAATTGGAAACTTCCGGCGCACTTCCCTTCTTTGCCATAACAAAACCCGCAAACAGTTCGTGGAAAAATGATTCAGATTGGGCGGGATGCGAGTATACCACGGCAGCGATGAATTGTCCGGCTGAGGATAGCCGGACCTACGTGCGATGAACTGTCCGGCTGAGGACAGCCGGACCTGCGTGAAATCAGCCGGTTGTTGACGAAATCGATTTTACAAGTTTCAATGATTGAATGAGCAAACCAAAAATATTAATCCAATTGGATACAGACGCAAAAGCCAGTGTTTTCGATGCGGTGGTCGCAATCGACAGCGGAGTTGAGCGGCTTCTGCAATATTCTGGAATCCGTCCCGAGGACGTCCGAGGACTTGTGCATGGTGCAATGTACACGCGTGGTCCTGGCGACTTAAAGAATACAGCCATATTCGTTGGCGGCAGCAATGTTAGCGATGGTGAAGCGATCGCGGCAATCGCGAGAGAAACGCTTTTCGATCCGTTCCGCGTCTCGATTATGCTGGATAGCAATGGGGCAAATAGTACTGCAGCCGCTGCTGTTCTGTGTGCTGCCAAGCATGTGGAATTGGAAGACTCGACGTCACTCGTCATGGCTGCGACTGGAGCGGTTGGGCAACGTGTTTGTCGATTACTTGCACATTCAAAGTCGAAGGTTACGGTTGCGTCACGTTCGCTCGATCGTTCGAAAGAGATCATCATTCGACTCATAGGGAGTGGTGTACCAGCGGATCGATTGACGGCAGCATGCTCAAATGACTTGGCTGCAATTTTAAGTTCGTTAGAAGAAAGCCAATTAGTCTTCGGTTGTGGGGCCGCTGGAGCGAGGCTACTCACTAAAAATCAACTAGAAATGGCCTACAAGCTGCGGGTTGCGATCGATCTCAATGCCGTCCCTCCGACTGGCATCGAGGGAATTGAATTGACGGACAAGGGAAAGCAACGCGGAAATCGATTTGACTATGGCGCACTTGGCGTTGGCGGACTAAAAATGAAGATCCACAAGGCTTGCATAGCGGCAATGTTTGAATCGAATCAGTTATTTCTTGACTGTCACGAAATGCTCGCGATTGGCCAGGAAATTCTTTCTGGCCAGAAACCAGAATAGGCGACAACAGCCGGACCAGCTTAAAGCGAAAAATCGGTCCGAAACTGCAATCGCCGGGAAGTGTTAATCCTATCTTCAGGTAAATCCTGTTAAGCTAGAGCTCTCACAAGCGTTTCTACGCCGCAAAACAACAACGGCGTCGATCATAAGTCGGGCTGAACCGGACGCTAGCGCGTTGCGGCTGATTAGCCGAAGGGCCCACGGTTTGCGGCCCATGTTGTGATCGATGCCAAAACAACGTCCATGAGGTCTATTTTGAATCCGCTGGCTTCGCCGTCTCTTTGGAGGCCGAAAAACAACTCAAGCCAAACCCAATCAACACCATCGAAAAAAGGGGCTTTCGAAATTAAGTTTTTGGTCGAGGAATCGCTAGTGGAATCGCTTATCCTAAAGGTTGCGGCACAAATGCAACTGGACCCTCATGCAGATCCAATAACGGGGGGCTATTCGGTCGAAGGGATTTACTTTGAAACGGATCTGCGCGACGTTTATCGACGGACGCCGGGTTACTCCAGAAAGAAATATCGAATCCGAAGATACTCCGAGGGGCCTGTTGTCTTTCTCGAACGTAAGTCAAAACGAAATGGTATCGTTTCCAAGCGAAGGCTTCGACTCGATTCATCCGAGTTAACGACGGTACTCAACGAGACATACGTTATCTCAGATCGAATTCCAAATGTCGAAAACCTAGACGAATCAAGTGGACAATTGGAGACGACTTGGTTCTACAAGCGACTTGACCGGCTCAAGCTACGGCCAACTCTTTGCATAAACTACGATAGGGTTGCTTTTTTGCAGATGGAGAACACGGGGCCAATCCGGTTGACGGTCGACCGAAGTATAGGATGCTGTTCACTGAATCAATTGCATTTCCCATGCAAGGCGGATTACCAAAGAATCCTCGAAGGCAAGAGCGTTATTGAGCTTAAGTTTCGCGATATAATGCCTAATAACTTTCGGGAAATTGTCGAGGAATACAGGCTGATATCGCAACCTGTTTCCAAATTCCGAAAAGCGATGGTCGTCACTGGATTGGCAGCCACGACGGACCAATTACCTACAGAAGGAACGGTCTAATGCTGGAATGGTTTACGGATAATTCTGTTCAGCCGTCTCCAGTATTCGCTGCGGAGATGATCATGCGGCTCATTGCGGCATGCTTGTTTGGGTTTTTGGTAGCAGTTTCATATCGGTTCCATCGACATCCGATTCCGTTCGAATCGACGTTTCCGCTGACGTTGGTCTTTCTGTCCATTTTGATCGCTATGGTAATGCAGGTCATTGACGACCGAGTCGCTCGAGCATTTAGTCTAGTTGGTGCCCTCTCGATAGTTCGCTTTCGAACCGTACTCGACGACACTCAGGACATCGCGTTTGTGATTTTCGCTGTGGTTGTTGGAATGGCAGCGGGAACAGGTGCCATTGGTGTTGCGACCATTGGGTCGATTGTGATGATTGGAACTCTTGGTTTGGCGCGACTCCCGTTTTTTAGCAAACGCCAATCGCCATTAACATTGGAACCCCAAGATGCCAATTTGACCCTCAGAACGGCGATAGGAACAGACTACCAACAAACAGTAGTCCCTTTGCTTGAGTCAAACTTAACTTCCTACCGGCTCCTTTTCGCCGAAACGGCAAGAGGAGGTTCAGTGCGGGAATGGTGCTACTCAGTCCGCTTCAGACAAGACACGCCTGCCAGCACATTGCTCGAAAGGTGTAGCAAAGTAGAGGGTATCCAAAATGTTGAAATCAAGATCCTCAACAAACAAGAATAGTTCACGAATCAATTCCACAACCATGCGAAAGACGAATATGCGAACGTACTTCATTGGGCTGGGAGTCCTAGCAATCCTAGCAACACCTGCTTTGCTGCTAATCGCTCAGCCACCAGATGGGCTGTTTGGCGGTTTCGGTTTTGGTTTCGGCGGACCTGGCGGTCCTGGTGGTCCCGGCGGTCGTGGCGGACCAGGTGGACCAGAGCGAAAACTGCTCGCCAAATTTGACAAAGACAAAAACGGTTGGCTCAATAAGGAAGAGCGAGCGAATGCACGTGAAGAAGCCAAATCGGGAGGCGGCGGCGGACCCGGTGGTCTACGTGGTCCAGGTGGACCAGGTGGTCCCGGTGGTGGTCCCGGTCCTGGTGGTCCTGGTGGTGGTCGAGGGCCAGGAGGACCAGGTTTTGGTGGCTCTCGTCCCGTTCCCCAGCCGGGGGTAAAGGTTGCCGTTGAAGACACAAAAAAATACGACAAGGAGGGGCTCTACGATCCGAATGTCATTCGAACCATATTCCTTCAGTTTGAAGATGAGGATTGGGAGTCCGAGATGGCGGACTTCAAGCCAACCGATGTCGAGGTTCCTGCTGAGATGATTGTAGACGGCAAAAAGTATGAAAACGTCGGCGTCGGGTTTCGCGGAGCTTCTTCCTTTTTTATGGTCGGCGCTGGTTCAAAAAGATCGCTCAATATTTCGATGGATCTTGTCAAATCCGATCAAACGCTACTTGGCTACAAATCATTGAATTTTCTGAATTCAAATGGTGATGGAACGCTGATGCGGTCTGTACTCTATTCGCACGTTGCCAATCAGTTTCTTCCAACCCCAAAAGTTAATCTCGTTCGAGTTGTTATTAACGGAGAGGACTGGGGGATCTACCAAAATGCGCAGCAGTTTGACAAGACATTCGTCAAGGAAGCGTCGAAAAGCAAGGCAGGAAGTCGATGGAAGGTTCCGGGAAGTCCAAGAGGAGGCGGAGGCTTGACATACGTGGGAGACCGAATCGACGACTATAGACGGCTCTATTCCATCAAATCAGAAGACAAGGAAGCGGCTTGGAATCGATTAATTCTGCTCTGTAAAACCTTGAATCAGACTCCCACCGATCAACTCGAAATAGAACTACCATCGTTACTCGATATCGACAACGCCTTGCGATTCCTGGCAGTCGACGTAGCACTAATTAACAACGATGGCTACTGGGTTCGGGCAAGTGATTACAACATCTTGCTCGACGAGAAAGGAGTATTCAAACTTGTTCCGCACGACATGAACGAATCCTTCGCTGGAGCGATGATGGGGCCTGGCGGTGGCGGTGGGCGAGGCTTCGGCGGTGGTCGTGGGTTCGGAGGTAGACCAGGTGAAGAAGGTCGAGGTCCGGGGCCAGGAGTCCCAGGTCAAGATGGTCCAGGGCAAGGTGGTCCTCGTCCTGGTGGCCCCGGGCCCGGCGGTCCTGGCGCCGGATCTGTAGATCTTGATCCACTTGTTGGACTTGACGACACGAGCAAACCATTGCGCAGTAAACTCCTTCAAGTACCCTCATGGAGGAAAAAATACCTGCAATATGTGTTTGAAGTTTCTGATAGGGGCTTGGACTGGAACTCGCTTGGCCCCGTGATGGAAGGGTACCGAGATCGTATGCAAGAATGGGTGAAAATCGATACACGAAAGCTTTCTTCAAATGAGTCCTTTGAAGCGGGTACTTCTTCGGAAGCGAAAAGCAAAAGTCGCGAGTTGAGCATCAGACAGTTTGCGGAGCAGCGTCGAAAGTTCCTAATGAACCATCCGGAAGTGCTGAAAGCAGTGAGGGATCTATAGCATAGTCGATGACCCGACATTCGAGAAATGAGGCGAAGACAAATAACGGTGCTGCGCGGAATTTGGCTACTTTTTTTGACACTTCTCGCTGATCGCCAGCAAATTCTAAACTGGTATCGACACGAAAAAGCCTGATTGCCTCTATTTGGGTTTTCTCACGACTCGAACAAAGTCCTATACTGCTTGCCAATTCCCTTCATTAGGTCACAATGTCCGACGCAGTACGCCAACTCGAAGAATGTTTCGTCGAAACACTTGGAAAATGGCCGATGGACGAGCAGATGATTCAGGACGTCTTGACGGCTGCGCCCGCAGCACGATCAAAGCCTTTTTCCGCCTGACCCAACCATGAGCAACGAAATCGTGTCCGACCTCTCCTACGCCGACACCCTCTGGAAAGCGGCAGACGCGCTTCGCGGGCAGGTAGATGCCGCCGAGTACAAGCACGTCGTCCTGGGGCTGCTCTTCCTCAAATACATCTCCGACAGCTTTCAGTCCCGTCGCGACGAACTGGAAGCTGAGCTGACCAAGGACGGCATCAGCGGCAAGCAAGTGAAAAAACTCCTCGAATCCCGCGACGAGTACACCGCCGAGCGGGTCTTCTGGGTCCCGCCCGAGTCGCGCTGGCCCAACCTGCAAAACCAGGCCACCCGCCCGGACATCGCCACGCTCATCGACGACGCCATTCTTGCCGTTGAGCGCGACAACCCGAACCTCAAATCAAAACTCCCGCGCGACTACGCCCGCCGCGGCATCGACCCTGTAAAGATGGCTGGGCTCATCAATCTGATCGCGGGCATCGGATTCAAAGGCTCGCGTGACAAGGCCCGCGACACGCTCGGCCGGGTCTACGAATATTTTCTGGGCAAATTCGCAGCTGCTGAAGGCAAGCTCGGCGGCGAGTTCTATACGCCGCGCTCCGTCGTCCGTGTGCTGGTCGAAATGCTCGAACCGTACGCCGGCCGCGTGTACGACCCCGCCTGTGGTTCCGGCGGCATGTTCGTTCAGTCCGAAAAGTTCGCCGAAGCCCACGGCGGCAACAAGACCGACGTCTCGATCTTTGGCCAGGAGTCCAACCCCACGACGTGGCGACTGGCTCACATGAACCTGGCCATCCACGGCATCGAAGCCAACCTCGGCCCCGCCCCCGCCGACACGTTCCTCCGCCCGCAGCACCCCGACCTCAAGGCCGACTTCGTCCTCGCCAATCCGCCGTTCAATGTTTCCGATTACTCCGGCCCACTCCTGCGCGGCGACAAACGCTGGACCTTCGGTGATCCGCCCGTCGGCAACGCCAACTACGCCTGGATTCAGCACTTCATCCATCACCTCGCCTATCCCAATGGCAAAGGGGGCGGCGTGGCCGGGTTCGTCATGGCCAAC
>JAYTVL010000256.1:0-21207 GCA_043744075.1 Pirellula sp. | reverse complement strand
ACGACATTCGGATCTGTTTTTAAACGACGTAACACATACGGACGAATCAGTTTTCGGATCGAAGCTAATCGCTGCGTTCGTTCTCGCTCGTCCTTGCTAACCGCAAACTTTTTGAATTCCGCCGCGCTGCCAAGCAACCCTGGCGAACAGAAATCGAACAAAGACCAGAGATCCCCCAAGTGATTCTCGACCGGAGTCCCGGTCAGTATGATTCGACCACGCCCTTGAATCTTCTTTATCGATTTGGTTTGGGCCGATGAAGCATTCTTAATCGCTTGGGCTTCATCCAGGATTACCATTCGCCACTGCCGATCCTGCAACCAATTCGCATTGCGGGCTAAGCCATAAGTGGTCACCACCAGATCGTATTCCGCCAAGGCCTTGCCTGGATCGTCGGCAATCGCCTTCAAGGACTCCTCACTGTTGGCTGAGCGATGAGCCACAAATAATCTTAAGTGCGGTCCGAATTTACTAACCTCTCGCTGCCAATTTCCGAGCAATGACGTCGGCACGATCAGCAAGCTTGGCAAACCGGCTGCAACTTCTTTGTCGTCGGGCTTGGACTTGGATTTACTGTTGATTGCCGATTCGCCGGCGCGCAGTTTCCACTGCGTCAACAGTGAAATCACTTGAATGGTTTTTCCCAGTCCCATATCATCGGCCAAGCAAACACCCAAGCCAAGTTGAGTAGCAAACCAAAGCCAACGAACTCCATCGACTTGATAGTGTCGCAACGTTGCATTCAATCCGCGATTCGGATCGAGCTGTGAAAGGCCGCTCGGATCACGTAGCGTTTGCAAAATCTCTCCAAGCCACTCGCCAGGTTCGATGCGAGTCCACGAACGCACATCCTCGTCGATGAGCTCATTGCCAAAAGTTGCACCGGCGAGTAATCGCATGCCTTGCAGGAAATCGATCCCCCCGACATGCTGCTTTTGCAATCGTTTCCAGTGTTGCAACGCTTCTTGTAATTGTGCCTGGTCGACTTGTACCCACTTTCCTCGCAACAACGCCATCCCCTCTCGAGCTGCCAGCAGTTGTTGCAATTCATCTTCGCCCAGCGGTTGGCCATCAATGGCTGCATGAATTTTGAAGTCCAGGGCTACATCAGCGGAAAACGTGGTCGGTCCGATAGAGCCAATGCGAACCGAAACCTGTGGCCGCGGAGGTCGAGTGGCATTCCACCAGTTGGGAACGCGCACTACAACGCCAGCCGATTCCATTTCGGGGACGCTAGAAAGGAATTCGTAGGCATCCCGAATACCCCAAGCTTGCGGAGCGAACAATGCCCGGGAATCAAGCAACCGCCCCACCAATTTGCAACTTTCGGATGCTCGAATCACAGGCTCCAACAATTCATCGAGTCTCCCAGAATCCTTGTCGACCAACGATTGCTTGAGCGCCTCCGATAGCGGAATATGTTGAGGAGACCCAGCCTTCGAGCGTCCCTCGGTGTAGGTCGCCAGGAATGCGAAAGGCGCATCGGGGTTCTTTTTATTTTCTGCTAAATGAAAGGTAACTCGCCCTACCAAGTTCCATACGGGGTCTAAAGTCTTCAAGTATTCTGCGACGCCACGTTGACTCGCAGCGACCCGGCCCTGAGTAAACGCATCCAGCTCTCTCCACAGCCTGCGCAACATATCGGGCGACGCATACTCGAGTCCACGGAGGGTTGGTGCCGACGTTATAAATTCTTCCAGCGTGCCTTCATCGGGAGCGGTCGGCGAGGTCCATACCTCTTCGGCCTGAGCGAATTGTCGACAGATGGCAGCGAAATAGCGTCTCGCAAACTGCCGAAAATACTCGAAGGCAGGTGGCAAGCCATCGAACTCAATGGCCGCATTCTGTGATGCCAGCAGCGTTAGACCATGTGAGCACGATTGCTGAAAGGCGCTCGCAACGTCATTAGTTAGATCGGCCGCGCCATCCATTTTCGCATCATCACCCGCAGGTGCCAGCACTAGGTGGCCGTTTGGCGTTATACACAGAATGTAAGCCACGAATTCGCTCTCAGTTTCGTAATGAAGAAACTCTAGCCATTAAGCCACGACGATTGTACCCAATTCGCCAACCTGCGGAAGCTTCACAAACAAGGCATCGATCACAACATGGGCCGCAAACCGTGGGCTAGCGCCCTTCGGCTAATCAGCCGGAACGCGCTAGCGTCCGGTTCAGCCCGACTTACATCACAGGCGAATTGCACAGCGAAAATAATGGCACTGCTGACGCGTTGCAATTCGGCAATTTTGACGACGCTAATTTTTTTAGAAAAATTTCAGCAATCGGTATTTTGCTGCTTGCTTTTTGCGCTTTGACACCGCCACAATGCATGGTGGTAGTTGAGATGTTCAGATTTTCCATACGAAAGAACAATATGTCATCGTTTGAAATGGGTCCCTCATTGAAACTTCCTCTCCAACGGTCGAGGACCGATATCGGTTCAGGATTTTTATTCTTGTTTTGTCTTGTTTGCTCAGGCTGTGGAACTTCCGATGGGCTAAACCGGAAAGCAGTCTCAGGCAAAGTAACCGTTGATAGTGTGGCTGTTCCAAATGGCTCGGTCAGTTTCGAGCCGCTTAATTCAGGTGGCGTTGGAAGTGGAGCGGTTATCACGAATGGAAAGTATTCCATCAGCAAAGCAGATGGCCTTCCGCCAGGCAAGTACCGCGTGCAAATTACTGGCGATGATGGAGCAAACTTCGGCGTGTCGCCTGGGAAAATGCCCGGTGATGAAATCATGCCAGCCAAAAAACAATTAGTGCCAGACAGTTGGAATTCGAAAAGCAAACAGGAAATCGAGGTTAAGACTGAAGGACCATTTGAGTTCGATTTTCTAATCGACACCAAGAAGAAGTAGTTTCCGTTTTTTTACAGTGTGCTTTGTGTAACGTTTTCTTTCTAGGGGAATGATGATGAGACGAAGAAGATTTGGCTTTACGCTGGTGGAACTGCTGGTGGTGATTGCCATCATTGGGATATTGGTTGGACTGCTCTTACCCGCAGTTCAATCTGCTCGCGAGGCAGCGAGACGTATGCAGTGTTCGAACAACCTCAAGCAACTCGGGTTGGCGACGCACATGTACATTGACACATTTAAGAAATTTCCAGTGGGCAACTACCTAAGTGTATATGGTAGCTGGTTGGTTCACCTGCTGCCGTATGTCGAACAGCAGAGCATGAGAAATCTCTATGTCGGTTCCGGCGATTTGGATAACTATCCTCTCGGGGGAATTCGCTATGGTAACGCATTGAACCTACCCGTTGTTCGGACGCAGCTGCCGGTTTATACGTGCCCGAGTGACGAGGTCACTGCTTCGCCGAGCATTATTAGTGGTATTACATTCCACAATTACGTTGCCAACTATGGGAATACTACTCGCGGACGCTTAAGCCCCTATGGTGTAACCAGCACTGGCGCACCGAATCTTTGGGGTGGAGCTCCATTCATTGAATTCATTCCTCCAAACCCCCGTAACTTGGCAAACTATTATGCGTTTATTCACACGAATCTCGCACAACTTAAGTTCTCCACCGGATTGAATGACGTATCTGACGGCACCAGCAATACATTGGCTTTTTCCGAATGCTTGCAAGCTCGTGCCGGTGACTTGAGTGGTTTCAATTGGTGGGGAGGTGGTTGCCATTTCGAAACATTGCTCGCTCCGAACACGGCTCAGCCGGATGTGGTTGAACAGAGTTGTGCCACAGGGGCGGCTCGCAATCCCCGAAATCCGCCGTGCATCGTTCGGGCTGCGGCCAGCGGCAATGTGGTCACTACCGGTGCCGAGACGCATGCGGCACGCAGCCGACACGTGGGCGGCGTTCAAACGACCATGTGCGATGGATCCGTTCGTTTCGTTTCCAACTCGGTTGCTCTCGACTCATGGCGATCGATGGGTTCTGCAGCTGGCGGGGAAGTATTCTCGAACGATCAGTAGTTGAATCTATGGCGGAAGCATGTGTCGTTTTCTATCTCTCGGAGCCACGACGATGGTATTAGAAAAGTCGGACAACGGGAGAAGTGTTCGGACAAAGTTCAACGCTTCATTAACTGGTTGTGTTCTAGCGATCGTGGCCAGTGTTGCGACGTGGGGCTTTCTTCATAGCAAGCACAGGTTTTACTCCGTAGATTCCAAATTCGATATCGGAATGGGCGCTTCCAACGATGCTAGAACGGCGTTGGATGCGGAAACGGCTCGCATTGATAGGTTGAATGCAGCTACTTCGCTAGCGATTGGAGGGTGCCTGTTAGCCATAGCCCTTGCTGCCGTCGCCAACTCCTGCTGCGCATTGCCACTACGAATCGTTATCGCCGTACCTTGGGGAGTCGTTTGCGGTGCCGCAACTGGTTTTCTAGGACCAATAGTCTTTGCTGCTCTCATGCCACGCGATACGCTTCATTCGGCTACTTCAACAAGCCTCGCACAAGGCGCTACGTTCGCTTGCCTGGGATTGGGAATGGGCTTGCTTTACGGAGCCTACAGTCGTTCGGCGAAGACACTTGGTACGGCCGCAATAATTGGAGCTGTTGCTGGCGGAATCGGCGGAATCGCTTTTCCAACCGTTGCCAGCGTGATCATGCCAACACAGAGCACCGCAACTTTGATTTCCGACGTATCAATGGTCCGACTGCTTTGGCTCTGCATACCGTTTACTTGCATTGGATTCGCCATTCCTTGCATGTCCAATCAAACAGCTAATTGAGGGCCCTGCGAGAGCCAGAACAGATTTCCGTTCCAAGGTTCCTTTTTAGTTTTGGGAAACAATATGCATTCTCGGCGGCGGATCGTTGGACTATCGCTCTGTTCCATACTGACTTGCGTCGTGTGCACGTTAGGCAATGGTGCGGACGTCGTCCCCGGACTCCAACACCGATTTGCAAGTGACGCGCCGACGACCGACGTCGTCTCGAACTTTCAGCGACACATCGTGCCGATGCTACGGTAAATAATCTCGACTGCTAATACCGAGTTCTTGTACACATTTTTCAGAATGTCTTGTCGCACGCTGGGCGTTACGAATGAGCGAAGAGCGAAGCGTCGGGTTCTAATCCGAGCGTTAATTGAATGCGTGGTGATACGATAAAGTAAAGTACTGGAACCACGAAAAGTGTCAAAATCGCGGCGCTGGACAATCCCCAAACAATGACGGTTGCAAGCGGACGCTGTACATCTAATCCAAGCCTATGAGCCAAATCACCAATATCCATGCCACATTCCTAGCCATTTGCGACCCATAGAATCAGCAAACTCATTGGAAGCCAAATGCCGCAGCTTTACTGCTCCGCATCGCAGTTGCTAGCGTTTCAATTCCCATCATGCAGTGTTAGCAATCGTGCTCGAATTTGCTGCAAATGTTTAAGCGTCCGGTTGAACTCCTTGAACACGCATCGTCGTTACAGTCGATACAAATTCTATGGGCTTCAATTTTCGCAATGACTCTACATGGCTGTCGATCGACTACATTCGACGCAGGCTAGTCTCCTCATTGAGTGATTGCTTGTTTTTGAAGACCTCTCGTGTTTGTTTTGTATGTGTTATGCTGGCATTCGCAGGCGGTGGTTGTTCGTTAGGTCCACGGACCATTCACAACAATCGACTACTATACAACGAAGCAGTCAAGACCACCTCGGAACAACAGTTGTTGCTAAACATCGTTCGAATGCGTTATACCGATTCGCCAAGTAGCTTGGCGATTTCGTCGATCGCCGATCAACGCGAGGTAGCTGGGAAACTAGGGATCGTTCCATTCTTTACTTCAGCAGGCGCTGGCGATGTGGGCAGCTATCGAGGATCGATTTGGCCAAGCGCCGAACTCGCTGGCGTGACGCGACCTACGCTCAGCTTCACACCGCAGGACGACCAGGAATTCACACGTCGGCTCTTCACTCCCATTAGTCTGGAAGGAACTGCGTATCTGGGCAAAACGACGTGGCCGATTTCGGTCGTCTTTCGTCTGTACCTCGAAAATCTCAATTGGGTATCCAATGCTGAAACGGCTAGCGGCCCAACGCCTTGTGCGCCGCCTGAATTTGAAGAGTTCTTGGTGGGCATACAAGCCCTTCAAAGGTTACAAGACCGCAAGCTAATCGCGATCTTTTCGCAGCCACGCGAAAAAGTCATGTCCTTCGGCAAGGGTGAGCAAAATGAACAACTTCGGGGCGCTCTGGACGCAATCAAAGAAGGCTATCAATTGCAAACAAATCCGGATGGAACATGGAAGCTCGTTAAAGAAAAAAATCAACCGGTACTACGTTTGGGCGACATCGCCTCGGATGACGAAGATTTGGCCATTTTTTGTACTTCGTTTCGATTGGACCCGTCGCTAAGGACGTTCGAATTGACTACCGATGGGGTTGATCCATTTTTTATTGGAACACCCGTCTCCGGTCTTGATAAACTGGACCTCGAAACAAGATCACTCTTGCAAGTCTTATTCTTCGTTTCACACGGAGTCGATGTTCCAGCCGAGCATCTGGCGTCTCGTTTAGCTCCAACGACCTTCGATCCGTCTGGGCAAGCCTTCGACTGGCGACAAGTGATGCAGGGCTTGTTTCAGGTTCGACACGTGAAATCTCGCAAACCGCCTACCTGTGCTCAAATTGCAATCAAATATCAAGACTACTGGTTTTATATCGACGAACGAGACCGTGAAACCAAATCGACCTTCAGTTTACTGTTGGAAGTATCCCGCCTTGAGCTGAACTCTCCGTCAAGCACAGCGCCGCTACTAACACTGCCACTGGGCGGATAACTGCGCATCGGGCGCGAGCGACGCGATTTATGTTATTCGATTGAGTGATGTGTTTCGGAGCGGCCGTCTACAAAAGCGTTCCACGCAAAATGACGATCGCGACGCTGAAGTAGATCACAAGCCCTGTAACATCAACGAGCGTTGCAACGAAGGGAGCGGAACTAGTGGCCGGGTCCAACCCACAGCGACGGATCAAAAATGGCAACATCGAACCACATACCGTACACCAAAGGACAATGCCGACCAGTGAGATCCCGACCGTGATTCCTACAAGTGCCCAATGCGGTCCATACAGATCGGTAAATATCGTCCAAGTCGCAATCCGCAAAAACCAATGATGCCTAGCACGAGCCCCCTGCGACCTCGCGTCGTGGGTCGCGTAAGTCTCAGACAACACTCTGCTCACCCACGTGACGAGCACGCGGGGGCCGCGACCGCGATCGGAATTTCTCTGACTTAGCTTTTCAATCTTGCTGTCCAATGACACTAGGTCATTGGGGCAAAACCGCGTCGCTTCGCTTGCGTTGGCGGTAAGAAAGTTTCAACGGCTATTGATTGTAGCCCTGAACGGTTGGGTCCATACTTGGTGGCAGATGTAATGTCTGGTCAGGAAATGGATACTGGCCATTTATATATCCGGTATTGCTGGGGCTTACAATTTGCGTTTCAACCATTGTGGGCGCAGTCACTGCCGAGACCGGAACAAACGTCTCTTTTTTCTTTCTCTTGAACCAATTCCAGGTGTGTGGTTTTTTGGATGCGTCTGACAGTTCACCTTCCCATCCTCTACGATCAACTGGGTTCAAATTTCGGTCGAGCAACGGCGTGGCCGCTTGTGCGTGGTCTTCTTCGGATGCAAAGGAACAGAATTCTCCGGGCCGAGCAATACGAGGGAGTAGAGTGAAAATGACTTCACTTCGTTCTTTCAGTCGATCACGGCTCTGGAACATTCGTCCAATGAACCATAAATCGCCCAATAGCGGGATCTTGTTTTGGCTATCATTGCTTGTCTCCTTGATCAGTCCCCCAATAACAATCGCTTGCCCGTCCGACAATAGGACGGTCGTCTGGACTTCGGTCGCCTCACTGTCTGGTAATTTCGAAATAGGGTTAATGCGAGCCGTTGAGACCTGCGGCGCTACGGTCATGAGAATTTGACCATCTTCAGTGATAATAGGTATCAATGAGAGCACAACTCCAAAGTCCAAGAAGCTAACGCTTTGCAGTGTGCTCGTGTTGGTGGCCGTGGTCAGCAAGTAACCAAGTCTACCGCCTACAGATATCTTTGCTTTTTGACCATTGACAACAGCCACTTTTGGAGATGCCAACGTCTTGGTATCACTAGTGGATTTCAACAAATCGATCAAACTCGTGAGATCGGCCCCCTCAACTCGCATCATGGTCGCAGGTGGTGTTCCTGAGGCCAAACCCATCGTCCCAAATGTGATGTGTGCTCTGTTAACTCGCGCGAGTTGATTGAAATTCACGCCGTGTTTATTGCTGTCCTTGAGACTGACTTGAAGGATGTTTGCTTCAACCACAACTTGACGAGGCATCGTATCGACTTGGGCGATGTAGTCTGCAATTCTGTCCAAATAGGCGGGCAGATCCTCGACAACTAATTGCTCGTGAGCGTTGCGCTGTTCCTCGACGTTCGTGGTGTTGGTAAAGGATTGCCCGAGCGGTGACATGAGGCCCTTCACGACCTTATCGACATCGCTTGCCAATATGTAGTTTAGGGTAAAGACTCGTATCATTCGACCTTGAACGGACGGAGATGTCCTGCGGTCTGTGCCCATGCTCGATATAGTAATGATGTTGTTTTGGCGTACCCACGTGTAGCCATGAACCGCCAGGATTGCGTCAAGGGCGTCATTGAGCCGCACATTACTTAGCGTCACATTGACCCTTTGATTGACTTCCTCCCCAGTAACGATATTGAGCCCCTGCTGTTGAGCGATCATCGAAAGAACCGTTGACAGTGGGGCGTCACGTGTAACCAGCGTTACCTGATCGAGGTGGCATTGCAACTGGACACGATTCTCCGAATTGGATGCGACCGGAGCCAGCGGTATGACGTGCTGCGGAAGGACAGAGAAATTCTGCGACCGCACAATTGGGAGTGGAACCAAATTAGAAGGCGGGAATTGCGGCGTAACCAATTCCTGTGCGGAAACATTGTGAGTATCCCTCAAAATGTCGCTCCAAATGCATGCAAAAAGACACACCATCGTCCAGGCTAGCGACGAAGGGCCGCTGATTCTAAAGATTTGTTGGATAGCGGTCATGCAATTACGGATTCTCGATGTTTGAAATTCCCTTTTTGAAATATCGTCCATTCATCGACATGTAGTCAGCATCTTTGGCACAACCTGATTAGCCTGCCTGGTTTACCCATTTCACCAACCCTTGTTTAACCCGCGAAGCGGCTGGCGGGCCAAGCATGCTTCCATTGTTTTGCACCGGAGACTGGGCTTGGCCGTATGTCTCCGGCGCCCGCGATCTTCGCTAATCGCTCCGATCGGTTAAACATGAGCTTCAAGTAATTTTTTAGCGTTCGCGTGGCTTTCTCATGATCCAATTGCCCATGTCATCCAAATAGGTGTAGATCACCGGCACTGCCAGCAGCGTCAATAAAAGTGATAGCGTTTGTCCGCCTGATGCGAGTACCGCAATTGAACGACGCTCCTCCGAACCGGGTCCATTTGCGATTAACAATGGCAGCAAACCTGCGACAAACGAAATCGTTGTCATCAGAATCGGTCGCAATCGATCGCGATTTGCTTGCAGGATCGCTTCTCGACGCGGCATGCCCTTGCGTCGCAGTGCATTGGTGCAGTCCACTTGTAGAATCGCCGCTTTCTTAACCACGCCAAACAAGACCAAAACACCGAGCGCTGAGTAAACGTTGAGGGTCTCGTTGCCCCAATACAAACTTATCAAGCCAAATGGGACAGAAAGAGGTAACGTGAACAGAATCGTGAACGGGTGCGCTAGGTGTTCGAACTGAGCCGCCAAAACGATATACATGAAAATAAAGCTCAACAGAAATGTCCAGCGGAATTCGTTAAGCGTCTTTTCAAGTTCCTTCCCACGACCCAAGATGCGGGTTTCAAATCCAGGCGGCAATCCGATCTCATTAGCTAATTCGCGGAGAGCTTGGACTTGGTCCGCAAGCGCGTATCCAGTTGCTATGTTGGCTCTGATCGAAACCATCCTTTGACGATCCAACCGGTCAATACGAGCCGATGCAACTCCGAAATCAAACCGAACGATGTTGTCGACCCGAGTCAACTTCGATGAATGGGTCATTGATGCGGACTGCAAATCAACCGCAGACACGAGCTTACCCGCCGCCGGATTGGCGCGAACGTACAATTGCGAAATCGAATCCTTGTCACGGCGATCTATGCCGACCAATCGCAGCTCCACGTCGTACGCATCATCGATTGAAACATCACGATAACGTGACACTCTGTCATCACCACCGACAGCAATCCTCAAGGTATCCGCAATTTCTTGGACAGAGACCCCCATGGCTGCCGCCCTCTCGCGATCGATGGAAACCAACAACTCAGGTTTGTCTAACCTCAATGTAGTATCAACATCAACAATTCCCGGCAATTCGCTGGCCTTTGCGCGCAGTAACTCACTAAATTCAGATAGCTTTTTTACGTCAGGCCCTGTGATGGAAAAGTCGATGTCTACATTGGCTCCTTGCCTCAAAGAAGTAAGGTTTCGGATCGACACACGGACATCCGGTATTGCCTTTAGCAGCTTGCGCATTTCGGCCATTTTTTGTTGCTGACTGAAATTACCGTCGAATGCTTTTCGCGGGTTTCCCCGCATTAACGCCATAAAGAATCGTTCAAGCGAAAACGTTCTTTCCGAAGCGTCTTTTAAACGAACAAACACGCTGGCACTATTGACGCCACCAAATCCCCTAGTCCCAACGGTCGCCAACGTCATGACCACACCATCGACGGTATTTAACTTTTCTTCCACGACTTGAAGAGCTTCATCCATTCCTAGCAGAGAAGTGCCCTCTTTTGCATTGACACTAACCTCGAATTCCGACTCGTCCACGTTGGATGGAATGTAGTCTTGTCGAACCCAACCGTACAAAGGGATATTTGCGAGAATCGTTGCGACGCACAATAGCAAGGTCAAGAATCGATATTTGAGCGCAACCCGAAGCGAGGCCATGTAGCTCACCTCGATCCAGTGATAGAAGCCTTTTTGTCGCGTCGTCTTTTGTGAACCCTCCGACGCACTCTTGTGATTAGACTTTTTCAGCAGAATACTGCACATCATCGGAGTCAACGTAAAGCTGATCACCATCGAAACCAAAATGGCAACGGTGGCTGTAACGCCAAACTCAAAGAGCATGCGCCCAGTCACGCTCGACAAGAATGAAACCGGTAAAAAGACGATAACGAGTGAAATGGTGGTCGCCAGAACAGCCAAGCCAATCTCTTTGGTACCAACGATCGATGCTTGTATCGGATCCATGCCTTGCTCTTCGATAAGGCGATAGACGTTTTCCAAAACAACAATTGCGTCGTCGATCACGACTCCAACCATTAGCACAAGCGCCAACATGGTCATGTTATTCAGAGTAAAGCCAAAGGCCTTCATGAATGCAAAGGTCGCGATAATGGATGCAGGGATGGCTACCGACGCAATCAAAGTGGAACGCCATGAACGCATGAACATCAACACAGTTAGACAGGCCAAAATCGAACCCGAGACGAGGTGGTTTTCGATTTCATGCAATGCAGAGAGGATGTAACGAGATTGGTCTTGAATGACCGCTACGCGTATGTCTTTCGGAAGCAATTGCTCACTGCGTTTCAACCGCGCTTTTACTCCGGCAATCACATTGACTGTATTTTCTCCTGACTGCCGCTGCACGCTCAATACTACCGTCGTCTTGCCGTCCAAACGCGCCATCGTTCGAACCTCTTTCGTTCCGTCGACGACGGTGCCGAGATCGCCGAGTCGAATCGAGGCACCACCGACTGTATCAATCACCAGGTCATCGAAGTCCTTGGAATCCGCCACACGTCCAAGCGTCCTCATCGAACGCTCTCTCAATCCCTCATCAACTCGCCCGCCGGGCACTTCGGCGTTTTGCCTTATCAGTGCATCGCGAACTTGAACAATTGAAAGTTGATATGCGGTCAGTCGCTTGGCGTCGATGTTGACTTTGATCGCTCGCTCGGCCGCACCCGATATGGTAACCAGTCCGACACCTGGGCTGGATTCGATGACACTTTTCACGTAGCGATCCGCCAGCAGATACAATTCGCTAGGTGTTCTCTCGCCAGAGACTGCAATCGACATCACCGGCGAAGAGTCGATATCCGATTTCTGAACGACCGGCGGGTCTACATTACGTGGCAAGCGGTTCGTTACCGAAGAAACAACATCGCGCACATCTTGGACAGCCGCATCAATTTCGCGAGCGAGTGAAAACGTGATCATGACGATGGAGGTTCCATCGGAAGAAATGCTTCTTAGTTCCTCGATTCCCGCCACTGAGGATACCGCGTCCTCAATGACTTGCGAGACCTCCGATTCGACTTCCTGGGAGGCTGCTCCAGGGTACACAGTTCGAATGTAGACGCTTGGCAAGTCGGTTTTCGGAAAGCGATCGATCCCCAAGGATGGAAAGGCAACAACGCCAGCTACTACCATCGCCATCACCAGCATGAGGGCAAAAACCGGTCGCTTCACGCAGATTTCAGCGAGCCAATACAAATTCGAAACCTAACATGGCAGACGGGTGGGATGTTGTGGTGGGTTGTAACTATTGTACTTACTCAACCTCAACTGAGAAAGCAATTCAGTAAGTTGACATCAGCCCAGCATCGTGGCGGGAATTGTCCTCAATTCCCGTGTCAGAGCTGTCAGAGCAGCCGCCGAAGGAATTGAGGACAATTCCTTCCACCTTGACCCGTCACATGGAAAATCAACCGCTACAAGCCGCACAACCCCTCCAAGTTACCAGACTTTCTCAATCAATATGCCGTTTCCGGGCCAAGGATTCGGTGGCTGATCCATTTCGAGTACTAGAGTTCGTTTGCTATCAAAAAGCCTACTTTTCCGATCCAACGAATAGCTCTGAAACCAGCGAGGTCCATGTGAGGTCTTTTTTTACATCATCGCTCGAAAAAATCGACCCGCCAGCACCGTATGTAAATGCAATGAATTGGAGTGCCTACCGAAGCCAGTTTCGGTCCGACCGAAGCAGGAAATCAGGCAATCGAAATTGTTCCATGGCATCTTGCAGTCTCAACCCTGACTTAGGCGAATTGTCGGGCGGTGCAAACATCCCGTTCATTATCCAAAATACTCTGAATAGTCCATTTATCATTGAGATCCAGTCTGATTCGGAACCGTTATCCGCTTTGGACGTCGACGCATGTTTCGGAGACGCTGGGATTCGATTCTTGGCAGAAAGACCGACAGCAAAATCAGAATCCCTGGAATTTGGCGGTTCTGTTGTAGTTGAATCGCGGGAAATCGCATTCGACTTGGAACTTGAGCTTTTGGAAAGCGTGCAGGAAATCGCAATTGCCCTAGCTCGAACCTCTCCCAAAAGAACCGTTCTGGCGACGCAAACAGCAGAGTAGCAGGCACACTCCGAGGCTGTGATTTTATAGTATCCGTCACACTCCGTGTGACGTCCGCAGTTCAAAAACCTTTGGTTTTTGAGGCAACGTCACACGGAATGTGACGCGTACTTTCTTCGGATTCAAAATAATCACAGCCTCTCAGAGCGATTGCGACGGGCGTGGAAATCGTAGCATAGATTTCTAGCGACTCTCACGCCCTTCTCACCTTAGGTCGTGCCACTCAATTTACAGGTCGATTTCAAGCTGCCTCTCGCCTTACGATCTGCAAGAACCGGCATGCCCCCCTTGCATCGCACGTGGCGTTCCATCAAATTGGGTTAGTTGACGAAAAAATACTTTCGTCGTTTTGCTTCCAGAATGAGAGGCGTTAGCACACATCGATGGCCAATTATGTATAACAATTTTTTCCATTTGGACAATCAAGTAGCAGTCGTACTTGGGGGCACAGGCAGCTTAGGCGGCTCGATGGCTGAGGCCCTCGGTGCGGCGGGTGCACGCATTGCGATTCTAGGCCGGAGCGCAGATAGAGGTATGCATCGAGCCGAGCAGATTCGAAGCAGTGGCGGTGAAGCAGTTTTCCACCATGCGGAGGCTTTGAGCCGCGAATCTCTCGTCCATGTGCGCGACAGCATTGAAAAATCCCTGGGACCAGTAGACATTTTGATTAACGCAGCCGGAGGCAACCAACCCGAAGCAACCTTGAAACCCGGCGACGACTTCTGCGATTTGCCAATGGATGCTTGGCAGAAAGTCTTTGATTTAAACTTGATCGGCGGAACCGTTTTGCCCTGCCAAGTTTTCGGGGAGACGATGCTGCAACGAAACACTGGAAGCATTATCAACGTTGCCTCTATGTCGGGGATAATTCCGTTGTCTCGCGTTGTTGCCTATTCTGCTGCCAAAGCTGCAGTGATCAATTTGACGAAGTTTTTGGCTCGCGAGTGGGCTTCACATGGTATTCGGGTCAATAGTATTAGTCCGGGGTTTTTTCCAGCTGAGCAGAATCGAGGCTTGCTTTACAACCCGGATGGAAGCCTTTCAGCTCGTGGCCAACAAATCATCAATCACACGCCCGCGGGACGATTTGGAGAAGCCGATGAATTGGCTGGAGCGACCATCTTTTTGGCATCATCCAAGGCTTCGTCCTTCGTTACCGGTCACAACTTAGTCGTTGACGGTGGGTTTTCTTCAGCGACAATCTGAAGGCCAAACTTGAATTGGCTTTTGAAACTCTTCTTTTTTGTCTTGGAGAAATAATGGCTCAGTTAAGCATTCGCAAAGATTCATGCGATCTCGATTTCCTTTCCTTAGGGGCTTTAGTACATCGTTTAGATCCTGGAATTATTCCGTTTCGTAAAGCCAAGACTTTTGATATTCACGTTTCTGGTGGCGAATACAATGTCGCTGCTAACCTATGCGATTGCTTTGGTCTCAAGACAGGCGTGGCTACGGCCATGGTCAATTACGGCATTGGTGAGATGGTACAAGGCCGCGTTCGCGAGATGGGAGTGAAGCCTTTCTATAAGCACTTCGAGCACGATGGCGTTCGAGGTCCGAACATCGCGACTGTCTACAGCGATCGAGGTCTGGGGGTTCGCCCTCCTGTGGTTTTTTACAACCGCGCAAACGAAGCGGGTGGAATGCTAAAGCCAGGCGACTTTGATTGGAAGGCGATATTCAATTCTGGGGTTCGCTGGTTTCATTCCGGAGGTATCTTTGCCGCTCTTTCGTCCACTACATCGGAGTTGATCGTCGAAGGAATGCAAGTGGCGAAGGCTGCTGGTGCCGTTACTTCGTTTGACCTAAATTATCGTGCCAAGCTATGGGCAACTATCGGTGGGGCAGCTAAGGGCCAAGAGATGATTAGCAAAATTGTCAAAAACGTGGATATGCTCGTTGGCAATGAAGAAGATCTTCAAAAAGGACTGGGAATCGAAGGTCAAGACGTGGAGTCCAAGACGGCGCTTGACCCTGATTCATTCTTCAAAATGATTGAACGGGCGGTGACAAAGTTCCCGAATGTTAAAATGGTTGCGACGACTCTTCGCGAAGTTCACTCGACAAACCGCCACGATTGGGCTGCCGTTCTTTGGTATGACGGCAAGCGGTATGTGAGTCCAACGTGCTCACTGGACGTAGTTGATCGCATCGGAGGCGGTGACGGTTTTGCCGCCGGCCTCATCTATGGCATGTTGACTGGCAAGGAGCCAGAACAAGCGTTGCGATTGGGCTGGGCGCATGGTGCGTTACTGACGACTTTTCCTGGTGATACCACGATGGCAAAGTTGCCGGAAGTCGAACAGCTCGCCAAGGGCGGCTCCGCACGAGTGCAACGTTAATTGAAATATCACGTAGGTCAGCCTGAATGTAAGCAACCATGGACAAGTTTTCACACACAACTTGTTTAGCCGCGTGCCCATTGCGATTTCTCCCCCTCTCCCCTTTTTAGGGGGTCGGGGGGTGAGGGGTTGAGCGTAGAGTTGCAAGCCTCCGGTTCAGTGTTTTGTCATACTTTCCGAAACGAGTTGATGCATTCAATCCACGATCAAAAATCCAATCAAATCACAGTGCAAAACCCCTCACCCCCAGCCCCTATCCCCAAAAAAGGGGCGAGGGGGGCAAAGTCAAAGATGTGGGTAAAGATGAGGGGCGATGCCCACGCGGTTAAACGAAGAAACTTATACATGGGTGCTTACATGGGTGCTTACTAGGAAGATTTAATGAATAGCGATTCTGTTTGCAAAGATGTTCTTTCTTCCCCATTGGTCAGCGTGGCGCACAAGGGGCTAGCATCCTGGGTCATGGAGACGGCTGCTTTATGCAATGCTGAATCGATCGAGTGGTGCGATGGTTCGCAAGCTGAATGGGATCGGCTGACTGAAAAGCTGGTGGATTCTGGGACTTTCACCAGACTTAATCCTGATTTGCATCCCAATTCGTTCCTGGCCAGAAGCAATCCGTCCGATACCGCTCGCGTTGAGGACCGCACCTTTATCTGTTCGCTGCGAGAAGTGGACGCTGGGCCCACCAACAATTGGATGTCTCCCGATTCAATGCGTCGCAAATTGATCGACAAATTCAAAGGCTGCATGTCAGGCAGGACCATTTATGTTGTGCCCTTTTGCATGGGGCCGCTCGACAGCCCGCTTGCTCTTGTCGGTGTCGAGCTGACCGATTCACCCTATGTGGTAGTAAGCATGCGGATCATGTGCCACATGGGAGCGGAAGTTTTGCAGAAACTTGGAGGCGATGGCGAGTTCATTCCATGCTTACACAGCGTTGGACAACCGTTGGCTCACGGCGAAACGGATGTGCCATGGCCGTGCAACGACGACAAGTACATCGTTCACTTTCCTGAGTCTCGTGAAGTCTGGTCGTATGGCAGCGGGTACGGCGGAAATGCTTTGTTGGGTAAGAAGTGCGTTGCGTTGCGGATTGCAAGTGCCATTGCTCGTGATGCAGGTTGGATGGCTGAGCATATGTTGATTATGGGGCTTGAATCCCCAGACGGTGCAAAGACCTATTTGACGGCCGCGTTTCCTAGCGCTTGTGGCAAAACGAATTTGGCCATGATTGTTCCGCCGGAAAGTTATCGCGAACTTGGCTGGAAAACCACATTGGTTGGAGACGATATTGCATGGTTGTGGCCTGGGAAAACGGGCAAGATGCATGCCATCAATCCAGAGACCGGCTTCTTTGGCGTTGCCCCAGGTACTTCGTGGGACTCGAATACTGCCGCCATGCATGCGATGTCCAAAAACACCATTTTCACCAACGTTGCATTGACCGATGAAGGCAGTATTTGGTGGGAAGGGCATTCCGATGCACCGGCGCATTTAATCGATTGGACAGGACTCGATTGGTCACCTGACTGCGGTCGATTGGCTGCGCATCCAAATTCAAGATTTACGGCTCCGGCGGGTCAGTGCCCCAACATCGATCCAAAATGGCAAGATCCGGACGGTGTCCCCATCGATGCAATCGTTTTTGGTGGCCGTAGACCGAGCACGATGCCGCTGGTCTTTCAAGCGTTCGATTGGACGCACGGAGTGTTTCTTGGTGCAACGCAGGGCTCCGAGACAACGGCGGCTGCGACGGGCACAGTGGGAACGGTGCGGCGTGATCCGATGGCCATGTTGCCGTTCTGCGGCTACAACATGGGAGACTACCTCGGACACTGGTTGGACATGCGAAAGAATATTCAGAGATTGCCTCGAATATTCCATGTGAATTGGTTTAGAAAAGATGCGCAAGGCAAATTCTTGTGGCCTGGATTCCGCGAAAACTTGCGAGTGCTCGAGTGGATCGTCAGACGCTGTCAAGGAAAGATCGCAGGGCACGAAACTCCGATCGGCTGGACTCCGGATTGGAAGAGTTTTTCGACCGAAGGGCTCGAGGGATTTACTAGGGAGCAATTTGATGCTGCGATGCTCTTTCGACGCGAGGATTGGTTGGCCGAAATCACAAATCAGAATGACTTTTTCTTGAAGCTTTATCACTCGATGCCCAAGGAACTAATGTGCCAAAGAGAGCTGCTCATGGCCCGAATGGCCTAGTGTAGAACAATTGTCCCAATCGTTCCCGTCCTGCAATCGATGTCGGAAAGAGGTCGTGCCAAACCTTTTCAGGCCTTTTCGACTGGTCGAGTCTGATCTATCCTCATGGCATGAACCAACTGCCACTTTTCGTCCATGAACTTGCTCCTAAATTGTCAACTCGCGAACTTAGCAGTCGCGAAGTGACTCAGTTTTTTCTCGATCGAATCGAGAAACTACAGCCGTCGATTCGAGCTTTCATTTCATGGGACGGCGACCTAGCCCTCAAAGCAGCGGACAGCGTTGATCGCCGTAGAGTCTCCTGTGAGTTACTTTCGCCACTTGCAGGAATGCCGGTTGCACTAAAAGATATCCTGTGCACAACCGATTCGGTAACGACTTGCGGATCGAGGATGCTTGAAAACTATCGTTCTCCGTACGATGCCCACGTGGTCTCCAAGCTTAGGGAAGATGGTCTCGTCATTTTGGGCAAGACAAATCTAGATGAGTTTGCAATGGGAGGCTCCACGGAAACCGGTTTTCGCGGCCCTTCGTACAACCCTTGGAACCTTGATCTAACCTGCGGGGGCAGCAGTGGTGGTTCGGCGGCTAGTGTAGCTGCGGGCATGGCTCCCATTTCGATCGGGACAGACACTGGCGGTTCGATCAGGCAACCGGCAGCATTTTGCGGCGTATGCGGTTTGAAGCCAACTTACGGACGCATTAGCCGTTATGGCCTCATTGCTTATGCGAGCAGTCTTGATCAAGCAGGACCGTTTGGACATACAATCCAGGACTTGGCACTATTGCTGCAAACCATCGCAGGGCACGATCCGCGCGATTCGACCAGTATCAATGTTCCGGTCGACGACTATGCTAGCGAGATAGCTAAGCCGTTTGAAGGAGCCAAAATCGGCGTCATTCGTGAACACCTCGACGGTGAAGGGCTTGATCCGCAGATACACGCAGCCATTATGCGAGCCATCGATGAATATAAGCGGCTGGGGTGTGAGATCATCGATATCACGATGCCGCATACCAAGTACTCGATCGCAACTTATTACATCATTGCACCGAGTGAAGCCAGCAGTAACCTTTCGCGATATGACGGCGCCCACTTTGGCTTCCGTGCCACGATCGAACCGCACAAGCAGCCAGCGATGGCTGGCGGCAAGCCACAATCACTTTTGATAGAGATGGTTAGCCAAACTCGGTCGCAAGGGTTTGGGGAGGAAGTGCGCCGTCGAATCATGTTGGGAACATACACTTTGAGTGCCGGCTACTACGATGCTTATTACAAGAAAGCCCTCAAAGTCCGACGGCTAATACGAGAGGATTACGATGCCGCCTTCGAAAAGGTGGATGTACTTTTAGGACCGACTACGCCGACGCCTCCATTTCGGATCGGCGAAAAGGTCGATGATCCGGTGAAGATGTACCTGGAGGATTTGTACACGGTTGGGGCGAATTTGGCTGGCATTCCAGCGTTATCGATGCCCATCGGCATAACAACAAGCGGTTTGCCCATCGGCATGCAACTTCAGGGGCCAGCGTTATCGGAATCAAAGCTGCTTCAAATTGCAAATGCTTATCAGCTCTCGATTGATTATCAGCCGAAAGTGGCGATAAAGCGAGCGGCAGGGTGAAAGATACCAGGGGACCGGGTGGCACGCTCAGAGGCTGTGAATTTATAGTACCCATCACACTCCGTGTGACGGGTACTTTAAGTGGGGGCATCTCACGCTACGCCTAAATCGAAAAAGCCTTTCGTGAGGTTGACGGTTCCGGCACCTTGGGCAATCGAATTTCGACAGTGCATCCCGCGTTCGGATTGCTTTGAATCCATACCAATCCTCCGTGAGCATGGATGGTTCGGCGAACATTAGCAAGTGAAATTCCTAGGCCGCGTCCATGCTCTCGACCGCTGTAGTAAAGGTCCCACGCTCGTTCTGCGGCTTCAGGCGTTAGTCCTGGACCGGTGTCCCGAATCGCAATTCGTATTCCTGGTACAGATAATTCTTCTACACCATCGCGACCATCCGATTCCGCTTCTTGGCAAATGATATCAACATAATCATTTGGGCGGCAGACTTGCATCGCGTTTTGCAAGACACTACAAACCGCTTCGATCAAAGAGGCCTTTTCAATCGCACTATAGAGCGGTTTTGCTGAGACTTTTAGATTGCATTGAATTTGACCATGAGTCCATTGCTTTTCCTGGATTGCGACCGCTTGTCGAACGATTGCGACAACGTCGTCAACTCGCGGCTGAATTGCCCTCGGTTGGACAACTCGCATCATTTCGGCAAGCATTTCATGAGCTCTCATCGCTTGATCGACAATGGTTGCTAGCGAGCGTCGATCTGAATCGGACGATGCCGTACCAATCAGTTGCTGAGCTCGAGCAACTATGTTTGCAAGTGGATTGTTTATTTCGTGCGTTAATCCATAGGCAAATTGGTAAATGGCCCGTTGGCTTGCCTTTTCGACCGCTTCATCCATCCGAACATTCTGACTGAGGAACGCGATCACGGCGTGGACTGCATTGAGCAATATCTGCGTTGCGTCGTCATCGATCTCCATTGCACTTCGCTCTCGAACTTGAAGTTCGCGTTGATGCAATTGGTTTAACAGAGTTTTTAGCCTTTCTAACGCGATGCCGACTCCAGTCGTAAATCGTCCAGACTCTTCGAAGCCGTCTAACACGGACACAATCTTTCCCTGGATCGAAACGCTTTCGTCCCTGGTCGAGGACCAAGTTCGGAGTTGTAGAGCGATTTCCATTAGTTTACAAGAAAAACTCTTAGCCAATTCAGGCAGGATTGTGTTTGAAGTTGCGATTCCTTTGGTGTCGATCTCGGTTGGCGGTTTTTTCACAGCAGGTTGATCTCTTGGCGACGAAGCATGATGCGTTTTAGCCAAATCAGTTTAGACGTTGGCGATGCGAATCGACAGTACACCCAGGAGTCAAAATCGACATCAGCCACCTCAATGAGATGGCTTCGAAGCAGACTGTTTTTCGTAACCCGATGCGTAAGCGAGGGATTTTGTTTTTGGTCCCTCGCTTACGCGTCGGGTTGTGAATAATCCGCGCTAGTGCAAGAAACCGGAAGTTCCTTCCGGTTTCTTGGATTGAGCCTGAGGCGCTAGCCGAGCCACGCCGCTGGAAATCGGCTAGCGCCTGGGCTGTGCGACAAATAGCAGTTTTAGAAAAATGCGTTGATGTGAGTTTTGTTCCGTTCTGCGATCTGGCCTTTCAGGTTGGTCGGGGGCTTGTC
>JAYTVL010000255.1:0-5595 GCA_043744075.1 Pirellula sp. | reverse complement strand
TTTATGAATGGGATCTCGACTACGACGGCTTCGTTTTCAATGTCGATGCTAACGGCGTTCGACCGAATGTCAGCTTTTCAGATAACTTCCCGTCGCGCATTATCGGTCTCCGAGTGACGGACACTCAGGGACTTTCGAGCTATGCAGCGACTAGTCTGGAAGTGACCAACGTAGCTCCGAGTCCAACCATCGTGTCGATCGGTACGCTTCGGTTGGAAGGGACATCGATCGCGGTGATCGGTTCTGCGACTGATCCTGCAGGTGTCAATGACACGCTTACATACGCTTGGGCGGTCTACAAGGATGGCAATACGACTGCATTCGCTACTGGCGGCAATAGTACTAGCTTTAGCTTCACGCCGAACAACAACGGCTCGTACCAGTTCGTGCTGACCGTCTCGGATGAAGACGGCGGATCGAAATCGGTTAACTCGACCATCACAGTCGCTAACGTTGCCCCAACAGTCTCGCCGATTAACGCTCAAGTGGAACCGGCTGCGGTGACTACGTTGATCAACGCAAGTGCAAACTTCACCGATCCCGGGGTAGCTGATACCCACACTGCCGTCTGGAACTGGGGTGATGGCAGCACTTCCATAGGAGCCGTCAAGGAGACGAGCGGTTCCGGCAGCGTCACCGGAAACCACGCCTATTTGACATCCGGTGTCTACTCTGTGACGCTTACCATTGCAGATCACGATTCTGGCTCGGGCCAATCAGTATTTCAGTATATCGTCATCTACGATCCGGCAGCCGGCTTCGTCACCGGTGGTGGCTGGATCAACTCCCCAACTGGAGCGTACGCGGCCAACCCGGCGCTCACAGGCAAGGCGAACTTCGGTTTTGAGTCCAAGTACCAGAATGGCAATAGCGTTCCGACCGGTAGCACCGAGTTCCAGTTCAAGGTGGCGAATTTCAACTTCAAGAGCACGGCCTACGAATGGCTGGTCGTCTCGGGCGCCAAGGCTCGGTATCGCGGCACTGGCACTGTCAATGGGGCTGGCAGCTACGGCTTCGAGCTGACCGCATGGGACGGCCAGGTTAACGGCGGCGGTGGGGTGGACAAGTTCCGGATCAAGATCTGGAACAAGAACCAGGGCAACGGCGTCGTCTATGACAATATGATGGGAGCGGCAGATGGAGCGGATCCGACTACGGCGCTCGGTGGTGGAAGCATTGTTATTCACAAAAGCGGCAGTAACCTTGCACTCAATGCGAGTGTGAACGGTACTCCAAGTAGCAAGGCTCGGTTAACCGATTCTCAGCTTTCAACGGCCTTGTCCAATGCCATTGCAGAATGGGAGACGCAAGGTTTAACGTCAACTCAACTACGAGATTTACAGGGGCTGACAGTAAGCATTGCGGACCTTCCGGGAAACACGCTCGGAATGGCCTCCGAGTCGACCAACTACGTGTGGGTCGATGCCGATGCTGCTGGGTACGGCTGGTCGTTCTCGACGGAGGATCTGCGCTCAGGTGGAGTCGATCTGCTCTCGGTGCTAACGCACGAGCTTGGCCACAAATTGGGCTATGACCACGACGCGATGGGCGAATCGTTGAACGTAGGTGAGCGGCATCTAGCGATGCAAACGAACCGAGTGATTCCTTACTATGCGGAACTTGGTAAGCTGGTGACGAACGGATTGGGAATACTCGATGCCCCGCTGAGGCTCTTCAGCAACGGTAGAGGCTATTCCAACCTTGATGGAGACCTTGTTCGCCAAACGCCGCGAGCGACGCTTGCCTCAGTCGACCAAGCCATGGATGACTGGGCAGACACAGCGGTTTGGTTTTCGACAGATGACGAGATAGAAGGCCAAGCAATGCACGGAACGCTTAAGTACCCAGTGGATGAGAGCTTGGACGAGGATCTTCTCGCTGAATTGGCGATGGCGTTCAGCAAGTAGAGTTTGCACATCCTCACCATTACTGAGAATTAGAAGTGCGTCAGCAACTTAGCGGATTGAAACACCAATCGTTTTCAGCAGTCCTGACGGGGGAGTTGGAATAGAGTGCTCGAGCGAAATAGGGCCTCTACCCCGATAGGGGTTAAAGCAATAAGCCGGTGGTTTGACCGCAGGGCACACCACCGGTCCTTTCGAATCGAATGCGATTCGATCCTGGAGGGATCGCAGCGACTTCCGCATGCCAATGCTGCTGTGATCCCTTCAGGATCAGAAACCGACCTTTGACGCTTTCCTGGGTTGTCGCTTCGCTCAAACCCCGGCTACTTGCTGGGATCCTTTCAGGATCAATACCAAAGCTGCTCGAGGCTTACGAAAGCTGCTCGAGGCTTGCCCCCGACAGCTTGGTTTTGGCGTCTTACAGCCACGCGCCTCGCTTAGCTCCAATGGCGTTGAGTTAACGTAGCGGAACGCGCCAAGCGTTTCGGCGCACTAAGCAAATCACCGAAAGCCTTGGCGGCTTCCGCTACTCTTTTTTCCTTAATTCAACGCCCTTCGGATGAAATGCGACGGGAGGCCGATTTGCTGGCGATCAGCGAAAGTCACGATTTATGCGCGAGATTCGCTTGCCAATCGGTGGCGTTCAGCGAGAGTTATCTAAAAAACATATAACGAGGCCTGGTAGGTGCCAGGGCCCTTTCGTAGGTGCCAGTCATACACCGCAAGTCATTTTTGATCGAAGCGATCGAGTGAAAAAGCGTAAGAGCGTGTTCGGTTCAATTCGTCTTGTTATTTGAAGGGCAAGTAATGAATTTGGTCGCGCCACTCGGCGGTGTGACTACATTCGGCGACAAGCAATACGTCATCAATTGAGGCGGCGATCGGCGCAAGATCGTCAACGACGAAGATCCCCGGGATGTGCAATCCGCTGGAAAGCCGGTCACGTACGTGTCTCGGCATGGTACGTGCGTCGTGTGTCAACAGGACGCGTCCGTTGTTCTCAGCCCAATCCAGGATGCGAGGGTCGTTTTCGCCAGAAAGCCCAATGTCCTGCACACGCACCAGATCGAGGTCGCGTTTGCGAAGCAGCAACCCGCGGACAATGCGCCCATTGAAATCCTCATCGGTCAGCAGAAACAACATCTCATCCTGCCTGGACTTGACCGCGGGCTATTAGACGATTGCGAATGCCAGTTGGATCGAACAGGCGTTCGTTCTCGCCTCGCTGCGTTACCCCTTCCTGATCGACATTGGCCAGATAACTATCCACTTCGACACGGTGATGGAGATACCACGCAATAATTGTGTAGACGTCCTTGATTTGCAGTACGTCGTAATCCTGAACAATCTGTTCGGGAGTTGCTCCCGCCATGAAGGCCCGCACGATCCGTTCCAGCGGAATCCTTGTCCCTGCCACGCGCAAGACGCCGTCTTCGGATTCAGACAACGGTATCGGATCAGCGGAAATCAGCAACGCCATGAGGTAGTCCTCAGCTCAGAGACTGTGAAAAATTGGGACAGGTACTTCGCGAGAGCGAGGATTCCCGATGATTTCTTGGCTTCAACTCGAAGCCACTTCCATTTTTTAACAGCTTCTCCGTATTCGAGTCAACAGGAACGAGGTCCAACAGGATTCTACTTTATTCGCTACCTTCGGAAAGCACCAGAAGGAATTGGCACACGGGGGATTCTGTTTGAGACGATCCACGAGCTTCGACTGCCAGCCAAAATTGATGGAAGCCTCCGTCGTCATCCGGAGAGGAGCCATTTCGCTGAGTGCATGCGTGGAAGTGACGCCTGTCAATTCCTTGAGCTCGATGCGTTTAACTAACGCTGCCGCTTCCGTGATCAAGTGACGTGATCAACGGGTATTGCTAAAATCCCATTCCGGAATAAAGATCAGTTTTGAGACAAAGCCTAGCCCAACTGTACCCCTCGAATATTGTAATTCTTAAAAAACCATGTAGACTCAAACCACAGTTTTGGACGGTTTTGGGAAGTACCTTCTTATAGCGAGCGAAAACATGCGATTTCCACAGCGATCTAATGGTAACCGTTTACGAAGCAGAACAACTTTGCGAGTCGAGTTATTAGAGAAACGTGAACTGTTTGCAGTTGATCTCGGTTTGGTTTCGGAAGGGGCTGCTGAAATCGCGACCGTTGAAACGGGCGTCGCAGTGTACCATCCAACGATTGTTGCGGGCGATCCGAACGTAACCGGACTGTACGCCGACTCGCCAAGTCAGCGAATTACAAATTTATTCCCCGGAGTCGGTAGTTTGTTCATGACAAAAGGTGGTCCATCGGGATACATCTGCACAGGCACGTTGATCGCCACGGACTACGTTTTGACCGCCGGCCATTGCTTGGATACGAACAATGACGGCGGGGTGGATTTCAAGCCATCCAATGTAACTTTTCGAACGACCAATAACGGGCTATATGTTGAGCAGCGGACGGGAGCTGCCCTGTACATTAATCCCGCTTTCACTGGCTTTGATGGCTTCAACGTCAACGATGACATCTCGATCATCAAACTCAGCAGTGCTATTACCAATGCGGAAGTTTATCCGATCGCGTCACTTTCGCCCGGGCAAAAGATTACGATGGTTGGCTATGGTCAATCGGGAGACGGAGTCAATGGCTACACGGTGCAACCAAGTTTGGCGATCAAACGCATTGGATACAACAACGTCAATCCAGGGTTTGGCGGCCAGGATGATCCACTTAGTCCTCCCGCAGATGAAGTTTTCTACGGAGATTTTGATGGCCCGACGGGGAATGGAACAGATAATCTTCCAACCTTGGGAAATAATCTGGAGACGACGCTCGGTGGTGGCGATTCGGGTGGTCCATCGTTCGTCAACACTGTCAACAGTGACGGTACTTACAGTTATAAAATCGCGGGCGTGAACACGTTTACCATCGACAAGCCGAATGCACCGGCACCAAAGTTCGGTAGCGAATTTGGAGGCATTATTGTCGCGTCTTATCAAACATGGATTACCAGTGTGCTGGCAGGCAATGGTGGTGGAGGGGGCGGCGGTGGTGGTCATGGTGGCGGCAAGCCAAGAACGATCCAAGTTTCCATGCAGTTGAACGATGCGGCTCCCTATATCGCACCCAGTCTCTCCACACGAGCCAACGACGAAAGTTTCGTCATCGAAGACCAAGTTCAAGAATTTGATTCCAGTTCCAACGACGAACTCGCACCGGTAACGTCCTGCAAACCAACTTCGTCTGGTTCAGCCGAGCCGCACAACATGTCAGTTGTTTATCCCGATGATTCCGCCGAAGCTGATGCGCAAGTGACAAGGGGCCATCTGGTTGACGAATTGCTTGAAAAGTGGGTGATCTAGGCTAAGAGTCCCGGACTTGATGACTTAGAGTCTGGATTCCAACTGGCTACGTGGGCAGTGACTACAACACTTTTGTAAAATCATTGCAAACGGATTCGTCGGGCAATATCTATACGGCTGGAGTGTACTTGAACGGAGCCAGCTTAGTTGCAAGCCAACGCAGCAATAAGGCGAGCGGCAGTTTGAAATCTACTTGTAAATTGGGTGGCACACCCTGATGTACGTTCGGGCGTGTGAAAGTACCCGTCACACTCCGTGTGACGTTGCCTCAAAAACCAAAGGTTTTTGAACTGCGGACGTCACACGGAGTGTGACGGGTACTATAAAATCAC
>JAYTVL010000254.1:0-5605 GCA_043744075.1 Pirellula sp. | reverse complement strand
AAAAGTGAATAGCAATCTAGCCCGGATTAATCCGTCATTGGCATTGTGCTCGACGAACGGCTAAAACCAGGTAGAAATGTGAGTAAAGATAAGGCTTTATGCCGGAGGAATCATGACTGAATAGCTAGACCGCCGACATTTCTTGCGCTCCCGGCCCAGCCTTCCAGTCGAAGCCTCCGGCTTCGACTAGAAGGCTGGGCCGAGCGAAGGCATTGGTTGTCTTCGCGATTTCTAGCTTGTCAGTCATCCGTCCCCCGAGACAAGCTCGGGGGTGCGGTGGCGTTCGTCGAGAAGTCTCCTATTTTTGTTGGAATCCCGCAGCCTTGTGCTGCGGTTCGTTCAGGTTTTTCGGCTAAATAGGCGATGCTGGACGCTCGCTTGCATGTAGCCTGAAAGCATAACCAATCCGCAGGTCAAGCCTGCGGTATTTTATTGGAATCACGCAGCCTTGGCCCTCTCAATCGGCAACAAATATTCCTGCGTCCAGGTATTGCCCGCCGCCCGTTTGACGACAGTGGATGGCGATCACATTTGTGCCTTGATTCAAAGTCCCCTTCGCTGAAAGCGCCAGATTGAAGTAGTTCGTAACAAAACCGTTGAGCCGGGCAACCTCCTTGCCGTTGACGTACACAACGCAATCTTCGTCGTGATGCAGCCTCAGAAACAGTTTGCCAGTCGGCAACTCTTTCATTTCGAAAGTGCGTCTCACCCAGATTTCTGGCGTAGACCAATCGGTGTGAATAAAAGCGTTCGGAGGCGCAGGATTGCCTGCTCCGAATCCTGCTTTGCCCTCATTCCAACCTTTGGCTTCGAAGCCCGGTGTCATCCATGCTTCGCCTGGCATATTCGTCGTGTATTGCCAATTCTGCGGTTGTTTCTCGGCTGTGGAAGCTACCTCGCGCCTGTTCGTTAACGAATTAGAAGCAGCCATCAAAAAGTCCGACTGTTCGCGTAACCAAGCTGTATCGATTTTCTTCATTCGATCGTATGTTAACAGTCCGTTGATCTCCTCCTCGACGTCCGTCGTCTGTGTATAAATGCCAGCAGCGATACCTTCAGAACGAAGTGCGGCCATAATCGCGATCGAAGTCTTAAAGCGGCTTTTCCATTCCTCTTTTGATTTGGGAAGTCCACCGTAACCCCAATTCTTGGCATCGGTCTTCCAAAGATGACCCTCGACGGGCCAACCGTGCCCACCGAATTCACCTTCGACTTTTACGAAGCCATCAAATCGACCGTCTTTGCCCAAGTCAAAAGGGAAAGTGGGGTGTGGATAATGATGTTCGTCGACGAAATCGCCGATGGGCCAGAAATTCCCGCCGCTCGCGATATTCACAAGTCGAGTGCGATCATATTCGATTGCCGTTTTGCCAATTTCCATGGTCGCATGCTGGCCCCATGCTTCGTTAAACGGGACCCAAACACCGATACAAGGTGCATTGCGCAAATGATCAACCATTCGTTTGTATTCGGTAATCCATTGTCGGTGAGCCGCCTCAGGCCATTCCGCATCGGTTGGGTTTGGATTCAATCGCGTCCAGGGAGGGCTGCTCGATTTCTCTGCTCGTCGCCCGTATCCGCTGCTAACTTGATCCTGCCACATGATCATGCCTAGTCGATCGCAATGATAGTAGTACCGACGAGGCTCAACCTTAATGTGCTTGCGAATCATGTTGAAACCGCACGACTTAAGAAATTCGATGTCGGATGACATGGCAGCGTCCGATGGCGGAGTAAGCAATCCGTCCGGCCACCAGCCTTGATCAAGCGGCCCCCACTGGAAGATCGGCTTGTCATTTAAGGTCAGTTGCAAATTTCCGTTCGCATCTTTCGCCTTGCCAAACGAACGCAAGGCCGTGTACGCCCTTACGGTGTCGACAGTCGTACTATTGGCATCGAGAAGCTCGACAGCGAGGTCATATAGATTCGGTGAATCAGGACTCCAGTATTTTGGATCGGTTAGCGTTATCGTGATCGGGCCTGACCCTTCGGCCTTGCCAGCAATCTGTCCGTTGATCGAAGCAGTTACGCGCACCTTGGAACCGGTAGTATTTCTGACGATTGTCGGAGTCACGGTTACGGTGCCAAGGGTGATATCGCAGGAATAGTCGAGATCCAACAAATGCATGCTTGGCACATGTTCCAACCAAACTGTCTGCCAGATTCCTGTCACGCGTGTGTACCAGATGCCTTGGTTTTTCAGCTTTTGTTTGCCATGAAGTTGGTAACCTTCCGTCACATCATCTGCTCGAACCACCAATTCGTTTTCGCCATCGCTATTGAGTGAATCCGTGATATCAAACGAAAATGGGGTGTGGCCACCTTGATGGCTTCCAACGTGTTTTCCGTTCACCCAAATGTTTGATTCATAGTCGACCGCTTCAAAGGTCAAAATGCTCCGCATTCCGGAGTTTGGAGCAGGAAGTGAGCGGCGATACCAAAGGGCTTCCGTGGGCTCGATTAGACGGCCCACGCCTGATAGCGGCGCCTCGGGACAGAAAGGAACCAAAATCTCGCCGTTCCATTGCGTTGGCCTGTCTGCGTTTTTAGGGCCGACGGCATATGACCAGAGTCCGTTTAGATTGGTCCATTTCTCACGTTGAAATTGCGGACGCGGATACTCGGCCCAAACTAATTCCGGCTTAAGGGATCGTCCCCATTGAGTCATCAACCGCGTCTCGGCTGGTTTCCACTGGGCTTGGATAAAACAGTCTGTAAAGCACAAGATTGCAATCGCGAGAAAGCCACTCCTTCTCTGAATCTTGAAATTCATCTTTATGGAACCTTTCTTAGTTAATTTTTCGGCACACTTCGTTGCAATGGTTTACCAAGAGAAGCATTCTAGACAACATGGAGGCTCAAAAGTCGTTCTGCGAGCCGAAGTTTACGAAATACGTCGGTCCGCGCCTCTCAGGCGAGAACCTACGTAGCTTAGGCTTCCAGCCTGAGTATTCAAGAGAAATCCCCACAGGCAAGATGCCTATGTTACATTGAGGCTATAATTCACCTACGGCTAGCAATAGCCGCCCAAGTTGATTTCTTTCAATTCATACGGTTTACGATCGGAGTGTGTTATGATTTTCAGTCGAAAAGGCTTCACGTTGGTGGAGCTATTGGTGGTTATCGCCATCATTGGGATTCTAGTCGGATTGTTACTTCCAGCAGTTCAAGCGGCTCGTGAAGCTGCCCGCCGAATGCAGTGTTCCAACAATCTGAAGCAAGTTGGTCTCGCAATGTTGAACTACGAATCAACCTTTCGCAAGCTACCACCGGCATCACTCAAAGAACCCAACGCTCCGAACCCATGGCATACCGCATCTGCGTTCGCTCGGATTCTTCCTCACATTGAGGGGGGAGCCATGTTCGACAAACTTGCGCAATATGGTTTCGGCTCGACCACCAACTACTGGCTTGGGTCGCCCACGACTAACACAAATCTTATCCGCCCATTTTTTGACGGCACTAGATTTCCATATTTTCGATGTCCGTCGTCTCCCCATCCTGATACTCAAACAATCGCAGTGGCGGGACAACCGTCGGTAAATATGATGTGGCACTCTTATGCAGTGATTGCCGGAAGCAATGCTCACCGAAGCACCGATAAACTCGTGCGCAACGGCCATCATTCCCAAGGAGGCATTTTTCCCGGTAGCATAGCATTCCCTATCGGGGCCGTTACCGATGGAACGTCCAATACAATGTCAATCGCTGAACAATCGGGTTGGGTCAAGAATTTTGACGGAACGACTAATCTAACGCTTCGAACCGCTGCCGCGACGGACGGAGGTTTTATCATGGGGATTAAAAACCCAAGACTGCCCAATGGAGATGGTACTTGGGCGCGGGGCGGCGTGTTTGACACAGCTGGAAACGGGGACCAAGACCTACGTTGTTATACAATGACTACCATTCGCGAAGCCCCCAATGCACGAGGGGCGAATCCTTGGAGCGCCCGCAACGAATGCAATACCGTGATCAATTCCGCACACACCGGTGGAGTTCAAACCGTACTTATTGATGGATCGGTTCATTTCGTTTCGGACTCGATCGACCTTGCAACTTGGCGAAATCTAGCTGACAAGGATGACGGAAACGTTGTCTCTATCCCATAGTTGCAAGTGGTCCCTGTCGTTTCTTACTCTAGGAATTCGAATGTCGAGAACTATTCTTGCGATCGGTTTGATGGCTAGTTGCTTTGCAGGTTGCGGCGATGGCGGCCCGCAAACGTTCACGGTACAGGGCACGGTGACAACGAAAGACAAACCTCTAGAAACAGGAACCATTAGCTTTGAAGATTCAAAGGCTGGCAGAGCGAATTCCGCCATGATCGGCAGTGGAGGGAAGTATTCGGTTAAGCTGCCTGCCGGAAGCTATAAAGTGATTTTACTGCCGATCACGAAGGAACGAACATCGGCTGATGGGACCATGGAGGAAGCAATGGTGGATGAGAACAAATTTCCAAGAAAGTACCGAATTTCTGACACAAGCGGCCTTTCACTCAAAGTTTCCGATAACGCGAGCTTTGATGTGGAGATGAAATAGAGGAATGCATCCAAATCCTGTAATTGTAGGCCTTGGCGAAGTCCTTTGGGATGTTTTCCCCGACGGACCGCGATTCGGAGGTGCGCCTGCTAATTTCGTTTGTAGTGCCGCTGGGCTGGCTAGGGGACGATTCGAAGTTGCAATGGCAAGTGCGGTTGGCGTTGATGAACTCGGACAGCGCGCAATCGCAGCTCTCGTCGATCATCATGTGAACATTGATGCAGTCGCACGAATCGACTACCCCACAGGCCAAGTAAATGTACGGCTCGACGATCAAGGACACGCTTCGTATGAGTTTGCAATGGATACTGCGTGGGATCGATTGGAATGGTCAAATGGTTTGAAGGAGCTTGCACTACGTGCTGACGTTGTATGCTTCGGAACCTTAGGCCAACGCAGCGATCAGTCTCTAGCGACAATTCGCCGATTCGTCGGTGCTACTCGGTCTTCCACTTTAAGAGTCCTGGATATCAATCTACGACCTCCGTTCTACACCGATGCGATCATTCTTGACTCCCTTAGACTAGCGAGTGTTTTGAAGTTGAACGACGACGAGTTACCCGTTTTGGCGAGATTGACTGGTATAACCGGATCGCCTATTGACATGTTACGGCAGCTCGCAAAGAGATATGAGTTACAAGTTGTTACTTTAACTCTTGGGGCCAACGGTGCGATTTTAATGCAGGGCGATGAAGTCTCCCAATGTCCTGGCGTCGCGACAAGAGTTGTGGATACAGTCGGAGCAGGTGATGCTTACACGGCGGCACTCGTGATCGGATTGCTAAACGGTCGAAATCTAGAGACGATCAATCGAACTGCCTGCGAAGTTGCGGCATATGTATGCTCGCAAAGCGGCGCGACGCCACTTTTACCTGACTGGTTTTAGGGTAGAGTTATAAGGTGAGGGGCAGCTTGAAATCTACCTGGCACGCTCTGAGGCTGTGATTTTATAGTACCCGTCACACTCCGTGTGACGTCCGCAGTTCAAAAACCTTTGGTTTTTGAGGCAACGTCACACGGAGTGTGACGGGTAGTGCGCCTTTGAAGGCGTATGAACAGTTGG
>JAYTVL010000253.1:0-21294 GCA_043744075.1 Pirellula sp. | reverse complement strand
GCCTTGATGCCTTCAGCGTGCCCACCTGGATCTTCAAAACGAGGTTGAACTAGATCTCCCTCGTATGTCAATCGATATGGACTGTCATCATCGATTGGCGTACTGAGTTTCGCGTGATTTCCAACGACAACATAGATGCAACCGTCGGGACCAAAGGCGATCTGGTGTGGTCCATGTTCTCCCGGTGCTCCTTGGAACTTGAGCAGTAGATCGGACTTTTCAAGTTCGCCGTTGCGATCTTCGTCCATGAGCCGATACAAACCGGAACCACCTGGACCATCACCGGTCACATACACATCGCCGTTGAGTGGCAAAATGCCTTGGATATTTTTGACCAGTTCACAATAGATACGAGTCTTTTCAGGCGTGCCATCTTTGTCGGCGTCGTATATCAGTACCAAAGGACCACCCTCTTGTGAGGCGATGATATGGCCAAACTCATTGAATGCCATTGCGACCACAGAACCGATCGATGCGTGATCGATCAATTCGTCCACAATGAAACCTGGTTTTGTCGTAAATCGCTCTACAGGAGGCGGACTATTCTTGGAATCATAGTCTCCAAGCGAAGCAACCACCGGAGTTGATTTGACCTTGGCCGTTTCCGTCTTCACAACAACCTTGTTGTTGCGGTCGATGGAGATCGCGGCGTTCCATTTGAGGTCATCGAATCGCAATAATTGCCAGTTATGAGCAGGTATTTTGCTTGATTTCCATTCAGAATCGCTAACTACGATTCTCCATTTGGCGTCAATCGGCTTGAACATGAAACCGACTTTGAGTCCAGCACCGTCACTTTGTCGGTTGGTTGCTCGGATTGCGATAATATTCTTCCCAGCTCGAACTGCAGTCGATATGTCAACGCGTTCAATGGTCCTGGCTGCTTTGCTAGTCCCAACTCGTTTTCCGTTCACGAATACTTCGCAAGAGTCGTCCGCCTCGAACTCGATGAACGCCTTTTCGATATCCGGAAGTTCCATGACTCGTCGAAAGTAAGCTTCTCCCTTTCGCGATTCGCTTTGAGAATCGGCATGCCAAATCCATTCTCGCTCGGTTTTCGCCGTTGGAGAAGGTGGAATAATGACTTTGCTTGACTTGAACTGCGCATTGGATGCGGTCGGACTGAGTACGGCTAGAATGAGAAGCAGACTTAGCCAACGATTAGCTACGTAATGGTAAAAAAAGCTTGTGGTTGGTTTTGGAACTAATTCCATCGTCGTTTTCCATCCTTGGAAAATGAGCACTGATCGCGATTCAATATTTCTCTAGCTTGCATTTAGAATACAAAACGGAAGTCAAAATTTGCGCGCGACCGCCGTTAACGCGAACAATAGGGAGGATACCATTGAAAATCAAGAGCAGTCAATAAATGATGTGGCGCACGGTGGAAGGAATTGTCCTCAATTCCTTCGATGCCGACGCGGACACTGGAATTGAGGACAATTCCAGCCACGATGAGTGGCGTTCTATAGAGACTTCGATGTGACGCAAGGTCAGTGGAGAGCTCAATGCAACGCCCTTCGGTCGGTGTTAAGTCGGCACCACCGACCTTGCGTCGGTTGCCGCGATTGGCAGCATTTCGATGGCTAGTTTACAATAAACAAAGGTGATTCATCGATCCGTCGCTTCCAACACCAAACTGAATACCATGTATTTGTTTCGTATCAGCTCTCTAGGTCGTATTCTCCTAGTGGTCCTGGTCTTCCTGGTGGAGTCGTTACTTTTAATTCAAAATGGGCCTGCCGCGCAATGGACAATACCTGTTGCTGGCAACCTTTTTCGCACGGCTCCCGAAGTGGGGAATGGCTCTCGTCGCAATCAATTGGTTTGGAAAGATTCATCCGAAGTGTTTTCAATATACTTTCGAGTGAATCGCTCCGCGGTACTTGATCTTTCGATCAAGGCTCGAGTTCCAGATGGCTTGTCGAATTTGTCAGTGAGCTTTAATAAACAATCATTCAAAATAGAATTGAACGGGACTGAGTTCGCCGAACACAAGATAGGGCAAATCAATGTGGACGATGCTGGCTACTGCCGAATTGATCTTCAGGGTCTCGATCGGACCGGAGATGTTTTCGCGGAGGTGACGGATTTGATTGCAACCTCGACTGCGGATGGAGTTGAATTGGACTATGTCAAAACGAATGAAGGCCAGATGTTTTATTGGGGACGACGTGGCCCTTCAGTCCACCTTCGTTATGAAGTCCCTCGAGAACTGGAAGTGGAGTATGCTTATAGCGAAATCACAGTTCCTTCGGGACAAGATCCCATTGGATCCTACTTCATGGCCAACGGCTTTGGCGAAGGCTACTTTGGGATTCAAGTGAATTCAGCCAGAGAACGACGGGTACTATTTTCGGTTTGGAGCTCATTTAAGACCGATAACCCAAAGGACATTCCCGCGGATCAACGGATTGTCCCGCTCGACAAAGGACCCGAGGTGAAACTAGGAGAGTTTGGAAACGAGGGATCGGGCGGCCAGAGCTATCTCGTATTCCCTTGGCAGTCCGGAGTAACCTATCGGTTTCTAACGCAAGTCAAACCGGATGGAGAAGGAAACACGGTTTACGCATGTTGGTTCGGTGAAGTAAACACGAACACGTGGCGATTGATTGCCAGATTTCGACGTCCCAAGACAAATACGTACTTGGTGGGGTTCCATTCGTTCCTGGAGAATTTCGATCCCTCGCGAGGGCATATGGAACGCCGCGGACTGCATGGAAACGTTTGGATACGAGACGTTGAAGAACGCTGGCACGAGTGCACGTCGGGCCGATTTTCAGTTGATGCGACGGGCAAGGGACGCCATCGACTCGATTATGCCAGCGGTTCTGAGGGAGGACTGTTCTTTTTGCGAAACGGCGGCTTCTTTAATGATACTGTCACGCCTGGATCCCTTTTCACTCGATCATCAACCGCACAAAAGAAACCCACAATCGACTTTGTGTCTCTTCCCTAACCCTTTACCTTCTCTGCAATTGCCGTGAACTGCTCAAGGGCTGTTTGAAGGTCATCAGCGATTTCCTGTGCAAGAATATCCGGGGCTGGTAGGTCATCCGAGTCCTCAAGGCTTTGGTCACGGAGCCAGAAGATGTCGAGGTTCACTTTGTCTCGCTTTAGGATGTCTTCGTAGTCGTAGGATCGCCATCGACCACCTGGGTTTGATTCGCTCCATTTTGGTTTTCTTAGGTGTCGTTTGCTTGGGCGGTAAAGCTCTACAAACTCATCAAGGTCAGAACGCTGAAGCGAATTTGTTTTCTGCGTGAAGTGCATGTTGGTTCGCAAATCGTAAACCCATAGTGTCTTCGTCCAAGGCTTTTCTTGTGCGGGCTTGGCATCGAGAAAAAGGACATTCGCTTTTACGCCTCCAGCGTAGAAAATGCCCGTGGGTAGTCGCAACAAGGTATGGACATCGCACTGCTTCATTAGATTGCGTCGAACCGTTTCACCAGCCCCACCCTCGAACAACACGTTATCAGGCACTACGATGGCACAACGACCATTCACTTTGAGTAGCGTCTTGATGTGCTGTACAAAGTTCAGTTGCTTGTTCTTGGTCGTTGTCCAAAAGTCTTGTCGTTCGTAAGCGTTGTCGTCCTTTTCTAAATCCCCTGCTTCATTGACGATGGAGATACTGCTCTTTTTTCCGAATGGTGGATTAGCCATTACCACGCTAAATCGCTCACCGGGATCACTTGCAAGACTGTCCACACCGGACTTGATTGGACATGGATCAGCGTCAATCCCATGCAGGTACAAGTTCATGATGCAGAGTCGTGCCGCATTCGGAACCAATTCCCAGCCTTTCACAAACTTCGTTCGCAAATGTTTCTTTTGATCTTTGTCGAGTGTCTTGCCTTGATGCTTGGCGACGTAATCATATGCAGCTAAAAGGAAGCCACCCGTTCCTGCTGCTGGATCACATACGGTGTCATCTGCGGTCGGTTGAACGCAATCTACGATAGCCCTGATAAGTTCACGAGGCGTGAAGTATTGCCCAGCACCTTTCGGACTTTCGGCGGCACTCTTGGAAAGCAAGCCTTCGTAAATGTCGCCTTTAACGTCCGCATCCATCGAAGACCACTTTTCAACGTCAATCAAATCAACGATCAAACGCCTAAGCGTGGCTGGATTCTGGATTTCAGGCCGAGCCTTTTTGAAGATTTCGCCAAGCATTCCAGGCTGTTTGCCGAGTTCTTCTAGGATGTGCCTATAGTGGGCTTCAAGCTCATCCCCTTCACGCTTAAGTAGACTTTCCCAATTGTATTTCGCTGGAACAATCGGAGGTTTGTTGTAAGGTGGCTTCGACTGTTCATCAGCCATTTTTAGAAAAAGCAGGAAAGTAATCTGCTCGGTGTAAGCCATGTACGAAAGGCCGTCGTCACGCAAAACGTGGGCGAAGTTCCAGGCTTTGTTGACGATTTGTTGGGAGTCGTTACGCGTCATGGCTTGCCGCTAGGGTCTATCCAGATGAGATTGATTTTCTTTGAATCGTGCAGATGATCGAAGTCCTTATCTGTTGTTAAGAGGGTGGACTGATCGATGACTTCCCCCAGATTGTTACCACGAATCAGCGCGAGTAGAACGTTTGTATCCAGGAGATAGCCCACGGGCGAAGCCATTAACTGATCTCCCTCAATGCGGCTTCAATCTGCTCATCCGATTCATCCCCAGGCCACTTGCCGTAAATCGCCGCAATACCTTTCTTGTGCTGCTGATCACGAACGGCTGCGCGTAAATCGAATTTCACGCGTTTCGATTTCGGAATAGCGGAAAAAAAGCTGTCTTGCTGGCTGGCAGGCAATACTTCATCCGCATCGATACGCAGTAGTTTCCCGGACGGACGATAAACAGCTTTGCCGAGAATGAGAACTGCCTGTTCCATAAGCGCTGTTAAGCGCGATACCTTGCCCTCGATGAGTACTGCTCGGACCTCTTCCTCGTTTTGGAGCTTAATAGCAAAAGCGTTGGTGCTGCTTCGAATCATGTCGAGCGTTCCCACAATCCGCGTTTGCTGAGGTTCGGGGGTGTTGCGGAACATCTTCGCTGCGGTCTGAACCAGCTCTGTATTAATTACTGCTGGCGCGTTCGTAGGAAAGCGATGGCACGTGAACGACATAATCTGAAATGTTCCATTCAGTCCATGCTTGAATCGTTCGACTCGTTGCAGTAACGGGCGATCGAAGCGGACGCTGTTCGTGTTATTCGAAGCAATGTCAGCCACTACGTCCCCAAGCAGATCGAACCCTGTATCGGTTGGCTCGGGTTTGGATGGCCAGAACTCTTGCTGACGATACAGCACCTCTGCTGCATCGCCTAAGCGTGGAGCGGAAAAGTGCAAAACGGTTTCATCGTCGCCGCTGTGTTCGAGAAACCGAATATCGGAGGCGGCGGAAAGCCAGTGAGGACGCTTGCCTGTCGCATCGCTTCGCGACTCGAACGCCATGCGAATCGATGCGCGAATCACATCGGGCAAAACTCGCAGCACTTCGCCAATCGCTCTACACGGTATTCTGCGACCAAAGTGCTGCTCGCTGGTCAGCGTAATTGTTTGAATTGTATCGCTCATCACTTCATCTCCTGTTTCATCGCTTTGTCACACCGATGGATCTTAATCGAAAGAAAAGTTCGAGTTCTCTACGAATCATTGTCCCACGGTCCGGCAACGCATCTTGGGGTAGGAGTTCCAGGCTTTGTTGACTATCTGTTGTGAATCGTTGTTGCTCATGTGTTACCACAACCTTTGCACGCTGTAGGCGTCGAGTTGAGGATCGACGCTTATGATCGGAATATTCTCGGTCAAGGCTTGCGCCACGAGGAGTCGGTCAAAGGGGTCTTTGTGATGGAGATGCATCGTGGTGAGCAAAGACGTATGCCTGGGTTCGATGGGAAGAATACGGATGTCATTGACCGTAATCTGTGTTTCCATGAACTGCTGGTACGGTTGTGGCAGAGCATACTTGCGGAGTTTAATCTTGATGGCGATTTCCCAATAGCTCGCCGGACTGACCTCGATCTCATTCGCAGGGTCTTCAATGAGGTTTCTGGCAGTCGAACTCAATTGCGGATCGTCGAGGATGAACCACAGAAACGTATGCGTATCGAGCAGCAACCTCACTCCATGTACTCCGCAAAATCCTCAAGATGCTCATCATCTTCGGCCAAGATGGTGAGCATTCCTTTGGCGCTGCCTGCCTTGCGAGCCCTGCGTGCTGGCTTCGCTTCGGCCAACAAACGGGCAATCGGTTGCTGATTCCGGGTAATCACCAATTCTTCACCCGTCGCCAAATGCTCGATCAACTCCGGTAACTTGGCTTGAGCTTCTTCAATAGTCACTATTGTCATGCGTGGTCCTCCAGTTTTGTCTTGGATGAGTGCTGGCGACGGTGCCGGGTTCGTGGTGAACTGTTCGATACTTCCATCTTACCAGCTCTCGCAGCCTTGAGTCGCTCGAGTAAGACACTAGCCGGTTCGTCGGTTGGGTCTTGTGGCACCAGTTTCCCCTCGAAGGCTTGCTTGAGGATGCTTTGACGTAGGCGGGACGCACGAAACAGGCTGTTGGCGATCTGCTTTTCTGCGACAGCAATTAAAGTGAGCTTCTCATCAACCTCTGTGATGATCTGCGTCTGTTCCGCAAGCGGAGCCAAAGGAAATGGCAAAGCCGAAAATTTACCGGCACTCAAATGGTTAATGCCGACCCCTGAGGATACCTTCGCAAAAAGTCTACTTCGGTAAAAGTGGCGAAAGACAGTTAAGGGATATTCGCTATGCATTCCAACAGGGCGCAATCGGATTACCGTGTTCTGGAAGCAACAATCCACAATTTCTCCATTCCAAACGGCAGGCTTTCCGACTTGATCCGGGCTTCCTGACGCCTCTGATAAAAGAATATCACCAGGATGAAGGCGATATGTTTCTAATTCGTTCGGCAAGAATTCCATGTCCATGACATCGGTGAGGTCAAGGCCGGTTTCGGTAAGGTTTGCAGCCCGAATGTATTTAGTTGGGAACTCATTACTTCGGTTCTTGGGAGAGCGTTGGCGACCGAGTTGTACGTTTCCAAGTTGTTCTACGCTTGCCCAACACCAGCCATCAGGCAGGTCCACCAACCCAGTGGTATCAGGCGGAGTTGGTTCGACGTACTTCTCTTTCCAGTTCTTTGGCGGCTCTTTGCCTGGGGCGGCGAATTTGGCGAGTTGGTCGGCTTCCCATTTCTTCCGACGTTCCTTCAAGATGCGAGTTAGAAGTGCGGAAGCAGGTTCTTTTGGTGCATGTTTGGTTCGCCATTCCTCGGTGAGCTTGCCTTCGACGGCGGCTTTGAGGACGGCGGCACGGTATCGCTTCAGATTCGCCTTCGCACGCTTCAATGCCGCTTCGCCAGCATCCAAGTCGGAGAATAGTTCTTCGATCTTGGCGACGATGCGATGCTGTTCGCTGAGGGGTGGGAATGATGTTAGGTGGCCAAGGATATGGTCTTTTGAAAGTCCGGGAATGTCACCTTTCGCATGCCGCAGGATTTGTGCAATGTTGTATCGAAGTGAATGCTCAATGAATCTTCGAGACAGTTCTTCGGCAGGCTCGTAGGCATAGACATCTCGTCCTATAGCACACGGCACTCCCGCGAAAAGCGTTCCAACTCCGGCCCCTTTTACCGTAATGAAAATGCAACCATTTGGAACCATCCGTTTCGGATTTGTGGTCCACTTGTCCACTGTGAGCGTTGAACCGTCCCACATGTCGGGGCCAGTGACGTAGGGAGTTCCTTCTTCACTGTGATTGACCTCCGACACTGACGGTGATTGTCCACAATACAGCTTTCCGACTGCTGAAAGCGAAGCGGCCACCCAACCTTTTGGCAAGTCAAGACTTTCACTCATGCGGCCAACCTCATGTTGAATTCATCCAAGATGGCGTTAAGCTTATCGCCGAAAAGTCCGTAGGCACGGCCCATTTGAACAGCACCGTGAAGCCCGCTACTGCAAAGTGTTTGTCGTTGGTGAATGCCTCGCGGATGCCCAGCCGGAGCATCACTGCGAAAGAGACAAGATCGACGATGCCGGCGTTTCCAAAAGTCCCCTGTTGGTACGCTTGCCAGGCAGTTTCGACATCGCTAGGCGTCGGCTCGTGAAGATCACCGGCCAACTCCAGCGTCTCGCGAAATAGAGTTACGTGATTGCGGTATGGACGGCGGGCAGCCGCGTTGCCGCACTCATAGAGTACAAGTGACGTTGTCACTATCCTCACATCTTGAGTCAGCAACGCCGCGAATACAGGTTCCGCCGCTGCGTGCCATTGATCAGCCACATTCCAGACGGCTAGTAGCCCGACGGTGTCGAGGAAAACTAGCTTCATGGCTGATGATCGTTATGCGTTTCTAGGATGTTGGTCGGTTCGCCACTGTTGAAGCGGCGAGACATTAACTCCCAAACCCGTTTTCGAGCCGCATCCTGCTCAGGGGTCGACTCCAATTCCGCGACCGTCGACGAGCTTGTTTGCAAAACGACACTGACCCGCGTCCCTTCCGGAAGTTCTACTCGGTCCACAGGACGAAAAACCCCGTTCTCGTAAATAGCATGAATTGTTTTCATCGTCGCTCCTTAGGCGGCCAGCCGCTGATTCAACTCTTCAAGTAGTATAACAAGCCTATCACCAAAAAGCTCATAAGCTCGCCCCAAACCACCAATTGAGTTGAACGGCACTTCTTCGAGATCGTCTTGCTCAATGTTCAGACTACTGGCGATGTGGTCCTTAATGGCGTCGAGCCACTTTTGCTGATCGGGTGTAAATGATACGCCCGCCGCCTTCTTATCGGCTAACCATTGCTGATAGCATTCCTCCACGGTCATACCAACAGGTGCCAATGGAGTATTGGGGTCAATGGCGTGGCGCACCAATGCAATTACATCCACGAGTTGCTTGCCACCTTTGCCTCGAACTTTGTCTGGTTCGACCAATTCATATGCTTGCCATAGGCGAGTTAGCGAATCAGGTCGATTAGGATCAACGTAGAAAGGCGGTTGATTCAGCTTGCTCGCCAGTTCCTTGACGTGACGAAATTTGAGTCCCGCACGATAGGGTTGGCTATACAAAACTTGCAGAGCTTCGATCTCATCCTTGTTGTCTTCGATAAACTTCCGAAAGCTAGTCAGCATCGACTTTGCCTTTTTCAATGCCTCGGCATCGAAGCCCGCTCTAAGAAGTTCGTCTGGGCTTTGTTCGTCAATGACTTGCTCTAACGACCGTTTCGCTTCTAGAATCACGTTTCGCAACTTCGGATCATGAAACGGTTTCAAGGCAATTGCCATTTGTTCTTGCTCAATCTTGTCCAACTGTTCAACGGTTGGCTCTGGTGGTTCTCCGTTGGGTCCTTCAGGCAATTGGAACTTTGCAATTGCCAACTGAGTGTTGATGTCGGCATCAAGACTTTTGAGCAGCATGTTGCTAAGTGCCGTTAGAGACTTACCATTCGATGCTTTTTTGATTGCCGCATGTTGGATTGGATCAATTTCTTGATCGAGTCGGGAAAGGCGTGAGGCCAACGTGGACACCACATCATCATTTGCGGCACCCGCAGCAACGAAGTTGAGTATTTTGTCCAGAGGAACCGAGGGCTTTCGATCCATCGGTTTGGTTGCAGCCTTTTCCTCCTCGCAAACGCCTACCGCATCGACAATGACAAAGTGTGTTTTGTGTTTCGCATCTGGCGTTACGCTTTGAAGCACATCAGGATCAACGACTCGACAACCTCGGCCTTTCATCTGCTCGAAGTATCCGAGTGATCGAATATTTCGCATGAAGATCAAGCATTCGAGTGGCTTTACGTCCGTTCCGGTAGCAATCATATCCACGGTGACGGCGATACGAGGATTGAAGGAATTACGGAATGACGCAAGAACTTCCTCTGGCGTTAGTTTCTCGACTCGCTTCCAGATCGTCGTCTTTAGCGGAATCCCATCCTCGCTAAGCACAACATTCCCGTTGTCGTCACGCACATCACTCTCAACTTCAACGAACCCAGTCTTGTTCGTAATCTTTCGGCAAAAGTCGTTACCCCTTCCGAATTCTTCACGAATGATCCGAACGATGTCTTCGGCGTGAAGATCAGTTTTGGCGAAAACGAGTGTTTTTGGAACTTCCGTTCGCCCTGGAAATATTTCGGGCAGCTTGTCTCGAAACGTACGGATAACGAGTCTGATTTGATTTTCTGAAACAACATCACGGTCAAGTTGGTTGGCGGTATAAGTTAGGTCGCTATCGAGTTCTTTGTACTTTTTGCTTTTGGTTCGGCGGTCACGATGCGGCACGAAAACACCGGGTTCCCGTGTCAGGATGGCACCATCTTTGGTAATCTTTGTTTCGATACGATATACGTCATACCCAACATTTACGCCGTCAACCACCGCTTGTTCGTGTGCATAGTCTTGGACCATGTTGCCGCCAAAGAAACCGATGGTTTGCTTCGTAGGAGTAGCACTAAGTCCAATCAGGAACGAGTCGAAGTATTCGAGAACCTGCCTCCAAATGTTGTAGATGCTGCGATGGCACTCATCGACCACGATGAAGTCAAACGCTTCGATGGGAATTTTGGCGTTGTAAATCACTGGCAGAGGTTCTTTGAACAGCGAGCTTTCCGTCTCGAATAGTGAGCCTTCCTCGTTCTCTTCCTTGAAGTCATCTTCGCCTTTGAGCATCGAATAGAGTCGCTGGATCGTCGTGATGCAGACCTTCGAAGCTGGAGCAATCGTATTCTTCTTCAAGTGCTGAACAGTGTATTCCTCTGTGAACTTGTAGCCGTTGACGGGGCTGACAAACTGCTGGAATTCATTGAGCGTTTGATTGCCAAGGTTGTTTCTGTCCACGAGGAAAAGTATGCGTTTTGCTTCGGCGTATTTGATGAGTCGGTAACAAAAGTTGACGGCAGTAAATGTCTTGCCACTGCCGGTCGCCATTTGGATCAAAGCACGAGGTCGATTGGCTGCAAGCGATGTTTCGAGGTTGTTGATACTTTCGATTTGTACTTTCCAAAGTTTGCCCGTGTTTAATTCCGGCAACTCTTTAAGAAGCCTACGGACCTGCTTGTCGAGTTCGACCAAACGGATCAGTTCTTCAGGTCGATGAAATGTGAATACAAGGCGGCTACGAGCTTCAGGCTCTTTGCGATTGGTAAAACGGCATTCGGCTCCTGTGGACTCATATGCAAACGGAAGTGGGACTTCCCAATTGGGCAACAAACTTGGCAAACCAACCGAGTAATTGGCCGATTGCTCGGCAACACCCATGAGTCCAAATCCTTCAGGTTTAGCTTCAACGACACCAATTGCTTTTGAATCGGCGTAGAGCATGTAGTCGGCGTAACCTGTAGTGAGCGGAAACTCACGTACTGCGACACCAAGCCCTGCGGTAATGTGCATCTGCTTGTAGTCTTGAACGATCCAACCCGCTTGTTCAAGCTGCCGGTCAATCTGCTATCGAGCCTTTTGTTCAGGTGTCATGCAGCGTTATTTACCTACTAATGGTTTTAATGTCTCTTTGCTTGCATTAGCAACCTGCTTCAACACTTCATCAAGGTCGTTACGCTTGAAAAGTCGGTAGTCGTTCAATGGATGGCGAATTGCGTTGATTTTCCCTGCGTTCACCCAATTGCGCAGTGTGTTTGGTGAAACACCCAAATACGCCGCAGCATCAGAGATTCGAAGAAAATCCGAGAGTTTTTCCATTTTTACCTCTCAAGCTACGCGCATTCTGATCTCAGTTCACCAACCCTACAAACTTTATCAAAGATCGTTTAGCCTGCCAACAAGAGGGGAAAGCAAACGAAAGGGCGAACCTAGGTCTATTTTACACTTTTTAAAATTAAAATCACTTGCGACTTGACTTTGTAAAGACCAAGCCCGATATTGGGTTGTACAGCAGACATGTAGCCAAAGGATTCCAAATAGGAACTGGAAGATGGAAAACGAATCACTAGACCTTAGAGAGCCTGGGGGCCAAAGGAGTGCGTCGTGTCCCAGCTTAACCTAATTGATCCCCGCACTCTTGGACTTCGTATTGCTGAAGCTCGCAAAGCCAGAGGAAAGACCCAAAAAGAAGTTGCTGACCATATCGAGTGTAGCAGGCCAACCTATATCGCAATTGAGAAAGGTGAACGACAGGCAAGCGCCGAAGAGATAACGAAGATCGCAACCTATTTAGGCCGAAAAGTCCACGAACTTGTCCGATCTGGCGAGCCAATAGTGGATTTGCAGCCGCACCTTCGTGCGGTTGCTGGCAAGCTGAAAGAGAAAGACGAGCGACTACTACTTGCTGGCATAGACGAACTTCAGAGGCTTGCAGAAGACTATCGTGAACTTGAGCAACTGATGAATGCTCCGCTTCAATTCAATTACCCTTCAACGATTGAATTAAATAGCAGATTTGATCCGTCGCAGTTGGCGGAATCCGCTTCCATTCAAGAGCGACAAAGACTTGGGCTAGGCGACCAGCCGATAACGAATCTCCGAACGATACTTGAATGGGATGTCGGACTTCGCATTTTTTATTGGGAACTACCGCCAAACATAGCTGGAATGTATGCGCATACGCTGGACCTTGGCTGTTGCATACTGATTAACCGTCGCCATCCTCCAGAGAAGCGACGTGCATCGTTAGTTCACGAATACGGCCACTTGATCGTAAACCGCTATGACCCAGGCATAGACTACCTTAGCTTTCCCGGACGGAAGCCTCCTAATGAAAGGTTCGCCGAAAACTTCGCATTGAGCTTCTTGATGCCAAGTAGTTCAGTACGAAAGCGATTTCATGAAATCGTTACTATTACTGGTGATTTTCAAGTGGCAGACTTGTGCAGACTAAGCCACTTTTATTTTGTTTCAGCAGAGGCCATGGGCCTTCGACTGGAGCAGCTTGGGTTACTTCCCAAGGGAACTTGGCAAGCACTGAAAGAGTCTGGACTTTCTCCAAAGCAAGCACAGATAATGCTTGACCTCCCGACTCACCCAATCACTGACAATCCGTACCCTGAGCGATACAAGTACCTAGCTGTCCAGGCTTATGAACAGGAAAAAATTAGCCAAGGTCAGCTTGGTCGATTTCTACGTTGTGACCCGCTCACGGTAAGGGACATAGTTTCTCAATGTAGGTCTAGCACTCTTGTAGAAGACAGTGGTGTTTCTAGACAGCTGGAGCTACCCTTTGAAAAATCTCTCCTCGCAGTGGAAGAGAGCCAATAAGAATGAGCGGCCTTGCTGTAGACGCTTGTTGCCTGCTCAACTTAATGGCGGCTGGCAACATCCTCAACCAAACCTCTACGAAACTTGGTTTTTCGTTGTATGTTCCCGTGGTGGTTGCTAGGGAGTCTATGTACTACCTTCAGCCTGACGAGGATCACGCCGATCAATTGGTCCGAAAGGAAGTAAAGGTTGATGAACTTGTGCAGCTCGGACAGGTAAGCTATTGCGATGTTGAAGGTAGCTACGAATCCGAATTGTATGTGCAGTTTGCCGTGCAACTAGATGATGGGGAAGCGGCCTGTTTAGCAATTGCAAAATCACGTTTGTGGACAATTGCCACTGATGATCGGGTCGCACGTCGCATCGCCGCTGAACAAAGCGTCCCGATCCTTGGCACGCCAGAGATTGTCAAGATTTGGGCAGAGTCAAATTCGGTTTCTGACTTGGATATTGCTTCGGCCATAACTAATATCCAGCGATTTGCGAAGTACACGCCTAAATTAACTGTACCCGATACGGATTGGTGGTATAGAAAGAGTGGTAACTAACCTCGCATCTTTCAAATGGGATCACGAAGTCAAAGTTGATCGCGGGTTGTTTGCGTAGGTGGCTACGTCTGGTCGCGGGCTTTGCCGTTGTCGGCTATATTGATTGTTACTCGATCCGAGAGCGCCTTCGATAAATTAGATTGCACCTAGAATCTCTATCGCATAAAATCTGCTCTGTTGCAATTCAGGAAAGTTGGAAGATGTTTACTCGCCAATTGCCATTCGTACTTAATCTTGCTCTGATTTTTGCTAATGGCTTTGCTATGCCCTGCCTCGCTGAAATCCATGTGGGTTTGTCGCAAGTTGATATTACGCCTCCGATTGGCGGGCTGACGACTGGGTACTCGTCGGCCAAACCCACCGATGCAATTCACGATCCGGTTTCCGCACGAGTCTTGGTCCTGCAGAACGAGCTTACTTGCATCGCTTTGGTCGTTTGCGATTTGTGCGTATACAACTCGCCTAGCTTGCATGCGCAGATGAAATCAATCGGTGTGGACCGATTGTTGATAATGAATACGCATACTCATGCTGGCCCGAAGATGAACCAAGACGATTTTCCGACGACCGACAAACCCTGGCGAGACACCGTGGATGAACGGTTGCTGACAGCGATCAAGGATGCCAAGCAAAATCAATTCAAAGCCTTCTTTGTCGCATCTGAGAGCCAGATCCAATTGGGTTACAATCGCCTTGTCCAGCGCGGTGATTTCGCTGTAACTTACTTCGAAAACCCCGATCGCGTTCCTTACGGCTCGGTGGATCGGCAAGTCGGCGTAATTCGCTTAACCGACGAGCAACAAAAGGTTCGTGCCGTGATCGTCAATTACGCTTGTCATCCAGTGGTACTCGGCCCGAAGAATCTCCAAATCTCCGCAGATTATCCTGGCGTCATGCGAAAGATCGTGGAGTCGGACCTTGGGCACGAGTGTTTGTGCTTTTTCATTCAAGGTGGTGGTGGTGACATCAATCCGCTGATCATGGCTCGAGGAGAGACTCGCAACAAGGACTTCGACGATGTGCAAAAGATGGGCGAACTGCTAACCGTGGAGGTCAAACGAGCCCTAGTATTCGTCAAGGACACGGTAGGCATATCCGCTTCGTTCGCAACCGCATCGAGAGAATTGCAATTTCGAAATCGTTGGAAACCCGAGGAATCATTGACTCTCGGAGTAACTACGCTGCTGATCAATAATGAAATCGGGATTATCACAATGCCTGGCGAGCCGTTTCATCAGTTTCAAGTAGACTTTCGGAACAAATCCGGTTTGAAACACGCTTATTTATTCGGATACTGTTGCGACGGTCCCTACGCTTGGCCAAGCTATCTTCCTGATCTTCAATCCGCCGCGCGAGGTGGTTACGGAGCCAGCGATACCACGCAGGCCGAAGTCGGCGCGGGCGAGTCGTTATTGAATACAGGATTGGCACAGCTCTACTCGTTGCAAGGGAGGCTGAAAGCCGCACCCCAACGCCACACTTTCGAAAAAGAGCCGAACTAGCGAGAAGTGCCTTCCACGCAGCGGCCTCCCTGTCTCTTGGCTCAAAACAACTCCCCGTGCATCGACTTGGCTTTCGAGATGAAACATTATTGGCGATTGGCAGTCGATCATTTCACTTGCAGAATATCCGAGCAACTGCTCGGCCCCACTATTGATGATCGCTTCGATAGCCAAACTCTAATTCGCGTAATTCATCGTAAAGGGAAGATCTATGTCCGAATCTGTGGCTAACGTAGTTCCATTCGAAAGTTTTGAAGCGGCTAGCCGAGCGGTTTTGTCGTTATTACATCAACGGCTCGGATTCGATCTATGGATGATGACACGAACGGATGGGCAAGACTGGATCGTGCTGCAGGTCGAGGACCACGGATATAAAGTCAAGGAGGGTGCTGTTTTTCAATGGGCGGATTCCTTCTGCTCGCAGATGGTGCTCGGGCTTGGCCCGCGTGCCGCGCCGTGTGCTCAAGAGGTACCGACCTATGCGGCGGCCCCGATCGGACAACAGGTTGCGATCGGAGCATACATTGGCGTTCCGATTCAGAACGCGGACGGACCAACGACGACACCAATACTTGCGGTCGAACTAGTAAGATGCTTTCCAAGCTGGTACGGTTGGCTCAAAATCTCTTGCAAATCCTGAACGATTCCGGTTGCTTCTTCAGGCGATTCAAGGTTCTCAACGAGCACAACGAACTCGTCCCCACCAAGGCGAGCGACCGTGCTGGCTTTCGTGTTTGATGGCCGCTGCGAAAAGACTTTATGACTAAGCCGATAAGCGATCTGCCGCAAGAGTTCATCGCCAATATCATGACCCAAGTTATCATTGATCGCTTTAAATCGATCGAAATCTAAGAACATTACGGCGAACTTGCTATCATTCGTGGTTGCTCTCGAGATCACTCCGCTCATTCTTGCGAGAAATCCAGCTCGATTAGAAAGTCCGGTCAGATGATCGGTAACGGCAGTCAGGGCAAGTTTTTCCTCAGCCGTTTTCTGTGACGTGATGTCCGACATTGAGCCAGCCATACGCGTCGCTGCACCTTTGTCATCTTTTACAGACTCGCCGCGAATCCTGAGCCAACGCCATTCCCCCTGCTTGGTACGAACAAGCACCGGTGGGTGTCGTTGCGACAATGGCATACGCAGCGTTGTCAATGATCGCCCGTTGCAATTCCGTGCTCTCAAACACCTTGGATTCCAAAGCAACACGCTCAGATATGTCAAGCATCATCGCCAAGAAGACAGGGCGATTGGAATTCATCGACATCCGCAAATGAACTTCGACATCGTATTCTGTACCATCGGCACGGCGATGCGTTGCCTGAAATCGCATTGACTCCGTTTCATAATTTCGTAGTGGGGAAAGGAAATGTTTCAGTGTCGGCAAGTCGAATCGCGGATTGATATCCGCTGGCGTCATTTGACGTAGGGTTTCGAAAGAATAGCCCAAATTGCGAAATGCGCCTTCGTTCACAAACTCGAATCGAAGAGTCTCAGCGTCGACAATGTAAATTTCGTTGAGGCATTGTTCAAGGATTGGGCGAGTTGAGATATTCCCGACTTCGGCGAACCGAGCAACAGTTACATCTTCGACAAATCCATTGGAACCGGCATTCGCTTCGAGTAGTGACTGGATTTGTGAATTCGAAACAAGCATTTAAGAAGATTTCTGCGTCTTTCTTTCCGTAGTCGCATTTGAGGAGCACACTTCCAACGCGGTGTCGGTTCTGAGTACAGAGCTCGCACGACCGTGGACGGCGAAAATTACGTCATGAAAAGGATTTCGAACCGATTCTGTGAAGTCTGACTGATGCTCAGGCGGAATTTCGCCCGAGTAATGTTGTTACAGACGGTATTTTCGGAGGGAAGATAGCAAAGGGACACACATAAATGCTGGGTGCCAGCAGTATTTAGATCATAGCCATTCGGCAGAATCGTCCCGAAGGAATGGCAGTCGCGCTGAGCCAGACTTCGTCGACACAATGGCGGGCAACTCGCGGAGTGTCCGTCCAAACGCTGCGTCCCCATTTTGCGCTGCGTCACTTGCTCTTTATGTCGAATACCACTTCACCTTTGGGAGGTACCTCTTGTGTGAGCGGAGTTTTGTCCAGACGAGTGTAAGATTCTGGGACTTGAGGACCAGTCGGTTTCTTGGCCTTAGCTAGAGCGGCTGCATTGGCCGCCATTGCCTGGTCCGAACTCAGTCCATCCGCAGTCTCCACGAAATTGGAGCTCTGTTCAATTACGACCTTGTATTTCCCAGGAATAGCACCATCTCGAGGATTGACCGTTGATAATGCAAACTTGCCGGCTTCGTTTGTCGTTCCTGTCGCTTGCTTGCCGTCTCCTTCCGGCACAAACGAGACAGATGCGTTCTTAAGCGGTTGGCCATCGAGTTTCACGACGCCAGATACTGGAACTGTATCGGAGCCACTGCCGCATCCGCAAACGGCAAGCGATAGGCAAAGTAAATACAACTTGCGCATGAAACAACCCATTTCAGGAAACTTAGAGAATGGAAACAAGCACGCTAGACCATATCAACAAATTCAATGCTAGCCGGTTTGTTAGGGCTAAACGGTTCATAGCCGAGCGCTATGAATTCGTGTGCCGGGTCAAAACGCGACACACTAAGAGCGAGCCAGCTATGTTGAGCTAGTCTGGGAAACTAACGGGCTGGCCGTCAAGCCGGCAACCCAAATATTGATAGGTTCGGTGATCGATCGAATCGCCGATAAATCGAACTGATCCATCTGCGAGCGCGAAGTTTGCTCCGCCCGTGTGATTCGATTTGAAACCCCAGGTAACCGCCCAGTTCATTATGCAGCGACTCCTATCACCCGATGGATTTGTAGTCGCATCACACACGCAAGAACCAAAGGAACCTCGTGCAGGACTCATTCTGTCAATTTTCCAATTGATTGGCTGTATGGTCTGTCCTTGAGCAATAAAATTACCGCCTGCCCAACCCGGTCCGCCACCGTTGTATCGTTGAAATTCGCAGAACTCTGGAAGCGTCTCTCCAAGGAGCAGCGTATTCGATGTCCCATCAACGATATCCTTGTGCCGAATAGTCACTCCACCTCGTGAAAACATACCGCGAGTATCAGGCAGTACGTCGGTCGATCCGTAAGTAAAACTTGGACCATAGCCGGGATGCGTTGGCGGATTCAAAGCAGTAGGAATATTTCCGCCAGTTAGCGCACCATTGCAATGGATCTGGAATGGGTTAGGACAACCGCCTGGTGGGTTGTTGCATGTTGGACCTGTATTGGCAACATAACTGCAAAGACGCAAGTCATCTGGAGCACTGCTCAATCCAAATCCATCGCTTGGACAGCGGATCATAGGGTGCCGAACCGGTAGAATCCCGTCTGTAACCGCATTCTGCATATTTGGGTTAGTAGTTCTTGTCGCAGAAGCCACGATCTTGTCGTAAAGAGCGCCCTGTTCGATGTATCCTAACGAGACAAACAACCAGCTTGCATTTCCGCCCTCTGGAAAAACGGCACCCGGTTGAGCATTATTTCCACGCGGAAAATACTTCTTCGACGACTCGTGATTGTGACAACCAAGAGCAAACTGCTTCAAAAAGTTCGTGCACTGCATTCGCCGGGCGGCTTCTCTAGCCGATTGGACCGCAGGCAACAAAAGGCCAACAAGAATGCCGATAATCGCAATAACCACCAACAATTCGACAAGCGTGAAAGCAGGACGCTTTCGACGCGTGGACACTTTACCCATAGTGAAAATCCTCACTTAAAAAATGAACCCCAAAGACGAATTAACGAAAACCCTTTTATTTCGACGCCCACCAAGTCGGTGGTGGGTGATCTTGACTTATTATCCTACGAAATAAGTGCTCCAAATGGATGATTTCTGGACCGAATTTTTCGATATTCCAGCAGATTACTTTTGGTTTTATTTCAATTGTCTCGCCTGATAGGCCATTTCTCACCGAAAAGGCCTCATTTGCTCACCGAAAACCTTACCCCGACTTTTTTTGCGGCCCGCGTCAATGAACATGCAATTGTCTTAATCTCGAAAGGCCATCTAGCAAGGAGCGCCGTTTTCCGTTGGCAGCCACCAAGCCTGCATTCGGATATACATGCTCGTCTCGGTCCGAATACTGATTCCAAAAAATGCCATGTACGTTGCTCTTCGCAAGCATCATTTGAATGATCTCAAGACCATTTACCGGCATGCGGTCGCGGTTGCTTGTCGCCACGTTTCCATCAGATACTTGGAAAGCGACGTTTTCTGCTGTCGGCATTTCGATTGAACCACTATCAGACATTTTGGACTGGTCCCACCAAGCGTAATTTGGGTAGCGCCAATTCGAAACAACCGTTGACTTCGAAATCGCCGTCGAGTCGAGTTGAAGGTTGCAGGGTGCGGCGAGATGGGCCAGAAGCGGAAGACCTAAAACACTCCAGTGATCGATTAGATCGGAGATGTCCACAAGATCTCTGGGCATCGATCCGCCAGGCCAGCAATTGAAATTCAGTTCTAGCCCCAAACCTGAAAGTCCAAGGTCTGCCCGGATTATCGCGTCTGCAAAATGCAATGGGCTGATGCCGTCTGGTTTTTGTCCCAGATACTCCGCCCATGGCGCATCGATTGTCAATACGACCGGTGTCTTGGGATCGCTTCTTCGAACAGCTTGTATGACACCAACGGCTAAATGCAATACTTGTTCGTCGGTGATTCCAAGTGTGTTGGGGGCGTTGAGTCCGGTTGCTGCTGACCACAAATGCACTTGACCTCTGTATCGTTCAACCATCATCGTGGCATGCTTGCAAGCAGCGTCATACATGGATCGAAAGTCGCTGAGCAAATAAAGCCACTTCGGTACGGCATGCGATTGAAGATTGAGGAGCGGACCACCAAAAATGCGAAGTGAGTTGCGACGAGCCCATTCGAGCTGGTCGTCGATCAGCACAAGGGCGGCGCTTTTTGCGTCTGTCTCAATTTGTCCCATTTCCATTGAGATGTTGATCGTATTGATGGCTGGAACAATGACTTCTGCATCCTTCACCCAGGGTCGGGAAGGCGTCAGTTTAATACCCAGAAGTGTGCTAAGTTGTTTTTCGGTTTGATGTCTGGCCTGTAAGGATTGCGAAACGAATGCCCGAGACAGTGGCTTTGAGGCACTCACGGCAAGATCAATGGCGGTTTGTGCGAGTGGCATACAACGCTCAATGTCGTCAGCCGAGAGGATCGCTTGAACAAAGGCGGACACCGATCGATCCATCAGCGACGTGAATGCCTCAGGAATTTTGAGCCCCAAGCGTTGCCAATCAATGCCTCGCCCTCGAATGCGGTGAATCGTTCCTCGGGCTAGTTCCAGGTGTAAAAGATATGGAGTCTCATGGCATCGAAGCGACGCCGTCGAAAGCATAATCGGGCCATACTCTTCCGTGGGCCAAACAATCGACAATTTGCCTGATTCGTCGACCGTCCGATCGATGATCAAACAATCGTCTTCAATCCGGTTTTTGCTGGCCCACGGTATCCCCTCGATGCCTGAAACGAACGCTGTACCCCAAATTTGCGCGTCGTAGCCCTGAGCATTTGGAACTCGAAATCGCATTTGACCCATGCATGACTCGACAAGGGAATTCGGTTACGGAATCAGTTAATTGGGATAGTTGTGGGATGGGAAGTGTACTCTAAGCGAAGAAGATCAGCAATTTGGTGTTCGCATAGGTCGCCAGATTCAATAGTCCCTATTTTGTTGTGAGTTCGAACGTAGCGAAGAAATTACCGGAAATTGGGTAACATATACAATGTTGTTTCGCCAAGGATGCGGAACCGACCCCTGTTCCCTACGGCCAGTTCAAGAGTAGATTGGGACCATTGTCCCGATCATTCGTTTGGACGGGACAATGGTCCGGACAATGGTCCTATCCTACGGTATTACTTGATCCGACGCTCGCTTAACCGATTGGAGCCAATGCAAATGGAACGCCGAAATCTTCGTTTTTCTAATCTTGCGGACATAAAGTCAGATTT
>JAYTVL010000252.1:0-5609 GCA_043744075.1 Pirellula sp. | reverse complement strand
GTTTATGTGGAACGGTAAATTTCCCCAGCCACTCTGGAGCGATCTTGTTTGTATTGTTAGTCAGACGGCCATCTCTAACTAGCCCCAATTCCTCTTTCCTCGTCTGTTGGCATTCCTTTCCGGGTCTTTGCCTCTCGCTCTGCTTTCACGGAAGACGGTCCATCGAGTTAAAACGTATTGACTACAGTAGAGCGCCGATCAGACATGTTGTTTGAAAGCGTGTAGTGATGGTAGTGCATGGCGCATTTGATTACATAGACAAACAGGACAGATGGATCCCGGTTTACCCGAAGCAATCGTACGATCCGTTTGCGATACTCTTTCCGAAGCGACGCCTGCGGTATGGTCCACATTAAACGTATCAATAACCCCAGCGCGAGTATTCCAAACCGAGCCCGTTCCGTTATCCCTATCCAAGGGTGCGCACGCCAGTACTTTTCGCGAGCTTGACCAAAGCGGAAATTTCCGCGTAAAAACAGGGACTCAAGTCGATCGAAATAACTGGCTGGTTCATAGAGCTTTTGCATCACAGTCAGATACCCGTCGCGGAGCGATTCGCGAGAGAGCTGAAGCGGTATGACATTGGTGCCAAACTCGGAAGTGTCATTTTCGTCCAGTCGCCCTTCGGCTTTCAGTCGCGCATGGAGCGGCGTCTTGGGAATGGCATGCAACATGCCCAGCATCGCGTGCAAGATACGAGCCTCTTGTAAAAACTTAAATTGGGCATCAAAAATAGTCTCGTCATCGCTATCGAAGCCAACAATCATGCCACACCATACGTCCATTCCCGCGTTTTGGACCCGATGAATTTTCTCTATGAGAGTCCCCGTGCTGCGAACGTTTTGTATTTTCTTGGTCTCTCTTAGCGACGCTTCATTTGGACTTTCAATTCCGATGAAGACGGTTTGAATGTTACAGTCGACCATCAATTGCATCAACTCGACGTCATCGGCAAGATCGAGTGACGCCTCCGTGAAGAAAGTCAACGGAAATCCTTTGGAACGCTGCCACTCGGCAACGTCTTGCAGAACTTTCTTGATTTGAACTTTGTTCCCAATCAAATTGTCGTCAACAATGAACGCAATCCGCAGGTTCCTGGCAAGCAATTGGTCGAGTTCAACCAGAATCTGTTGCGAAGACTTAATGCGAGGCCGTCTTCCAAACGTAACAATGATGTCGCAAAATTCACATTGAAACGGGCAGCCCCGGGAGAACTGTACGCTGCCAAACAGATAGTGCTGAGTTTTGATCAAATCGTAGCGAGGAGCAGGGACCTTGAGCATGTCTGTTTTGTTAGCTTGCTCGTATCGCTTTTCCCATTTCCCGGACTGGAAATCCAAAAGAAACTGAGGCCAAGTCTCTTCCGCTTCGCCGACGAAGATGACTTCAGCCAAGTTGCCAAAGTAGTCTTCGCTAACGCTGACCCACGGGCCACCGACCACTGCGAATATGCCACGCTTTCGCAACTCTTGAAGAATCTCAAGCATTCGGGCCCGTTGAACACTCATACCTGTAAGCCCAACGATGTCCACCCGTTCCAGTCGGTCATAATCGATCTCTTCGACATTCTCGTCGACGAGTGTGATTTGATGTTCGGCGGGTGTTAACGCAGCCAAAAGCGGCAAGCAAGCAACCGGCAGATTGGATTTCTTTCCGAGCAACGGCAAGGCATGTTCAAGTCCCCAATAACTAACTTCGAAACGCGGGTTGATAATTACGATGTCTAGCATATGGCACGTTTCGATTTGCATTGCAATCGTCGGGTGGGGAAAGAGTCAGCGACGCCCATTGTAGAGGAAACGCGGATCAATCGTATCGGGTACGATTCCTGCTGTCTGTTTGTTTATTCGACACTTCTCGCTGATCGCCGGTATGCGTCTCTTTCGAATGCGATCGTTTCCGTTGGCTTTACGCCTGTCTGAGAACCCGAACCTTTACGAAGTTAGCGGAACCGCACCTTCGGTGATGCCAAGTCGCAGAGCGATGGCCTGATTGGTTTCACCCTGACGTCGCAGAATGTCAATAGTAACGATCTCTTCCTTGAGTGTCTGCACAGCAGTTCCTTTGAGTGCAGGCAAAAGCGCACATCAAAGCAACTAATCCGAGCCGAGGAAACTCCATTTCCCTAAACAGCCCAAATTGACAAGTGTCAATCGTAAAGGTTCGGGTTCTTTAACTCGTAAAAGTTGAGGTTCTGTGACAGGTTCCAGTCCGTCCGGAGTTTTGACGCCACATCGGCCAGTCAACGGCGCAACAATTGGCGATCATTGCAATCGCAAAAAAGGAGCATGCAACCGCAGCAATTGCCCCCGACCCTGTAGCTCTCGGCAGCCGAAAAAAAAGGAAGAAATCGAAAAAAAGAAGGACTAAGTCATTTCTATTGTTTCTCATTGCTAGTTTCTTTCGTGAGGGAAACATCAATTCATTTGGTTTCCGTGTGATCCGCGTATTCCGTAGTTTTATGCACCAATGAATTAGATTCTTCGTTTAACCGCGTGGGCATCGCCCCGCGCTTTCGCTAGCAAAACGCGGCCCGATGGGCACGCGGTTAAACAAGTTGTGTGCGATAACTTGTGGTTACAACTTTGCAATCGATTCCATCTCGGATTTATATGCGTCGAGCAAATTCAAGCTCGCGGGATGATTGTTTTGGCGCAGCCATGTCTCATAGGAGATGATCTGCTTGCCACCAAGCAACGGCTTCGTCCAAACCAGTCCGTCCCCTTGGATGTTGACCATAATGTTGCCATTCATCGACCTAGCCCGCAGGTCAATCTCGACCTTATCCTTGGTGAATGTCAAGAAAGTGTATTCATCCGAACGAATGCCTGAACCCTTAATCGTCCAGCCCTTGGATAGAAGCTCCTTGCTAAATCGATCGGCTACCTCCGCCATAGGCGTTGCATCGACTTGAATCTCAATACTCTTTGCATTCGAATCGAATTTTGCCGAATTGGACGCGTTCAAGATAGGAAAATCCGCTGCTTCGATGCTCGCTCCAGCAGACTTCGCGTCCTTTGCAAGTTTGGGCTTCTTTAATTGCCAGGACGAGTTCTCCAATCGATCTCCGACACGAATCAGTGTTCGACCACTCTCCTGTTTCACCAATCCAATCAACACGTCTTGCTGTCCGCGTCTATAAGTGAGCCATATTTGCTCTTCTTTGGTATCTCGTCCGGTATCGTGGACAAGCCATCCATCCGCCTTCATAGAGTTGTGATAAAACTCTAACGTTTGGTCCAACGACATCGAGGTTGTCGCCACCAGATAGGGCTGGGTGTGTCCATCGAATTCAATGAATCCGCAGTCATTGGGGACTGGCAAGGCATGATTGATCGATGAGACCGACTGTTGAATATGGAAGCTCGATGGATCGGTAGGGAACCTGCGTATCGACACACGAAGAACCGTTCCATTTCGCAAGAATTCCATGTCCCTAACGTCGACTTCTTCATTGTGACTTGAATGAAGTCTCGAAAAAGCCGTCCAATCCGCTTTGTGCAACTTCTTGAGCAGGTTTGTTTCGATTTGTAGCATGTCTGCCTTTGTTTCGTACATTACAATATTGGCTCCTGAGTAACCCTCTACGATGGGTGCACCATCGAATTTCGGTAGCCACCGAAGATCGAAGTTGCCGATGTTGTGAAGACCAATATTTGTCTTGGTTTCACCGTCGCCAGTAAACGATGCGGTCAGCATGAATCCATTTTTGGCGTACTCGACGCTGCCTGGAGACAAAGCAGCCCGCGGCGCTACCGATTCGGTCCAGCCGGCGCGCATCAAATAATATTGGTAAAACTGTTTCGCTTCATCGAGCGTTGCGTGAGCGACATAGTCTATGCGCGTCGAATCAATGATCATCGGTTTGTCGCCGGCTAGTCGCGGAAAAGTTCTTAGGTCGATCGCTTGAAGCCATTGTGCTGACGAAGCCGGTTCTCTTACTGCACTGTCTGGCACTGAGAAGGCAGGATCAATGGAGCGGAGTCCAAGCGACTCACCTGACTTGGTCGTCCCCCAAATTCGAGTCCATCCGTTTGTTGTGGACACCAAAATGACATTGGTTTCCGGCAGCCAGCACAAGCCAACGATGGGCAAACCCACCACGTCAATGACTTGTACGATTCGCTGCGTTGCTATATCCCAGAGTCGGATGTTTGAGCCGTTGGCCGTGATCAGTGATTTCCCATCATGCGAGAAGTCCACCAATTCATTCATTGCAATGTTGTTGAAGCTCTTATTCGCTTTCTTCGCCTGCGTGACATCCCAAAGTTGGAGGTCGTCTTTTTCGCCAAAGGCAAACCACTTACCATCTTTGGAACGAGCCAGCGAGGATTGATATCGACCTGGCGAGAGGGTTTGCGCAACTTTGCCAGTCGCTGTATTCCACACGGTCGTGGTTTCTGCGGCAGCCGCGAGTTGGCCTTGTGCGACGTACGCAATGTTTTTCAATCCATTTGAATTAATCTTGAATTGGTTCTTTTTCTCCAAGGTGCTCGATTGGTAGATTGCAACATCGACGTCGTAACTGATCATGGCAATTTCTTGGCCATCGGGCGAAATTGCAATTTGGGTGATACCGGTTGGAAAGATTTTTTTTGAATGCACTTCTTTTCGATCGCTCATGCTCCAAACTTTCAGGAGCCCATTCGAGTCGCCTGCCGCAAACCATTTTCCATTCGGTGCTACAGCGAGCGATTTGATGGACAACTCTTTGCCGGTTGTTGCCAAGTCAAGAAAGACATGTTCTGGCTCGGTTCCATCAATAGACCAAAGAGTAACCTTGGTGCCTGCCAGCAGAAACATTCGACTGCTGGGAAGACAAGCCAGATTCTGTACGAATCCTGCCTTGCTCCCGTCGCGAAATGACAACAATTGGAGTGGTTCCTGTTCCGGTTGCGACCAGCGAGCTAACTGTTCTGCCCTAGGTTGTTCGATTTTTGGTTTCGACGCAACGGGAGGAATCGCTTGTGCCGTTGCAACGGGTGGAACGGAAACCTTTGCATTTTCTGCCACCGCGTCACTTGAAACCGGTGCATGCTCTGACGTATTTGGCGGCGGGACTTGAATGGGAGCGTCGCTCGATTTAGGTGCAACGCTCTGTTCGACCGGAACCGTTGCTACGGGGTCTGATGGTACATTGGTCACTGGTCTTGCAGGTTGCGATGCGCTAGGCCCACAACCAAGGACAATCGAAATCAAAGCGATGGTAGAAACGCGAATGGCCTGGTTTTGAATGTGCATCGTTTGGTTTGGTCCAAATGTTGGTCGGCGTGTAAAGCCATCGAGTATGTAAGGATCGTTCCATCAATAAATGACTGATTTCTGCAGTGGGATAAGCTTCTAACCCGTCATTTTCAGCTTGGCAGGCTGGAAGCATATCCAATCCACAGGACGCGCCTACGGCATTTTATAGGAATCCCGCAGCCTTGTGCTGCGGTTCGTTCAGGTTTTTCGGGAGGCTGGACGCTCGCTTGCATGTAGCCTGAAAGCATAAAAATATCGCAGGTCAAGCCTGGGCTGTGCGACAAATAGCAGTTTTAGAAAAATGCGTTGATGTGAGTTTTGTTCCGTTCTGCGATCTGGCCTTTCAGGTTGGTCGGGGGCTTGTC
>JAYTVL010000251.1:0-5610 GCA_043744075.1 Pirellula sp. | reverse complement strand
CCTCATGTAGGCGAGCCTCTCCGAGACTCGCAATTTTCAGCGTCTGCGGAGAGACGCTGCTACGTGGTTGTGCCAAGAAACTTATGCATAGGTGCTTAGCTGCCCAAATAGTTCGTGCGATTGAAATTCGAGGTGCTCGAACACACAACCTCAAGAATGTTGACCTGGACATCCCACGAGGCAAGCTAACGGTCATTACGGGTGTCAGCGGGAGCGGAAAGAGTTCTCTTGCATTTGATACGTTGTTCGCAGAAGGACAACGGCAGTACATGGAGAGTTTGTCAGGCTATGCGAGGCAGTTTTTGGATCAAATGGAGCGGCCTGACGTCGACTTCATTCGCGGTTTACAGCCGGCACTCTGTATCGATCAAAAGCAGGGAGTTCTGAGCCCGCGTAGCACAGTTGGTACGGTTACAGAAATCTACGACTATCTGCGATTGTTGATGGCGCGTATCGCTACGCCAGCCTGCCACCAATGCGGACAGCCCATCGATCGCCAGCCGCCGAGCCAAATCATCGATTCCATTTGCGAACTTCCGAGTGGAAGCAAACTGACGTTGCTTGCACCGATGGTGATCGGACGAAAGGGAGGACATGCGGATGTATTTGAACGGATTTCCAAAGCGGGATTGCTTCGCGTGCGAGTCGATGGCGAACTCTACGAAATTGAATCGCTCCCAACACTCGCGATCCGAAAGGAGCATTCGATCTCAGCGATTGTGGATCGAATTGTGGTTCGCGAAGATAGCCGAGAACGAATTGAGCACGCCGTTTCGGTGGCGTTACGACTGAGTAACGGATTGGTTGAGATATCGGCAAGTGTTCCTAGTAAATCGACTACGATAGAGCGAACTTTTTCGACTCGATTTGCGTGTATCGCGTGCGGAGTAAGCCTTTTAGAAATCGAGCCCCGCACTTTTAGTTTTAACAGCCCTTATGGAGCTTGTCCAAAGTGCGAGGGATTTGGATACCTCGATGGCAAGCCGGAGGAGACGTGCCCTGAGTGTGAGGGACAGAGATTGCGAAAGGAGTCGTTGGCAATTCGACTGGATGGTTTTTCGATCGCTCAAATAACGAATTTGCCATTGGACTCAGCCGCTCATTGGTTCAAGGAGTTAAAACTTTCCGACCGGCAGTCAAAGATCGGGCTTCCAATCGTTCGCGAGATTTCGCAAAGACTCTCATTTCTGCAAGAAGTTGGCCTTTCCTATCTTACTTTAGATCGACCGGCTGAGTCGTTGAGCGGTGGCGAATTGCAGCGAGTCCGTTTGGCGACGAGTATTGGAACGGGGCTGACCGGAGTCTGTTACGTACTCGATGAACCATCGGTGGGTTTGCATCCTCGCGATACAGAGCGGTTGATTGCATCTCTTCGCGCATTGCAAGAGCGAGGCAACACTATCGTTGTGGTGGAACATGATGAAGAAGTTATGCGCGCCGCGGATTTGCTCGTTGATATTGGACCTGGTGCAGGTCGATTTGGCGGTGAAGTTATCGCGTTCGGGGCTCCGGAGCAGTTTCTAGGCCAGGTCCGCCAGCCGCTGCGCGGGTTAAACATTAGTTGCCCTAAGGCCGCTAATTCGCTTACCGCCAAGTACCTTCAACGGATCGTCCCAATGCCCAGTGGGAGAATACGAACGGTGGGGGCAACTCATCCATCATTAATCCTGACAGGTATCACCATGAACAACTTGGAAAACGTTCGAGTTGAGTTTCCTTTAGGGCGATTCGTCGGTGTCGTAGGAGTCAGCGGAAGCGGCAAGAGTACGCTCGTTCATGATTCGCTAGCGGTCGCTGTTCGCAAATCGCTCGGTGGCGACGCATTACCCTCGCACATCCGAAAGGTCGATGGATTAGACGGAATTGACAAGCTAATTGAAATTGACCAGTCTCCAATCGGTCGTTCGCCGCGGAGTATTCCGGCAACGTATTGTGGATTTTGGGACGAGATTCGAGCAGTCTTTTCAAAAACAAAAGATGCCAAGCAGCGTGGCTTCAATGCAGCTAGATTTAGCTTCAATGCAGGAGTGGGGCGATGTGAGTCGTGCAGCGGACAGGGCCGACAGAAGCTTGAAATGAGTTTCTTGGCCGACGTCTATGTTCCGTGCCCTCAATGTCGCGGTCGTAGATTCAATCGGGCAACGCTTGCTGTTCGATTCAAAGGAAAGTCGATTGCGGATTGTTTGGACATGAGTATTTCGGAAGCTGCCGAGTTTTTTGATACCAACCCCAAATTGAATGCGCCGCTGAAATGTCTTGCGCAAGTCGGACTAGGCTACATTTCATTGGGGCAACCATCAAATACGTTCAGTGGAGGCGAAGCCCAACGAATCAAGTTGGCATGCGAGCTAGCGAAACCAGGAACGGGTAAGACACTTTACGTGCTCGACGAGCCGACCACTGGGCTTCACATGGACGACGTAGTTCGCCTAATCGGAGTGTTACAAGACTTGGTGGAAAAAGGGAATACGGTCATTGTTGTCGAGCACCACATGGCGTTGATTCGATGCTGCGACTGGGTGATCGATATCGGCCCGGGCGGCGGAGCTGACGGCGGCAAGATCCTTGGTGTTGGGCCTCCGGAGGTCATTGCAGAGAATAAACAATCACCAACAGGCATTGCACTGCGACTTGTTTAACCCGCGAAGCGGCTGACTCACTAGAGACAAATGCCTGTACCATTTTCCTGATCAGTCTTTCCCGACTTTCGTCTCCTGGAAGTCCGCGATATGCGCTAATCGCTCCGATCGGTTAAACATGTCGCTGAACTAGCTTGCGATACACTCCCGCCGTTCGTTCGGCCATTTTGACGTCCGAGAATCCCTGTCGGTGTCTTTGAACTGCCAAGCGGCTCATGCGGCTCCATGCCGAACGGTCCGAGATAAATACTTGGATGGCTTGCGATAGCGACTCCACATCTTGTGGCCTCGCAAGCAATCCTTCTTGACCGTGCCGGATCACTTCTGGAGTCCCCTCGACTCGGGTCGCAATCACGGGTACGCCACAAGCCAACGCTTCCAAGACAACCATCGGCATTCCTTCTCCAAACAGGCTTGGTAGCACCATCGCGTCGAAAGTTCGCATGACCGATGGAACATCTTTGGTAAAGCCACGCAAATTGACCGTCCCCTCAAGGTCCAAACGTTGGATCAGTCTTCGAATATTCGCTTCGTATTCAGTTGTTTCAAATCCTCCGATCACTTCGAGTGTAACATTTCTTCGCGATTCATTCAGCATTGCAATCGCCTCAAGCAAAACCTCAATCCCTTTCCGAGGTCGAACAAGAGCAACCATCCCCAGTTTCCACTGATGTTGATTGAGCCGCGCGATTGGATCGATAGGTGTTTGTTCGGCAACTCCATTTGCTACCGCCGTAATCCGGTTCCGGCAATGACCTAGAGAGAGCATTTCGCGGCGCAGCGATTTGGAAACGGTGATAATGTGATCGGCATTGCGCAATGAATAGGCTTCTACGCAATTATTAACTCGATTGACGATAGCTTTCGTTGAGTCACGAGCCGTTGGCGAATGAACATGATAGACCCAAGGAAGCCCGCAGCGTTTTGCGACAAAGCTCGCGATCATTGCGGTTCTGGGTGTGTGCGCGTGCAGCACCTCGGATTGTGTCTCGTTAGCGTATTCTGTGATCCGATGAAGGATGCTCAGATCGAAGCGGTTTTTCATTTCGATTGAGCGAACACGATTGCTATCGAGACCGCATAGCTCCGGAAATTTTCCTGGTTTCAGGCATGCGAAAAATGCGGACACACCAAAATCGGGCAAGCGATTTCCAAGAAGCTGCTGGACCCGTTCGGCACCCGAAAAATGCTCCCCGTTGATTAAGTGCAACGACGAAAGTTCTCGCTGGCCCAGTGGTTTCTCGCCAGTGTAGAGGACCAATGGAGGAGTACCGACCGAAGGGCTGAAAAACGGAGGTGCGAACGGCATTGTGTATTTGGAATGCTGGAGGACGAAGTAAGTCACGCTACGGCAATGAACCCTAGGTCAAGGTGGGAAAGATAGCTAAGCATCTCGCGCAAGCCGCAGTAACTTTGTTGCGATCCATTCGACACAACCAGCAAATTCGGTATAGGTTGTTTCGTGAGGAGTTGTTATTGTTCCCAAAGTAGGTCCCGCCCGGCAGGCGGGACCTACTCAACAATTTCAAATTCAGCTTTGGCACGGATGATGAATATGATCAATCAGGGGAAGCATTACAACAAACATTGCAAGCTAGGTTTCATGGCAATTGTGGCCTGGGTGATCGGCTGTTGTTCGTTGGTAGTAGGCCAACAAGGGGTCGCACCGCCCGCAGCTGGATACGGTAATCGAACAACGCCGCCGCCAACGAATCGGCAACCTGCAAATCCTCAAAGCAATAGCACCGCCGGTCGCGCTAATCCCGGCCAAGTTGCCACTCCAGGTCAAGCAGTCAATCCCGGTCAAGCAGTCAATCCCGGACAGGGAGTCAACCAAGGTCAGGCCAATGGCGTGCCAGTCAATCCTGCATTGAATCCAGCTTTGAATAAGCGTCCAGTTTCCAATCAGCTTCCGGGCGCAGGAACCGGAAAGGAAGTGGTTACTAAAAATCCGTGGTCTGACAACCCGCCATCGCCTCAAGAAATAGCCCATTTGGAACAAGTACTCGGCTATTGGGAAAAATCGACAGCAAACATCGAACGCTATTCGAGCAAATTTCTCCGATGGCAATACAACTCGTCCGACAACTTTGTAAGTGAACTCGCCGCAAAAACAGGCAGAGTTATTCGCAGCATCCCGGTTTCGACCGCAATCGGAGAATTGAAATACATGACTCCGGACAAAGGCATGTTCAAGATCGATAGGCTTGTAAAGCTCTCGGGACAGCTCGATGCAAAGGGCCAACCAGAGTACAAGGATTTCGAAAATGTGTTTGGCGAATGGTGGCTATGTGACGGCGAAAAAGTCTATGAATATGACCGGAGCAGTAAGAAATGCACTCGATTCACTATGCCACCTGAAATGCGGGGTGAAGGGGTCCTTGAATCGCCAATGCCTTTTATGTTTGGTGTCAAAGCAGAAAAGATCAAAGCACGTTACTGGGTTAGGTCGCTGCCCCCACCGGAGGACCAACAGGGCAAGCAAAGAGACGATATTTTCGTAATCGAAGCCTATCCGAAATTCCAATCGGACGCGGTGAATTATGACCATGTTCAGATTTATCTCGATCGACAAATGTTCTTGCCCATGATGCTCTACAAATACAACACCGAGCACGTTGACCAACAGGGTCAAGTCCTAAACGACAATCGAGAGGTTTTTGAGTTTAGTGATCGCGTCAGTGAGGGAAAGAATCTTCCCTTGCTCAAGAAAATTGGGGAACTGTTTCACAAGTCATTCATTCCATTCGATGTTCCAAACAATTGGACGCTCGAGGACAAAGTATTCGACCCACCTGCGACAGAAAATATCCGGGCAGCTGCGATCCCTGGTTACCAACAGCCAAACGATGCGCCTAACATTCGAAAGTGATCAAACAATAACCGAATGTCCGTTCCTGTGAGAGACCCCAGCGGCCTGGTGCCGCTTGGTGAACAAGATTCGTAGGCTAAAAGCCGGTACTAGCGAATC
>JAYTVL010000250.1:0-21356 GCA_043744075.1 Pirellula sp. | reverse complement strand
CGATCACAACATGGGCCGCAAACCGTGGGCTAGCGCCCTTCGGCTAATCAGCCGCAACGCGCTAGCGTCCGGTTCAGCCCGACTTATGATCGACGCCGAAAAACCTCCGACGGTACAGAGCGAAGTGCATTCAAGTTAGAAACAGTCGAGTCGACTCGGGCAAATTGAGCCTGAATCGACTCGACTGTTCGTTTAATGGTTTGCTTGCAGGACTGATTTGGCTTAGTCTATTGTTGAGTCCAATGGTTCTCTTTACCTCCACTTTTCTCTTCGTCGGTCAGCCGCTTCGATGGAATTTACGCCAAGGTCACTTACTCAACGCGCGATCGATTTAGATCTAGCCACTCCGGAACAAATTGACAAGTTTTGGGGTGAATTGCGCACAAGCGAAATCAAGCTAGAAGACGTAAAGAACCTTCTTCTTCGCAAAGGAATTCTGACAAACTTCCAGCTGGATCGGATGTGTACTGGTGAACGGCTTGGTTTCTACTACGGACCATACCGAGTTTTATACATGATTGGAGCTGGTACTTTTGCTCGGGTCTTTCGCTGCGTACATCGCGAAACTGGACGTGTCGTAGCCGTCAAGGTATTACGAAAAAAGCACCGAGATCAGGTTGCCTCGGTCGAGCAGTTTCTACGCGAAGGTCGGATGGGATTGCAATTGCGACACCCCAACATCGTTACGATTCACGAAATTGAAAACGATGCTCGCTCTCCCTATTTAGTAATGGAGTTCGTAGAGGGGGAAACGCTCCGAGAAATTCTAAAGAATCGAGGGACCTTTGGGGCTATCGATTCCCTAAAAATCATGCAAGATATTTGCGCTGGACTTGAGTTTGCGGCATCGAAGGGTGTAACACACCGCGATTTGAAACTAACGAATGTGCTGGTTCACTCAAGCGGACGGTGCAAACTGGTCGATTTTGGATTGGCCGCCCTGGCTGACGTGTCGTCTCCCGAAGCGATCGCAGATTGTCCGAGCGCCCGCGCTATTGACTACGCGGGTCTCGAAAGAACAACGGGCGTTCGAAAGGGCGATCCGCGCAGCGATTTATTTTTTTCCGGCGTCATTTTCTACAACGTTGTTTGCGGTAAACCCGCTCTAGTTGAAACTCGCGATCGCGGGCAGAGGCTCAACGTCGCCCGCTTCAACGAGATCCCTCCACTTGTCGAACAGATGCCCGGCTTACCTGATGAGATTTATGCGATCTGCAACAAAGCGTTGGAATTTGATCCGGAAAGGCGATATCAAACGCCAGGTGCGATGCTGAATGACATTCAATCAGCCATCAAGATATTAGAGAACCCTGATGGAGTGATTCGTGCGGAAAAAAAAGCACAGCACTCAATACTGGAGATCAACGAGGCCGAAGCAATGGAGGGACAAGGCAAGACGCTGATCGTGGTCGAAAGCAAGCCGGATCTGCAGGATATTTTAAGAGAGAAACTTAAGAAACGCGGATATCGCGTTCTCATTTTCGGCGACCCGGAACGAGCACTCAGCAAGTTTTCCCCGGACGAAACTCCACCCGCAGATTGTGTCGTTCTTTGTGCAGCAGACCTTGGTAATCTGGCACTTGAGGCTTTCAATCGGTTTGTTTCACAGGAACATACAAAACATATTCCAATTGTGATGTTGGTCGATCCTAAGCAACAGCATATAATACGTGGCGCCAAAACTAGCCCAAGCCACGTGCTCATTCCCATGCCGCTCAAGGTCCGGGAGCTGAGGCAAGCACTCGTAAAGTTGACTGGTCAAAAAACAGCTCAACAATGAGGGTAGCTGGTGGTGAAACGCTTTTTAATTTGTGCAATCGCAATGATCGCGAATAGCTTCGGGAGCTGGACCCGTTCGGAGGTTACTTCTTCAGTCATCATTGTATGTCCAAGGGGTTGGGAAAGCTCAACTGACGAATGGGTGAAATACCGTGAACGGGACTATCAAGTAATCAAAGTCGACTCGGTATCTTCTTCAAACGATCTGAGATTTGCCATTCTGCATGCGGTAAACAAGTCCAAATTACCCGTCGTAGCAGTGCTCTTATGTGGAGATGTTGGGATTGCGGGCGATCCAAAGATTAATCAAGGCAAATTCACCCCGATCACTCCGACGTTTGAAACCGAGACTAAGGTTAAGTTGGGGCCTTTCACTACGCCGACTTTAGCAACCGACCTTTACTATGGTGATTTGGATGGCGATGAATGTCCCGAGTTGGCAGTGGGCAGATTGCCAGCGAAAGATGCACAAGACTTAGCCAGAATGCTTCGACGAAGCATTGACTACGAACAGTCACAATCGTACGGTCCGTGGCGAGATCGCATTCACGCGACCGCCGGTGTTGGTGGATTTGGCGTGCTGGCGGATACCGCCATTGAAAGCGTTGCGAGAAGACTTTTGTCGGAGGGAATCCCAGATCGCTTTCAATTGAATATGACGTATGCCAGTCTAAGTAGTCCCTATTGCCCGGACCCGTTTTCGTTGACTCGTTCCTTTATCGGAAAGATCAATGAGGGTGGTTTGTTTTGGGTCTACATCGGGCATGGTGGCGTTGATCGGCTCGATGACTTCATTGTTGGAAAGGATGCGATCCCGATTTGTTTGAATGAAGATGTTTCGCAATTCGACGTCCAGGACGGTCCGCCGATCGCGTTGATGCTAGCCTGTTTTACTGGCGCCTTCGACGCACGTGTCGACTGCTTTGCCGAGACACTGCTTGCAAGAAAGGACGGGCCTATAGCGGTTATCGCTGGATCCCGCGTTACTATGCCATATGGATTAAGCCAACTGTCGACCGAAATGATGGACGGCTGCTTCCGCGATCAAATTCCAACACTTGGCGGTATTGTGTTAAATGCAAAGCGAAACCTTTGGAAGCAAAGCGAGACAGTGGTGACGCAAGGTCGCGACGCAGACAATTCCATTCAGGCTCAAGCAACCGCTGGAGATCGGCTTCGCGCAAAACAGCAGGCCATGATCGAGCAGATGGCGACGGCGCTGAGTCCAGAGGGGCATGATCTCACCGAAGAACGCCGCGAGCACGTCCGATTAATGAACCTGCTGGGTGATCCACTGCTTCGAATTAAGCACCCTGGCATCATGCCAATCGCGTGTGAGGTCGAACCGCAAGCGGGGAAACCGTTGGTCATAACCGGAAAATCACTTCGACGAGGGAAACTCAAGGTTGAGTTGACGTTGTCGAGAGACCGGCTGCCAAATGGCCTTCGTTCCGTCGGAAAATTCCTGGGAACGGAGGATCAGCGAAAGTCGATGCAGGACAACTATTCCCGTGCAAGCGACCTAGTGTTGTCAAAAATCGAGCAAGAAATTGCACCCGGCGAATTCTCTATTGAATTGCCAGTGCCATCGGACTGTCGCGGACGGTGTGTTGTTCGAGCGTTTGTCTATAGTAGCAATGAATGGGCCTCCGGATCGCAGCGAGTGAATGTACTCCGGACGAAGTGATTCCAATGCCAGTTCATCGCATATCAGATCTCCATTCGCCTCGGCTGGATCCGTATCGCAACCTCCGAACTACGAATCTAACGCGGGTGAGTGGGCGGTTTATTGCAGAGAGCAAACCCCTGGTTCAGCGATTGGTGGCAAGTGGCTTTGCGATCGATTCGTTCTTAATTGACGAAAAGTACCTAGATGAAGCGATTCGTTGGTTGCCGCTAGGAATCGATCTATTCGCAGTTCCTGGTCCTTTCGTTTCTGAGTTAATCGGATTTGCGTTCCATCGTGGTTATTTGGCATGCGGAATTAGGCCGGATTTTCAAATGGTGGAAAAAGGAGTTTTTGAGCTTACTGACAATTGGCTGGCGGCCATGTTGGTGGGTGTCCAAGATCCTGAAAATATGGGCTCGATCTTCCGAACCTGCGCCGCCTTGGGCATTACAGATTTGCTAATCGGTCCAGAATGCGTGGACCCTTTTGCACGTCGTGTCCTACGAGTATCGATGGGGAACGCTTTCAAATTGCGTTTCTTTGCGGTTCCAGATCCGCTCAATGCCTTACTTTTGTGCGGCGAAATGGGAATCGAATCGGTCGCGGCATGTTTGTCGAAAACGAGTGAGGAGCTGAGCTACTTTCGTCGAAATGGGCCGGGGTTGGTGGTTTTAGGGAATGAAGCTCACGGACTGCCGATCGAGATTCAGAATGCTACGACCAGAAATATTAGGATCGACATGGCCTTGGGAACGGACTCGCTAAACGTAAGTGTGGCAGCAGGGATCATTTTGCATAACTTGAGCCGAGTCTGCGGCATCGAAACCGATGAATCGAGATGATTTTTCAAATCGGATGCTATCGGGAATCGAAGCTTTGCGATGCACGTGGTATGATGTAGAGTCTGCGTTTGCGGCTTTGGAGAGCCAGGCGTCCACTCTGACGGACTGAGTCAGACTTGTTTTTGCCAATTGTAGATTTCAAACATTTTGTCTCAGCCACCCTCAACTCCGAATCCTTCCTGGCAAGACTCCTTTTCAGTCGCATCGGCAACGCACGTCGGCATGCGGCGTCGAAACAATCAGGATAGTTTTGCAATCGTCATGGCCGAGGATGAAGCTGCATGGCAAAAGTCAGGTCACTTGTTGATAGTGGCTGACGGCATGGGAGCGCATGCGGCAGGGGAATTGGCAAGCCGTTTGTCGGTTGAATTGATTCCGCACCATTACGGCAAATTACTAAAGGGGATCCCATCCGAAGCACTGCAACGTGCATTGGTTGAAACGAACAGTGAGATCTTTAGGAAAGGTCAAGCCAACCCTGAGTTTCGAAGCATGGGAACGACCACCTGCGCTTTGGCCATTTTGCCTGAAGGTGCAGTTGTCGCGCATGTTGGCGACAGCCGCGTCTACCGATTGAGAGGTAATGTATTGGAGCAATTGACGTTTGACCATTCGCTCGTTTGGGAAATGCGAGCGTCTGGAGAAGTAAGTGAGGAGGCGCTTCGCAGCAACGCAATCCCAAAAAACGTTATCACCCGGTCATTAGGTCCAAACGGAACTGTCTCGGTGGATTTAGAGGGGCCTTTTCCTCTCCGAGTTGGTGACAAATTCTTGATCTGCAGTGACGGACTTAGTGGCCAGCTTTCGGACGAAGAGATCGGGGTACTTTTGCAGGTCGTCGACATTGAGACGGCGGTGAATTTCATGGTGGACTTGGCAAACTTGCGAGGTGGACCAGATAACATTACGGTCGTCGTCGGCGAAGTTAAGAACGAAGGTCTGATGCAAAGTGGAGCCGCGATGGAAACGAATCCGTCTGCGGTGCCGCCGCAATTTCCGGTTGCCTTCGGAATTGCGACAGCGATTGGAGTTTTGTGTTGTTTTGTGTTGTTGTTGGTACGACAGTTTCCTCTGGCATGTTTGGCGGCTGGAGCTGCCGCGGTCGCCTTTGCGACGGGTTGGTTGAAGTACCAGAGCCAACGGGTGAGCAACGAGGTCAATGGAAAGTACGGTCGGGGACCGCACACCAAAACGATTTGCAAACCGGATGCTTTGTTTACGTCCAATCTTCACCAAGTCATCAGCGAGCTACACGACTGGGTTCTTGAAAACGATTGGAAAATCGAGTCCTCGATAATTGACGATGACACGAGTCTTGCGAAAGCGGCGGAGCAGTCCAAAAACTACACCGAGGCCATTCGACGCTATGTCAACGTAATCGCCTTGACAATGGCAGAGGTTCGCAAGCTGCAAGAAGGACAGGACAGCGATTCTTCGATTGATTATTAGACATACGTACCACCCAAAGAAGAACAGTCGTCTTAGAATTAGGGGATGTCATTGCGAGCAGAGATCATTTCCATTGGCGACGAGCTAACCAGCGGCCAACGACTCGACACAAATAGTAAGTGGTTGAGCGAACAGCTTGGCAATCTGGGAGTCAAGACTGCATTTCACACAACCGTCGGTGACTCCATGTCAGACAACGTCGACGCTTTTCGCACAGCAGCCCAACGGGTGGACATTGTTGTAGCAACTGGCGGACTCGGACCAACCGCAGACGATTTGACCCGCGAGGCAATGGCGGAGGCCTTTCACAGGCCGCTGGAGCTAAGGCCAGAGGCGCTAGAACATATCGAGTCCCTTTTTGCACGTCGCAAGCGTCCGATGCCAGAGCGGAATCGAATTCAGGCCATGTTTCCAGTCGGGGCTCGCACCATCGACAACCCACATGGTACAGCCCCCGGCATCGATCTCGTGGTTCCAAAATCCAAGCCAGGTGGCGAAGGTACAAATGCGGAAAGTTCTTCCACAAGCCGCATTTTTTCTCTGCCAGGCGTCCCAGCGGAAATGATGCAGATGTACGCTACTACGGTGGAGCCCCGCCTTGTTCAAGAGATGGGGGTTGGGGCAACGCGATGGTACTTTCATAGCCTAAAAGTTTTCGGGATTGGTGAAAGCGATGTTGAAAAGAAGCTCCCCGACTTGATCCATCGAGATCGAGATCCCATCGTTGGAATCACAGTCTCACAGGCGACCATCACATTGCGCATTGCTGCTTTGTGTTCAAGTGCCGATGAGTTTCAAAACAAAATCCAACCGACCATAGACGAAATCTATGCGCAACTTGGGCTGTTGGTTTTTGGGCAGGGTGAATTGGATATCGACGAAGCGACGCACAGATTGATCATGGAAAAGGGGGTATCGATCGGTGTCGTAGAGGTTGGCTCTGGAAACTGGATTCAACATTGTTTAGCGAAGTTATCGCAACAGGAATCAAAAGGACTCCAAGCGTCGCACTGGTTTCCGTCATTGGATGCATTAGAGAATTGTTCGGCTGAGGACGGCCAAACTTGCTTGACGTTAGCCGCCGAGCGATTTAGGTTGGAGCACGACCTAGATTATTGTTTAGCCGCTGGAGTGTATCCAACTTGGGAAGCGGTATCGACTTCGAAGAGTCTTCCCAGTTCGGACTTTTCGTTTGCATTGGCTAGGAGAGGCAAGCAGACAAAGCAAACGACGGTTTCGTTGGGTGCACATCCCGATGTTCTCTATCATCGACTTGCAAAAGCTGGATTGAATTTCCTGCGGCTGGAGTTGCTCCAACATGGCTAAGCGGTTTACCGTGGCCAAGACAACGGAAGTCCCGTTGAACGAAGCGCGTGCGTTCCCTGTTGGTGATCGGATGATCGCGATTTTCAATGCGAATGGCAATTTTCACGCGATGGATGATTTTTGCCCGCACATGGGAGCATCGCTTGCGGGCGGCTGGATAGAAGATGGAACGGTGGCTTGTCCGTGGCATGCTTGGCGATTTTCTTTAACCGATGGTTGCTGGCTTGACAATCCCAAGATCAAAGCAGATATTTTTCGCGTTCACGTGGTCGATGATGAAATCCAAATCGAAATAGACGATGAGTAAGATTCCATCTAATCAAGACACCGCACAGCTACGGCAGCTAGATCGCAACGTGGTTTGGCATGCATTCTCGCAGATGTCGAGTTATGATGGATTGATCATTGAATCAGCCCAAGGGTGTTGGCTGACCGACATTGAAGGCAAGCGATACTTTGATGGAGCAAGTTCACTTTGGTGCAACATTCATGGCCATCGCCACCCGCATATCGATCAAGCGATTCGCGATCAGTTGGATCGGGTGGCCCATGTTACTAACCTCGGGATGAGTCATCCGACCACGATTAGCTTGGCAAGGCGTTTGGTGGATTTGGCACCGAACAGTTTGGAGCATGTGTTCTTCTCCAGCGATGGCGCTTCTTCGGTTGAAGTCGCGATGAAGCTTGCGTTTCAATATTGGCGTCAATGCCCATCCCCTGAACCAAAGCGAACAACCTTTCTTGCGTTGGGTAGCGCGTATCATGGCGACACTTTGGGAACAGTTAGTGTTGGCGGTGTGTCTCGATTTCATTCTTTATTTGAACCACTATTATTCTCTGTTTTGCGTGGCCCTTGTCCAGACTGCTATAGACTGCCAAATGGGATAGAACTGGACCATGCCGCAGACCACTACTTAACCGAGTATCGTCTCTTGTTTGAGAAGCATGCTGAAGAGATAGTTGCTGTTATCGCAGAACCGTTAGTGCAGGGGGCGGCTGGAATGGTCACGCACCCGCACGGATTTCTTCGAGGGTTGGCCGAGCTTTGCAAGGAATTTGGTTGCTTATTGATTGCGGACGAAATCGCCGTTGGTATTGGCCGGACGGGCAAGATGTTTGCTTGTGAGCACGAATCGGTAGAACCTGACTTTCTGTGCATTGGAAAGGGGCTAACTGGCGGTTATTTGCCAATGAGCGCAACGTTGACTTCGCATCGCATCTGGCAAGCATTCCTTGGCAGTCATGAAGAATCACGAAGTTTTCTTCACGGTCACACTTATGGCGGCAACCCGCTTTCCGCTGCGGCAGCCATGGCAACACTCGAAATATTTGAGATGGAGAGGACTCTGGAGAAATTGCCGGCAAAGGTGTTATTGTTAAGAAAGTGTTTGAGTTTGTTGCGATCCCATGCTGAGGTCGGAGATGTTCGGCAGTGTGGAATGATTGCAGCGATCGAATTAGTTTCCGACAAAGCTATGAAAACGCCGTTGCCGTGGCAACAGCAGCGAGCTGGCGAAGTATGCAGCAAGGTTCTGAAAAAGGGGATTTGGCTTCGACCGATAGGCAACGTTATTCCGATAATTCCACCTTTGTCCGTGACCGAATCAGAAATTGAAATGCTTGCAGAATCGTTGAGATTTGGACTTTCTTGAGCTTTGCTCTCCCAGAATCAAGGCTTGCGATTCTGGGCATATTCGGGGATTATGTGATAATTGTACGCTTGCGGTCTATTTTCCTTTATCTTGTCTCCAACAGTTCTGAAGTTTCCACACGTGAGCAGTTTTTCGTCTATCCAACGAGCGTTGATCAGTGTCAGTGACAAAACGGGCTTAGTCGATTTTGCAAAAGTTCTTGTAGCTCGGGGTGTTGAAATCTATAGCACTGGCGGAACACGAAAGCATCTGCTTGAAAGCGGGATTGATGCGCGTGAAGTCGCCGAATACACCGGTTTTCCGGAAGTCATGGATGGACGCGTTAAAACTTTGCATCCCAAGATTTTCGGCGGGATTCTGGCTCGCCGGAATGTCGAGGCAGATAAAGAATCCTTAAGTAAGCATCAAATCCTTGAATTCGATCTTGTTGTGGTCAATTTGTACCCGTTCGAGTCCACGATTCAAAAACCGAACGTGACCTTTCCTGAAGCGATTGAACAAATCGATATCGGCGGGCCAAGTCTTGTTCGGGCTGCTGCCAAAAACCACGCTTTCGTCACGGTTGCCACAAGCCCCAGCCAATACGATTTGATTGCAAAAGAATTTCAGAACAGCGGAGGTACCAGCCAGGCGCTCCGTTTGCTGCTAGCCGCAGAGTGCTTTTCAGAAACGGCTCGATACGATGCCAGTATTGCTGAATACCTGTCGTGGGAAAATCGGGATCATTTGCCTGCACCCGCGATGACTATGCCAAAGAGCATCACAATTCCAATAAAGCTTCAAAGCGGATTGCGTTATGGCGAGAACCCTCATCAAATCGCAGCCTTGTATCGTTTGCCGTATAGTACAGGTGCGACGTTGACAGACGCGAAACAGCTGAACGGTAAGGAACTTTCATACAATAATCTTCTGGATTTGGACAACGCATTGTCGATAGTACGTTGCTTTGCCAAGCCATCAGCCGTAGTCATCAAGCACAATAATCCGTGCGGCGGCGCGTCGGCCCACAAGCTTTCGTTTGCGTGTCGCAAAGCGTTGGCTGGCGATCCTCAAAGCGCCTTTGGGGGTGTCCTTGGCTTCAATACTCTAGTTGACCTCGAAACAGCGGAAGTGCTTTGCCAGCCTGGATTGTTTATTGAAGCAATCGTAGCCCCAGATTTCTCTGCAAATGCCGTTTCGCTTTTGCAAACCAAGCCAAAATGGCGAGAGAATGTTCGCTTGATGCAAACTGGATCTTTGGGTGTCCAGCCATTGGAACTGAATTATCGATTTATCAGCGGTGGCGTCTTGGTACAGCAATCCGACAACCAACCTCCAACTAGTTTGAATTGGAAAACCGTGACTGAGGTCGCTATAGCCGAAGAGTTGTGGGACGATATAGCATTTGGTTGGGAGATGGTACGGCACGTAAAGAGTAATGCAATCATTCTGGCTCGCGATGCTGCCTTGGTTGGCGTCGGTGCGGGACAGATGAGCCGTGTCGACAGCGTCGAACTTGCAATTGAGAAAGCAGGGGACCATTCACAAGGGAGCATTCTCGCTTCGGATGCTTTCTTTCCATTTGCGGATTCCATTCATCGAGCGGCCAAAGCCGGGATTATCGCGATCATTCAGCCGGGTGGTTCTAGGAAAGACGACGAAGTCATCGCGGCGTGCAACGAACATCGCATTCCGATGATCTTCACAGGTCAACGCCACTTCAAACACTAAGGCGTGGTAAATTGAGGCCCCATTTCGACTTTCTTGACCCCCTTTTCACTTGATGAATTTTACTCATGAAGTATCGATATCTAGGCAATTCCGGACTTTTGGTTTCCCGAGTATGTCTTGGGACGATGACCTTCGGCATGAAAGACTGGGGGTGCGATTACGCAACATCAGAAGCCATTACAAACGCATTCGTTCAGGCAGGCGGTAACTTTATCGATACTGCCGACATGTATAGTTTAGGGCAATCGGAGGAGTACGTCGGAAAAGCCATTGCGGCTCTACGGCGCGATGACTTGGTTATTGCGACTAAGTGTTGGTTTCGGATGGGCAATTCGCCGAATGACAAGGGGCTTTCCCGCAAGCACATCTTAGAAGCCGCGAACGCAAGCCTTCGTCGTCTGGGAACCGACTTTATCGATCTTTTTCAGTTGCACGGTCCGGATCCACATACTCCAATCGAAGAGACGATGAGAGCGATGGACGATCTGTTGCGTTCGGGCAAGGTGCGTTACATCGGTTGCAGTAATTTCTACGGTTGGCAAATCGTGAAAGCCAATGCTGCAGCCGACGCTCGCGGTTTGACCCGTTTGATCAGTGGCCAACATCTATACAATCTTCTTCGCAGAGACGTCGAACGCGAGATATTGCCTGCCTGCGAGGACCAAGGACTCGGGCTCCTTTGTTGGAGTCCACTTGCAAGCGGTCTTTTGACGGGAAAATACGACAACAAGAATGGACCCGAGAAAGGCTCACGAATCGGTTTGAGGGCTGAAATCGACATGCCTCGATACTGGAATGAAAACAGCTTTCGCATTATCGAGGAGGTTCGATCGATCGCAACGGAGTGCGGCAAGACGCCAGCGCAAGTAGCCCTGGGATGGTTGCTCTACGATCATCGCGTTGCAAGTGTAATCGTCGGCTCCCGAAGAGTGGAGCAATTGTCCGAATGTCTTGAATCCGGAGAATGGGATTTGCCACCAGAACAGTACGCACGACTCTCAAATATCGTCCCGTTTGCAAAAGGTTATCCCGATGAGTGGATTGCATTGACTAAAAGCAATACAACCGGGCATGAAGTGTCTTTGCCGCGTAGCTAGCCCGGATTATTCATTAGCCGAAGGGCGTTAGCCAAATGGCACTAACTTTGTAACTTTTGAGCCTCAATGCGCTAGCATGAGGGCCGGATCTGCAAGTGATTACTAGCCTTCCGGCCCGGACGCTAGCTAGCGCGTTGCGGCTCAAAGTGAGTGCCATTGGGCGTCAGCCACGGGAAACATGGCATAATATCTCAAAGCCCAGAGGGCGACACATCAGTCATCATCAAGGAGAACTTGTTAGCCATGGCGTCTCATCAACAACTACTTTACCACATTGTTTTCAGTACAAAAGAGCGGCGTCCATTCCTGCGAGACGATGATTTTAGAGATAGCGTCTGGCATTAGGGGGGCAAGATAGGGCGCTTAACGTCTTGACATTACCGCGATGTGGCAAGGTATTGCCACATCGTCCAGAGGGCTTAGGGAAAGCCCCCGTTTTTACAACGGGGGATGATTACGTTCAACCTAGAGAACGGTCGGAGCGAGCACCTCATTCGTATGCGTCTTCCCGTCTACTTTCCCTTCTGACACTTTTCCATCAATCTCGATCTTTCTAGTCAATCCAAGTTTTGTACAGCGTTCGTCTTTTCGATTCATGATGAAACAAAGAGTCGGCTGAGTATACGTATTCCGCCCAGGAAAGGAAAATTTCTCGATGTGATAGTCCGCAAGTGCGATTGCTTCTTGTAAGAAGCCATTTTTCAATGCTAGCTTTAGAAGGGTTTCTGTATGTGTTAAATCTAGTTCGGAGGCATCGATCATACTCGCGACTGGCCGAAACACGCGTTTGAGTTCGATGTTCGCTTCACCCGCATCTACAATTTTCTCGTTGCGTTTTTCAATTAATTGCAAGGCCAGCAACGTATAAACCTTCTCCCGAAATGATTTAGGGTAGGAATTTGCCACTTGAAAGATATAGCGATGTGCGTCGCCTGGCTGGCCGTGGTATCTCGGCAAACAATCGAGCACTGCTTCGGTATAGATATCAAAGTCGTTCCGAAACTTATTCGCTCCACGCTGATTCAGTTCCCTTGCCGCTTCTTGCTGAACAAAACCATACAATCGTAAAAAAGACAAGCTTCGATGAACATACTTGGCCGCATCACCGCGAACCAACATTTCTTCGACGACGATCACTCTTGCCGCTTTCATGTGTCGATTGAAGCTTTCCTCGCCTTCTTTGGTCACGCTACTTGCATAGACTGTACCTCGGGCATCGGTTCCAAGTTTGGTAACATAGGCGATCGATGCGAGTTTTGTTAATTCGGTTCCGGAGTCTAGCCATCGCGTCAGCGGTTCAGCGAGATCGCGACACACATGCTCCTCTGGATGCTGACTGATATAAAGCATGCACTTGGCGGCCCTCTCAACGAAGTTCGAATAGAGATCTTCGCCCGTGAGCCAATGGGAGGGAAAGTTTCTACGGCGTAAATCGAGTGCAATCGCTTCGAACATTTCGAAGCGTCCGGCATAAAAAAGCTCGCGGGCGTAATCGATGAGGTCGATTCCGCATGGGTCGGACCATTCGGTACGCTTCAAAATAACCAACGCATTTTCGTCGAGGTACGCAATCGTTTTGGAGTCAAGACTCAACTCAATTCTGTCGATCGCCTTCGCGTCCAAAACCATCGGGCCAGATGCTCGGATCGACTGATCCGCAATCTTAAAATCAACCAAAACATTCTTCGTTTGGTTGTTGCGATCGAGGTGTTTACCTAGAACTACCAACCATTCAAAGCCGGAAGCCTCATGGCCGACAAAAGCTTGTTGAAGAGCTACGTTATGGTAGTAAGGAAATGCTTCATCTTTTTGAACCGAAGCGTATTTCTCGTCTTGGTATAGGTGAATTCCATGCAAACTTCCCCACACTTGAATGGTGTTACCGGCCGCCGGCATTTGCGTCTCAACCTTGACGTCCGTTGAAGGTAGTTCAGTAAATCCGATAGCATTTGTTTTCAATGTCCAACGAACCAGGCCTTTAGATGAGGTACTCAAGACTGTCGAGCCATTCGGTGAGATAGCGAATTGGAGTCGTAGTGTCTTTGGACCTTCAAACGGAACGATCGACAGTGATTCGAGGTCGATACGAAATAAGGTCCCATCGCGTTGAACGCCAATGAAGACGTCATCGTCCGCAGCCCGCTGCAAGTTCGCGGCCGATTGCAATGGAATTCGAAAAAGTAGACGATTCTCGGACATCGAGTACCATTCGAAGGTATTGGCACCTAACAAACCGACTCGATCGAGGATTTTGCTGTCGACGATCGCCAACGGCATGTCGAGTTTCGTGTCAATGACTTTCGCGATCTTGCCTGTTGGTATCTCCAGGATTTCGAGCTTGGATTGCTTGGCGATGAAGAGCAGAGTACCATCGGAGCTCAATCGAAAGCAGGGCGATTTCGTGAGATCTTGCCTTGATAATTGGAGGACCCTTTGCGGAGCTTCAGGTTCGATGAATCGATGAACCTTGATTCGGTCTCTGTCTGTCATACCGGGCAATGGAGTCCACATGGGGATATCCAAACGTGTTTCAGGAAAAAAGCGATCGATCTCGATCGTATCTGCTTCAAAAGAAATGGGATCGGTGACGTTCGCTACTTTAGAATTGCTGATCGTGACGAAGTTCGCAGTTTCCTCTATCAAATTCCACGCCGACTTCTGAGCAAGCATCGCCATACTCAAGATGATGACGGCCAAACTGAGAACCCCGATTTTTTTGCGCATATAGATATTTGAGAGCGAATTTAAACGATTCACGTACAACTCTCGCAAAGATTACGTCAAACCCAGATTCTTGTTGACATTTTCGTCACTCGCCGAATCTTTTGCCGACAAAAACAGCCGTTGCAATCAACCCAATCGCCAAAGGCGAGCATAGCGACGCAGCAGATCGCAGGTGCTTTTTGAACCGCAAATATTCTACAATACCGGCGGAAACGCTGGACTGCGTTACTAACTCAGGACTAACCGTCCTGAGTCACCAAACACCGTCCTGAGGTACCAAAATGGCCGACCAAGTTCACGATACAGAATCCGACGATGCCTCCGGCAGTGATGTATCGCCCTCCGGGCTGTTTCTTGCCTCCAAAACTCGCTGGGGTCACCCAAGCCGGAGCGAGGAATTCGAGCAAGCTCCGAAGCTCCGGCGCGTCAACCCGGAACGACGTAGCGGACGGGTTGATGCCCATCGGTTTAGCCAACCTCAAAGTGTTGCGAAACGCCCTTACACGCTTCGGTCGATTTGACCTTCGCGGTCGGGCGAACTGATCGTTCCCGCAAAAACGCGGTGGGCTTCCATGTGATTAGGTAGCGTTTATTCCAACTTCAATCGCACAGGTCGCAATTTTTTTCGTCGCTAGGAAGCATATTCTTCGACTTCAAGCTGATTGCTGATTTCGGCGATTCCGTCTAGGCCTCGCAACACTTCTTGAACCATTTGTTTCTGGTAGTATGAATCAACCCTTCCACGAAGAACGATTCTGCCTTGCGCGCTTTCCAGGAAAACACGGCGGTGCAAGACGTAAGGGTTCTTTCGGATTGCAGAATCAATTCTATGTAGAAGGGGGGCTGTTGGCATACTGCAGTGCTTTCGGTCAAAAAAACTCATGATTGAGAGAGGAATCGAGTATTGAACTCTTGCCGACGATTCCAAGCGCCCGCCCCACCGAGGGGCAAACGAACAATTATTTTCCGGCAAATCCATCTGAAGTAGCGGATTTTCTTTGGAATTCGATCGTGGTGAATTCTCCGGCTGTAGCGCTATTCGCGTCTGGGAAATCTACTAAGTTCGCCAAAAAAGTTGACCGTGAAGACAACCGCCCAACACGGTTTCGTTGTCATGAGTTACACTATGGTCGAACAAGGTGAGTGAGTCTCATCTTAATTTTCATTCATGTGATGAGGTTAGCACTTCCCTCCAATGCCTGATTGGTTTCCGGATCTCGTAACGATCCTGATCGCTTTGCTGTTAGTTTTAGTTAACGGTTTCTTCGTCGCCGCGGAATTCTCGCTGGTCAAAGTACGTCTAGGACGAATCGAACAACTTGTCGTCCAAAAAAAACTCTTCTCAAGAACTGCCAAGTGGCTAGCGCAACGCTTGGAGCAATCGCTTTCCGCATGCCAGCTTGGTATTACAATGGCTTCACTTGCTCTTGGCGCCGTTGGCGAACCAGCCTTTGAGAAACCGGCTGAGTTCATTTTGAGTGCTCTTCAAATTCAATCCGCAGCAGTGGTTCACGCCGTGGCTTTTGCGCTTTCATTCACCGTTGTCACTGCACTTCATTTGGTTATCGGCGAACAAGCCCCTAAAATTTTCGCCATCCGAAAGCCTGAATCGATTCTGCTGGTATGCGCCGTTCCGCTACAGATTTTTTTCATTGCAACTTACCCGTTAATGCAATGTTTAAACGTATCCACAACCTGGCTGCTGCGAATGTTGGGTGCCACAGAAGCGAATAAAAGCTCGATTCCTTACTCAGAAGAAGAAATTCGAGCGTTGTTGCGAGAAGCGCACGTACACGGTAGTTTAACTGGCAGCGAGCACAGCATCATTAACGCAGTCTTCGAGTTTGCCGACTTGGTCTGCCGTCGCATTATGGTGGCAAGAACTGATGTGGACTTTGTCGACATCAACGAGAAGACCGACGTTACGCTAGCCATGATCCATCGTACGGAACACACTCGTTACCCTATTTGCGATGGATCGTTGGATAATGTTCTGGGAGTGTTGCATGTGAAAGATATTTCTGGGGCAACAATCAACGACGGCTTTGACTGGAAGGCATTGATGAGGCCTCCCAAAAAAGTGCCGGAAAACATGCCTATCAGTAAATTGCTACGACATTTCCAGGGTACTCATCAACACATGGCGTTCGTTGTAGACGAATACGGTATGATGATCGGAATAGTGACTCTCGAAAACGTTCTCGAAGAAATCGTCGGCAAGGTTGCTGACGAGTTCGATGTCGAAGATCCCGAAATTGTGCCAGATGGTCCCGATAGCTTTGTTATCCTAGGGTCAACCGCTGTCCAGGACGTCGAAAACCGCTTGGGAATTCATTTTGAGTACGCCGATGTGGACACAATGTCCGGGTTGCTTCTTAACAAAGTCGAACGATTGTTGGTAGCAGGAGATGTCGTAGAATTTCCAAACGCTATTGCAAAAGTCCTTTCCGTATCGGACGATCGAGCCACGAAAGTCCGCTTAACTCTCATTTCGCAACAAGAATAATCTCAGAGGAAAATTAGCTATGAAATGTTACTTACCAGTGTGCCGAACAAGCTTGTCAGGACTCGCGGCTCGGGTTGCCTTTGCCGTAGGCGTCGATCACAACATGGGCCGCAAACCGAGGGCTAGCGCCCTTCGGCTAATCAGCCGCAACGCGCTAGCCGTATTTGCTTCAATTCTTGTTCTTGCTCTTGCGCCGAACTTGTTCGCTCAAGAAACGGCCAAGGGGAAAAGTCTCTTTGATGGAAAATCTTTAACTGGCTGGTCGGGTATAAGCTCCAACTGGCGAGTCGAAGACGGGGCGATAACGGGCGAAAGCATTAAAGATGCGCCGCTCAAAAACAACACGTTTCTGGTTTATGAGAAAAAGGTAAGCGATTTCGAACTCAATTGCGAATTCAAGATTACTGGTGGCAACTCCGGAATCCAGTATCGTTCCAAGCTTGTCGACGCAGAAAAGTTTATCGTCGGGGGATATCAAGCAGACATCGATTCTCAAGGAGACGTAACGAAGAATAGCTTCATGGGGATCAACTACGAGGAGCGGGGCCGAGGCATTCTTGTTGAACGTGGCCAGATCGTCTCCGTGGGCGAAGATGGCAAGAAAACGCGCGTTGGCTCAACTGGCGACGCAACAGCTCTGCGGAGTAAGTTCAACGTGGATGGATGGAACACATACCGCATCGTTGCCAAAGGGAGTGTCTGCCAACACTACATCAACGGAGTGCTGATGTCGGAATTACAAGACAACCAAAGTGACAAACGAGCGTCCGAAGGGATCATTGCACTTCAGTTGCACGCCGGTGATCCAATGAAAGTCCAATTCAAGAATATTGTACTTTCAGAGTAGCCAATGAACCCACACGACGTGCTCGTGCAGCGAATTCAACTAGCCACTCAGGCGTTGCTCGGCCAACAACACTTAACGCATCAGATCACGGAATGGTGCAATCAATACAAATTGCAATGCGATTCCATTGTTTCGTCACGAGGAGTCTCATTGACAAGTATTGCTGTTGTTGGTGCCAAAGGACAAGGGAAAACGTGGATCGCGCGGCAGATGATTCTGGATCGGCAAGTCGCAAAGGCACTGCCGAGCGGAGTCCTCTCTCGTGAGGCGACAACACACGTTCATTGGGTAGGTCCCATCGTTCCTGAATCGCTCGATTCAAATCGCGAGCTCTATCATGCTTGTCGGTCGGAGGCCATGTTGGACCTGGGCCGCCCTTACATGTTGCTGGATACTCCTGGCATTACCGACGACGATTTACAAGCTGCAAAAATCGCTAAGGAAGCTATGTCGTTATCACCTGTCAAGCTCTTCGTGGTTCGACGCGATCAGTTGCGAAGCGCTGTTTCCAGCCAACTAGCTAACTTTACAGAGGGTGCGATCTGTATTCCTGTCATTACATGTATTCCGCTAAACGATCTCGAAAAAGGCGTTTCAAATCGGAATTGGAGTGAGTCTTTGCAACGAGACTTGGACACGTTCTGCGACGCCATGCGGTCCAGTGCGCCAAAGACAAAGTTTCTTGAATCGATCATTGTTCCCGATTTTGAAGCCGACGGAGACGAAACAAAAGTCGGACTTGCTTTTGCTCGCGATTTGCAGCTGAGGCTTCGAAATGAATCTTTGGACGACATTTCCGCGACGCGTTCGAATCGACTTTCTGCCGCAACAGATCGATTGCGACATCGCATTGGCCAAATGTTAGATTCGCAGTTGCCTCAACTTTCCGCAGCAGTCCGAAAGCTTCACTCCGAGGCGGACGCTTTACCAGGCCAAGCGATCGAAGCTGTGCTTGGATCGCGAGTCGTACTGCAGTCTGCGGTTCGAGGCCGACTCCGCGCCCAAATGATTGCCGACACGGGAATGATTTGGTTTCCCTATCGCTCAGTCTTGACCATTTTAGGGCTAACTCATGGGGCATGGGATCGATTGCTGATGTCTTTGTCGGGGAGTGTGCCATCCATTTTCGGCACGTTTGCTGCTTGGGCTCGTAATGTTCAATTGTCCCGCAAGATCAATTGGGAGATGCAGGAAGGCATTCGCGATCGTCTTAACCGGCAAATCGAGGATCGACTCGAACCTGTTCAAGCTCAATTTCAACGAGCAGTAACTCGAATGCATGGTACAAGCCAAGAAATAAAAACCGCTTCGACCTCGCCAAAGATACGATTGTCAGGGGTCGAAGAGTTGCAGACTAGGGCAAGAAGTGTATTCGAGTGGTCAGTTGATAGGCACCAGATGTCTTGGATAACATTGCAGATTTTCGCTTTGGTTGGAACGACTATTTTTTGGGTACTTATGGCAGGTCCCATCGTATCCATCTACCGACAATATCTATCGGCTAGTTACCTAACTCTCACGAGTGCCGTGTCCAGTTTCGAGACGTTTCCGCACCCAAGTCCCTCACTGCTAATGACGAGTGTGTTATTGTCGCTGATACCGATGTTGATCTACGCAATGGTTGTACTCAGTTGGAACCAGAGGCGATCCAAAATCAATCAAATTGCAGAGAGCACTTACACTGAAGAAATGAAATTGGTGGACGAGTTGAAGCGCAGCGGAGTAATCGCCTTGCACTACGATGATCCGCTGTTGGAGCATGCCGAATTTTTGATTCAGTGCACGCATTAGGCGGTATATTCTCAATTGCCGAAGAAAACAAATGAGTCCGAAAAACGTAATTGCTTTGCTACAATTGAATCACGTTGGAATACTAGCAATCTAGCTCGTATGCCTAGTCCTGGAGGGACGAAAGGATGTAGCCTTGGGCATCAGCCCATGGGCTGTATGTCATGTTGAGTTGATAGTCCCAAAGGGACGAAATGAAGTCTCCAAAGCGATCGATCGCTCATGTCGTCCCTTCAGGACTTCGGCTATGTTTGTCAACAAATCCATGGGCTTTCGCCCATGGCTACTCCATGCCGCCGCTTCACGGCTAGTCGCAAAGTTACAAAACTCAATTTCTACGGCAATTCAATCGCACAGGTCGGAATTTTTTGCCCATATTTTTGACAAGGAAGAATTTTGGCAAAAAAATTAAGGGCAAAAAAATGCAGGGATCTGTGTTGTTCTATTTGTCCCGATCACGAAAAGACCAAGAATAGACGCTGATTCAATTCTGTGTTTTTTTCGTCTCTTTTCGTTTCTTTCGGCGAACAAATCATTTACTGATCGCGACACACGCCCTTCGTACCTCAGAGCGTGCCACCCATTTTAAGGGCAAATTTCAAGCTGCCCCTCGCATTAAAGCTGTGGCAATCGCTATCGCATTCGAACGACGCGTTCGGCGAGAATCTGTTTTGCAGCGAGATTGGGGATAAATCCACGTACTCCGTAAACCGTTACCGGCTGTTGAAGGTAGCGTCTAAGGTTTAGGCTCGCTGTCGATTGCACGTATGTAATGACCTTGCCCGCGTCGTCAGTTAAGGCGAACTCAGGTTGCCCTTTGATCGACGTGTGGACTTGAACCAACCAGCCAGATGCGTCCCCGTCCACCATGGGGCTCGTACCTACCGCATTGGAAACTATGCTTCCGCTAACTCCAGCATTTGTCGCAGATGCAGGCGTGACATTACTGGTTTGTCGAATGGCTGCTATAGATGCATTGCCGATTGATTTTTGGGCGATCATTGTCGCATCTAGAGCTAATCCCAAAGTGCGCTGTCGAAGCGATTCAAATCGTTCGATTCTCTCCATAAGCAATCTAGCCTCGCCGCGGACCATCGCTGTGGCTCCGTTTTCAACCCACGAAGACGCCTGATTTCTCAATTCCGAAAAATTCCATTCCTCCGTCGGGCCAGCCACTTGGCGAGTCAAATGGACAAGAGCCGATTGGATTTCCGGCGTCTGAAATTCTTCTGGGTCTTTTTCTGGGCTTGAGGTGTCACCGTTTATCGAACCACCAGGCGATTGCAAACCAGGACTTCGAACCAATGGGCTCAAGCCATGCCAAACAGACGAATCGAGCGCAAGGGGAGAAGCTTGAGTTTGATTGGCAATCGGGTAGCCCATCCCACTGGAGGTTGGATTATTTTGAATACCCGTAGTTGAACCCGCGAAGCCAAGGCCATTTGCCCAAGGATTCACATTGGTATTGCTATTCATCGTTGCCATGTTATTCATAGCATTTGGTGTAGCGCCAAAAACAGGTTCACGAGAATTAAGCCAACGCGAAATGGTTGTCCCACTTTGATTTAGAGGTTCGTTGTAAGGAACCGGAACTGCGAAATTCATCCCATTCCGGTCGGATCCCGTCGTATATGCATCGTGAGGTAGCGTCATAGAGGAGCCATGTACCCCAGATGCATGTTGGCCAGGGCGCGGCAATCGATCAAGCCGACTGTTTCCAACCGGACCGATTCTTCCCACGTTACCCTGTGACGAGTTCGTGTGATACTCCTGCGCGATTCTGGTGTTGACGGGGGCGCGATCGGCTTCGATGACATTGAGACCGATCAGGCCAAGCAAACTACTGACGGGCCGGACGCGGAGCTTTGGGTCGGCCGACTGCATCGCTTCCCATTGTCGCTGGCCGTCTATTTGGTGTTCGGTCGAATGGGATTTTCCGACGGTTCGCTTTTGATTGGGGCGGGGAA
>JAYTVL010000249.1:0-1765 GCA_043744075.1 Pirellula sp. | reverse complement strand
CCGCATGAGCAGACACGGCGAAGCGACTTAGCCCAACGCACGATCTATCCCTCCGTTCCGCTTCGCTCCAGTTGGGATAGATCGTTATTCGTTCGTCGGCAAGGCAGGGTAATCCAATCAAGGATGCTTAATGGAACAAACTAACCCCTATCATCCGCCAAGATCTCATGCCCAAATCGTGCAAAAGAACGATCAACGGACTTACTCTGCGTGGGGACGTATTCCGCTCGCAGTCGTCGTAATCGCAATGATTTTTACCGCGATTTCATATGCAATTGGACTGCCTTTCACTAAAGCTATAGTCCGCAAGGAGACAATTTCATCTATCCCGTTGCTTCCGGTAATGTTTCCTCTCGCCGGCTTGATCGGCCGAGGTGCGACGGTTGTTTTCTATTCTTCGGTTGCTTTGGAAATTGCTACGTTCATTGTGTTTGCTTTCGTCACTTATAACCGATGGCCTCTCGTCATAGGAACTGCTATATTGCTCGGTACCATCAATGGTTTAGCCATCGCCATCTACTACTGATACGGTCTGATCGAAGTCAGCACATTCGCAGATGGCAACGAACAATCCATTGCACCGAAGTGGCCGGTCGTCGGCGCTCGGTTTTCGGTACTTTACTTGCGGCCACTCGGTGAATGGTGCCGTTCGTCTTGACACACATACTTAGGGAACCATGTACATGGCAAAAAAGAAAGCCGGCGCGACAAAGAAAATGCCCCCTGGAGAAATTCGGCAGCGATGGCACTGTGTACAATGCGAGACCACTACGATGCTTTGCAAACAATGGCGTTGACTTGTCATATGCCCTAAAGATGGACGAAGATGTTCGATCGTGTGCACAGCACCTCGGCGGCCAACCAAAAAAGCAAGAACGTTCTAACGGCGTTTTTGTATTTGACACTTCAGGACTGGGAAACCCAATCGAGTACGAATTGATCGGAGGTCCTTACGACGGAACGACAATTCGACTGGGCTCGTCGCTGTCGGAAATGCCGCCAGGTATTGTAACGCTGGCATCCGGCGAACATGAAACACGCCTTAATGGCGACACGAAATACCAACTGCGACAAATAACGGAATATGACCCAAGCGGAAATCCTAGTGGAGAGTACCTTGCGTACGAACATACAACCCAAGAAGCCAAATAACAAAAAGTTGGACCGAAGTCCCCGACGGTCCGTTTTGACTTTTAGAGACTTTGTTGGCGGGGACTCGGTCAACATGGTCGTTCTGATTTGCAATGCTCGATGACAGTAATCGCGAAAAACACCAATCGCAATCGAAGCCACCAATGGCGTCGCAAACTGTAACGAGCACTTCCGGAACCAATCGCAGACAACTTTCCCGAACACGCCAGGTTCGATCGCGACGCAGCGCGTTTGATTGGCGACAGCAATACACTCCAGCACGCCAGGGCCAAGTCGTGGATTGCATTATCATGTATCCACGCAGATCTCGCTCGCTATTGTGTTGCAACGCGACAACCAAACTTATACAATACTCGAGACAGTATTCGTAATACTGACATCCTGATCGGCCAATAGAAGATCGATTCACGGCTGACAGGCAACGAAGAAATCAGAACAAAGCGATGGACACGAAGTCGCGGGTCGCCCGTTTCTTGATGGAATCGTTACTTGCCGCGACATCGGTGACCTCGGTCGTTCTGATTGGCAGTGCTCGATGACAGTAATCGCGATGACCAGCAATCGCAATTGAAGCCAGGAATGGCGTCGCAAAGTGTAACGAGCACTTCCGGAA
>JAYTVL010000248.1:0-1767 GCA_043744075.1 Pirellula sp. | reverse complement strand
AGAGATACGGTCGCAAGTTTTCCGAATGAAGGCGGTTGAACGCTCTCGGAATATCGCTGGCACTGAGATCGATCGAAAAAACGTCAATGCCGAACTTGCCCAGGCGCAAGAGTCGTTAGCCAGTGAGCGACCGAAGCTGCTCGCGAAAATTGCCGAACTGCAAGCCAAGTTATCGGCGATCGAACAACAGGTTAGCCAGTCGCAATCGCGAGTAGATGCTATGGCCACAGCGTGCGAGTATCTGACATCACCTGATGCTCTTCCGTTGCATGTTCGAAAACGAATCGATGCCGAACTTTGTAGTCTTCGCGACGAACTATGGAGCGAGCTTACATCGGCAGAATCCGAAGCAAAACTTCTCGACAGTATTTGCAATTCGTCCGACTTCATGGATGAAAATGTCATGGGGCTGGTCCGTTTTTATTTCCCAGAATGCATTGCGGCGACTCGTTCGATGGAACAATTGCGATACTCGAGTCTATGGCCGGCAAAGCTTGACGAGCTTCGATCAAAATTGCAAAAGTTGAAACCAAGAGCGATCGCACTACGATCAGAATACTCGCAACGCGAGCAAGAGATCCGGCTATCGGCACGTTACTACTTGAACTAGCTTTTCGTCGGTTCATTTTGGCTGCTCGCTTACGGGTGTTTGCGACGCAGCCGAACGAGGTTCATTCCTTGTGAGTGGCCGACTCGGCTGGTTGCGTGTGGCCTTCCTTCTCGCACGCAGCCAGCCATTTTTAAAATGAATATTCGTGCAGAACTTTTGATGATCGAGCGAGCGTTAAGAAATCGTTGGCCTATGAGCGATCAGGCGCGATCCGATGCACTGCGGTTGGTCCAGTCAGTTTTGTCCGATCCCGATAGTTCCACGAGAGCACGGTCGAGAGCTGAGTCCATTCGAGCTCGTGTTTCGACGAGCCATGAGCAATCCGAATGACGTTGAAACCGGTCGCTCAAAGAGATTCGCGACGATGAGCTTTATCGCGAAGATGGTTTTGATACTTGGGATGCGTATTTGCGACAACGAGTAGGTATTGATTTCGGGATAGAGCAGCGGCAAGCCTTGAGCTTAATCAACGCATCAATAGTACGAATGAAGTTACCGGCAGCAACAATTCTCCCGCAGCACGCTGCGGGAGACGATAAACCAGAATGGTCTATTCGTGCTGTCAACGAATTTGCGCGTCTTGCGCCACAAGACCCAGACCACGCGCAACGCCGCGATCTGACCGCATTACGCAAGCAAGACGTTCAACGTGTTGCCAAAGCAGCCGTTGAAATTGCGAAGGAACGTGAAACGAATGTTGATGTTGTCTGCGACCTTCGCAAACGACGCCTACCGCACTCCGTTTGCTGTACGTCATTCTCAGTCAAGTTTGCTTCGTTCGTTCGTTAGCCGACGTTTTGTGAGTCCAGTTTGTCCACAATTGTGGACAAATACTCGGAGCCTTCGAAGCGTTCTACCATATCGGGCAAAAGTTGCTCGAAATTAAAAGGGATGAACTCTTTCGAGAAGTCGGTTGTAAATCCTGGAGTGCTTATTGCGCTTCGGGAAGGATTGATTTTCAAAAGAATCAGGCGGATGCATATATTCGTGCATCCGAGTTGAGACCAAAGTTGGGTGCTACGAGCACCCATATTTGGAGCGTCAAAGAGGTCTTGGAACTTTGCAAATGCGAGACCGACATAAGCAACTGCGATATCGTCGCCGCTTCATTCGTCGTTGACGCACTTTGTATGCGATACGACATCTGAGCCGTATTT
>JAYTVL010000247.1:0-21443 GCA_043744075.1 Pirellula sp. | reverse complement strand
ATTGCTGACGGGACACGTTGCTCTGGGAATGCACCGCGAAATAGATCGAGCTGCTTCTGCGCGTAACTATCGGCCAGCCTTCGATAGGTCTGGGCTCGCCAAAAAAGCGTCCCACAGAGTGTTAAAAGAAACAAACCAATCGCAATTGCTAGCAAGGAAATGGATCTGCGATTGCGACGCCAATGGTCATCACTAGCGAGCTCGTCCCGACGCAAATCAATCCACGGATCTTCGCGTCCGGACAAAATACTCTGTACTCTTTTACTCGCCAAGTCCGCTCGGTCGATCTCTATGGATTGCACCTCACACCGAACGACGCTGGCCAATTTCGCTAATTCGTTTCCATTCCCCAGCAAGACGACCGTCAAAGCACCAGAATCCAATTGCAACAAGTGGCGATCAATCGTATCCGATTCTAATTCTGTGACTTGCCAACTATGTATCGACCTATCCAAGCCGATCGACAGAATCTCAACTTTTGCCTGTCCATTGTTTTTGTCCAACATCCAAACCGAAACCGAAGGGACTGGAAGAATTTTATCAGCAATCGCTTGCTCAAACGCCAAGATGGACAAGGGGACGATGAACTGAACTTTGCAATGCGACTCTTCCAAAGCATCGACGATCGCTTTGATGTGCTCTTTCTCCATCGCCACGGCGGCTAAGCCAGTCGTCTGGGATTTTCCGCTCTGCTTAATCGAGTCAGCGACAATGCTCTCCGCGTCGACGGGTAATACGGCCTCCAAAGCATATCGCAAGGCTTGGTTGCTCTTGATATCGAGCGATTCGCTTGCCGGAATCTTCGCAAACAAAACGGATTCAGACGCGACCGCGATGACGACCTCCCCATGGTCCAATGCATGCTGTTTGGCAAACGCAATAGTCGCCTTCGCAATTTCGGCCGGTTCGCGGTTTGTTATGGATACCGCCGGAACCAACTGAGTTACGCTGCGGATCTCCCAGCCGTCGCCGAATTCAGTCAATAATATTCCGGGCTTTCCCATATCAACTCCTTTCAAAGTGGGACGGAAGGCTGAACGCCATTGATCAGCTCAAGCTCTTCTTCGAGACCCATTTTGGGCTGGTTCCGCGATTCGGTTGGAGTGACCATTTCTGTAGAAAACCGGGGGCTAGCGCCCTGCGGCTGATTGGGCTGTTCTGATTCCAAGCGAAGCGACTGACCCATCAACCAAGTCGATGCGTGTCCCTTGAACGAGACTCTAACCGAATTGTCGGATACAGTTTCCACGCGAACTCCCTCCGGTTCTAACTGCAGCGAATCCCCTTCGCGACAGAAGTCCAGTTTTCCTGCGCGATCAATGGCAATCGCGATCGATCTACCTTGTTCAATTACTGTTCCCACTAGCCGCAACCCAACGTCGGGAGTGGCAGAGCGTTGAGGGATAACAACGTTGGGTCGAGGGGCGACAGCGGAAGCCATAGGTTCTTTGACCGACGAAGAAGATTTCGTTTGAAATCCTGATTGAAGTCTTCGAGTCCATATCTCTGATGCAGCTAGTATCTCCGATGCAACTATTGGTTCATTGGATGATTGGGTGCGCGTGTCGCGACTGCCGGCTACAGGACCAGTTGGGCTCTTGGTCGCATTGCGATTATCTTGGGCTGATTTTTCAATGATGTGACCGTCGGCAAGCCACCCCCAGACGCCAACGCCAACCGAGGCAGCAATTATTCCAGCCGCAGTTCGGTTCATGGTTCGTGTGATGTTACTCAAATGAAAACTCCGTTGTTTGAACGATTCCATTTTCGTTTAACGATTGAACCGCAAAACGCTGTTGGCGAGAACTCTTATCGGACGCTTCGATCCAAAGTGAAAAACTGCTTGAACTCGCACTTAGCAAAGACTGCAACTTTCTTCGGTCTTCAGCATTACTTACGGCACTTTCCAAGATCAAGTTTACTTCACCTAGTGATGTGTCACGGATTTTCGATAGAATACGTTTGGATAGCCCTTCTTGCACGACTGCAGTACAGACTACTTGCACTGTTTCGTCTCCGGCTCGAAATACGTTCAATCGACCTGAACCGTAAAGCGAGAGGTTTCTCGTCATCTTGGCAAGCTGTCGATCTTCTCCCGCCAATCGATTCACTTGTACCAAATCAAAGACTTCTCCCCAACTGCGAAGTGCGGGCCAAACACTTTCCAACGACGTTTTCGAATCTTCCTTATCCGTTTCCCCCGCTAGTTCAGAATCGCGAGCGGCAGATCTTTTTGCTGTGATTTTACTATTGCTCTCCCGAACCGGCATCAAACGAACGGTCCGAGATTCAAACGGACCTGTAAGTCGGTTCAATGCTTGTTCGCATACTCGTCGTCCACCGGCGTCGTAGATCGCGTTGAGGTTTGCCTTGGCGTCCTCATCCGCTATCAACAGGTCAAAAGTCTGCCCACCCAAGACGACGCGATCCTCAATGATTGCTGGAAACGGGACTTGTTTGCCTCGCTGCCTTCTGGTTTTCAAATCGTTAACTTCGAACAAACTGGCGGCAGCAGGAAGCACTGTTCGTTGGCAGCTGACCATCCCCCAACGTCGTTGCATCGAGTGCTGTGCCTCGATGGCAGATAAACTTGCGAGTAGACTTCGTCTGGCTGTAGCCGTCATCGCAACACCGACAACGATTATAGCGACCAAGACCATCAACAAGACAAATCCCTTTCTCGTCTGGCAGTATGAGCGTCTCATGAGGCGTCTCTCTCCCGCCAAAAAGTTTGGTCTAGGATCGTCCGACCACGTTGATCCAAAATGACGATTTGAACCGAACTCGGAACGGCGTCCCGCCGGTTGAGAAGACTCGATGTGTTGACTGAACTCAGACCTAACTTGTCCGCTTCAGAAAATGCACGTACTTCGTTGGAAGATACTAGCATGTTGGTTGCTCCTAAATAAACCGGCTCAGTAAATGACTCTGTCGACAACATCCCCCGAGCATCATCAGTCTGAACGCGTACCAAAAGGGATTGGGTTCCGTTTTGTCGAATCTCATAGATGACTCGGGCATGGCGAAGAGTTGCGATCAGCGTCGACGGGTCGCGATGGATGAAACCGACTAGCTCAAAGCGATTGTTGCCAACGTACATCTTTCTTGTATTCGTCAGATCGCGACGAAGTTGTTCTACAAGCAACCCAAGCCTTGCTACACCAGGGTCGTCTCGAGTGGCTAATCCAATCTCAGCGAAACTTCGCCTTAATACTCCCATCAACGCAGCCGAAAGCAGAGTTCCAAGTACGAGCGCGACGATGATCTCGATCAACGTGAATGCACGCCTGCGTTTCACGTAGAGGCTGCTCAAAGTGGAAGGAATTGTCCTCAATTCCTTCAGTGCCTGCTCTGACACGGGAATTGAGGACAATTCCCGCCACGATGCAGAGCCCAGTTTGAATGTTTTCATTGTCATCGAAGACCGCTCGCATTCTGGTTTTGAAGCAATTCGATGGACACGAAAACCTGCGGATCTATGTTTTTCTCGGCTCGACCTCGAATTTCAAACCGAATGATGTTGGCCGGCAAACCACACACCGATCTCACTCCAACTGGTTGTGTTCGCCACAACCACTCCCCGTTTGCTAAAACTAAGCCTTGGTCTCGAATGGGAACACGTCCTTGCACTTCATACCAATTCGTAAGCAGCGCTTCAGCGACATGGTTGGCTTGCTGCTTCTGTTTTGCAAGCAAGATGGAATGCTGATGTGAAGAAAGCGCAACAAGCCCTGAAGCGACGAGCGATCCCATGAGCAGAAGGCCTACCATGACTTCCAGCAACGTAAATGCACGGTTTCGAACGTAGCATAGGCTTCCAGCCTGTAAGTAGCATAGGCTTCTAGCCTGTGAATTGTAGACCACAGACTGGAAGCCTATGCTACTCTTTTTCCGAATGATGCCTAGCACACTTATCCTCCCATCGCCAGCAACGATCGCACTTCATCCGAATTGTCGCTGAAGTGCACTTGCCCAGTCAGTCCAACGATCAATACCCAGTTCAAGGCACCCCTTCGACTTTCCAATCGAAACGCATAAGTTGCACTCTGTCCAGATTGTGAAAACAACATCGTGCCGTCACCGAACGAGGGCGAGCAGACAATGAACTCAGAGATTTTCACGTTGCGGCCCAGATCGATCGTGCGGGCCGAACTCTTATATCGCAAACGTTGCATGGATCTTTCGACTATCAGTCCTCCTGGTAACGGACTCTGGCGCGAGGCTTCTCGTTCCTTGCGGTCGGCGTTGGCGACCAGTTGCGACACCCGGATCAATTCCGATTGGTCTAAATGCCCTAGGACCGATATCATCGCGATGGCGGAAATCAACCCCAGCACAACAAAGACGGCAATCAATTCGAGCATAGTGAATGCTCGACGTTGCAATGTCCGCCTCGGCAATGCGGACCTACTCTGCAATGTCCGCCTCGGCAATGCGGACCTACTTGGCTTTCGCATTGAGAGCCTCGCTGCTAATGTCAGCGTCGCCGCCTTCCCCTCCCTCGCGACCATCGCCTCCAAGACAGATGATATCAAATGGCGAATTGACGGCTGGGCTAACATACTCGTAAGGACGCCCCCAGGGATCTGTGGGCACTTTCTTTAGAAATCCGTCTGGGAAACTGCGGGTGCCAACTGTCAAAATCGCGATCCCCTCTTCGTTATTCGGATAACGAGACTGGTCAGCATAAAAAGATTCCAACGCGCTTACCATGGTCGCAATTTCAGCGCGGGCTGCATTCTGCTTGCTCGCTACCAAGTAGCTACGAGTCTGAACCGCGACCAAGGTGCTCAGGAGGCCAATGATGATCACGACAACCATTAATTCCACGAGCGAGAAAGCAACTCGTCGGTGTGAAGTTATTTTTCGGTCCATTATGTATTACTCGACTAATTGGATTGGAGGTTACCCGCTTGAAGGATCGGCAGAATTGTGGCCAACAGCAAAAAACCTACGAATACTGCAAGCACTAGAATTAGTACCGGCTCGATCAAGGCTGTCAAGCGCGCGGATGCAACCGCCAGCTGTTGATTGTAATCGGCGCTGAGTCGTGTAAGCATGTCATCTAGCTTTCCTGTGTCACGCCCGACGGAAAAGACTCGAACGGCAAGGGGTGGAAAGACACCCGAGCGATCTAGCGACTCGGCCAGTTCTTTCCCGGCTGCCATGTCTTGACAAGCAGTTTCTAAGGCCGCACGAATGATGCGGTTGGTGGTTGAGCTTGCCGCGAGCTGAACGGCGTTCGGCAGAGTAATGCCGCTGCGGGACAACAATCCAACAATCATTGCGATCCGAGAGACATTTTGTTTGACCAGCATCGGTCCTATCCCTGGCAAACGCAACAAGAACCTATCTAACCAAGCCTTTCCGGACTTCGTGCGAACCGTCGCGACGATGACGGTTGCCAATAGCATTAGTCCAAGCAACAGCCAAAGGCCATAACCCACCACGAAATCGCTCAACGCCTTGGCGACTCGCGTTGGCCACGGTAGCACTTTGACCGTTTCCTGAAGGTTTTCCAACAATGGAGGAAGCACCCAAGTCATGAGGAAAATAGTCGCCATGATGCCGAAAACAACAAGGAATGCTGGGTAAAGCAAAGCGGTTACGACCTTATCGCCGAGTTGTGACATCCGTTGTTTGTAGTCAGACAATTGTTCTAAGACCGTTTCAAGCGTTCCGGAGTTCTCTCCCACCTCGATCAAACGAATAGAAGCGATATCGAAAACATCCGGATTTTCAGACATTGCATCCGCCAGTGCGGTCCCCGAAGCAACTCGGTCGCGTACTTGAACTATTGCCGTTCGGAATGCGCCGCGGTGTTGGGCCGCGAGCGTATCCAATGATTCAAGCAACGGAATTCCCGCGCGGAGAAGCATCGAAAGTTCATGTGAACCTGTCGTCCATTGCAATCGTGCGCGTTGAGCCGAAAGTGAGGGGAAACAACGAATGCTGCGAGTGTTGCGGAACTCGTTGAGCGACTGAACGACAACGCCTTGACCTCGCAATTGATCACGTGCCTGACGCGGTGAGTCGGCAACGATCGTGCCTTTGACCGTTGTTCGAGTTGAATTCACCCCGCTAAACGAAAACACTGGCATTATCCAACCACCGATTGCAAGCTCGTCACGCGAAGCACTTCCTCCAATGTCGTGCGTCCCTGTTGGATCTTGGTCTGCCCATCATCGAAAAGCAATGTCATACCCGATTCCTGGGCTGCTTGACGTATGGTGGTCGCGTTCTCACGAGACTGAATCAGTGTTCGAATTCGATCATTGGTGACCAACAGCTCGAACAAACCAATACGCCCTCGGAAGCCCGATTGGCGGCATCGTTCACAGACCGATGGCATAGCTGTCCCATCTGCAGCAATAATCTTGCATGACGAGCATAGCTGTCGAACAAGTCGCTGCGCCAAAGAAGCAACCAAGGAACTTGAAACCAAATAGGGTTCAACCCCTAAGTCCAACAACCTCGTTATTGCACTTGCGGCGTCGTTTGTATGCAAGGTGCTCAAGACAAGATGCCCTGTCAATGACGCTTGGATCGCCATGCTTGCGGTTTCGCCATCGCGGATTTCACCTACCATAATGATGTCAGGATCCTGTCGAAGCAAACTTCTCATGCCCGACGCGAATGTCATCCCCTTTTTCTCATTGATTTGGGTCTGGCTAATTCCGTCGAGTTGGTATTCGATAGGGTCTTCGAGCGTGAGGATATTGGCTTCCTTCGAATTGATTTCTTGCAGTGCGCCATACAGTGTTGTACTCTTTCCGCTGCCTGTTGGCCCCGTCACCAAAATCAAACCGTGGTCAACTCGAATGAGCGATTGCCAACGCTTCAACGTCGTTGGGGACATCCCGAGTTCGTCGAGCGTGTATAGTCGTGCACTCTTGTCGAGCAACCGAATCACAATCCGTTCGTTATGACTAGTCGGCAACGACGCGATTCGTAAATCAATCACCCTGTCGCCGAGTTGGACCGTGGCTCGACCGTCCTGCGGGAGCCGTTTCTCGGCTATATTCATTTTGCCGAGAACCTTGATTCGCGTTAGAACTTCTTCTTGAAGGGATTTGGGGATTTCAAAACTGTCAAACAAAACGCCGTCGATTCGCTGCCGAACTTTAACACAACCCTCGTAAGGTTGAATGTGAATGTCGGATGCACCTGCAACCACAGCATCAAAGATCAGCTGATTGACCAAGCGGATGACCGGTGCACGGCCATCCGCATCCAATAAATCCTCGCGAGATGCCAACAACGCAAGCTGATCGCCAATCGACTCAACGCCAATGGATTCCAAGACTTGTTCCGCTTCGCCATCTCGCACCGAATACGCCGCATTGATCGCAAGACGAATCTGTTCGGGGGCTGCGAGAAGAGGACGAACTGGATGACGTAACTTTCGCGAAACGACATCCAATTGCGGCCAGGCTTTTTCATCGCTGATCGCCAAACGAATCGGCGATTCGTCCGCAGATTGAAAGGCTATAATCTGATGCTCGCGAACGTAGCCGATCGGAAATAGGCGTATGAATGCCGACGATGCTCTAAATCCAGTCAGGTCATTCTCGATCGGGATGGATAGTCGATTTGCGAGTTCTTCTAGTCGTCGCATTTTGGTTAGCGAATCAGCTCGGGCTGACTAGTCGGAAAATCTCCTGGAAGACATGCCTTGCCTGCGTCCTTGTCCGACAAGTAACGAAGGTCCGCAAATCGCGAATCACGCAATACCACCGGTCGAATAAAAAGGAAAAACGACATTGTAGACTGATTGGTATCTGTTCGACTGGTCAATGTTCGAAGGATTGGGATCTTTTCTGCCCAGGGTATGCCGGAAAAAGTATAGTTGTCGCCGATGCGTTTTAGCCCGCCAACCACGACTGTTTTGCCATCTGGAATTGTGACCGAACTCCCAACGCGATCGATCTGGCGAGCTGGCGGCAAGCCCGCGGCAGCCGTTCCGGAAAATGTACTAAATTCGACGTCGAAGTCTAACTGCAAGTGATTGTCCTCGTTGATATGTGGAGTGACTGTAATGATCGTGCCGGCTTGTTGGTTGCCACCGAGGCTGGTCGTTGAAACGGTTTGGGAGGCGTTGATGCTGCTAAATGGAACGCTGGTTACACTCTCTAGTTTACCAGTACTATTGTCGTTTACCAGAATTTTCGGTGCGGCAAGCACACGAGCGCGAGAGTGCCCGGCCAAAGCTCGAACGACCACATCTGCTACATCCGGATCAATCAAGGTCCCGTTGAAGCCAAGTCCAGGAATGACCCGCAGGGCTCCCGTATCGCGATTCACTTCACTTAAGCCAAAGGATGTAAACTTGAACAGCCGCTTGGTACCCACTCGATCTCCTGCCGACACCTCCACTCCGAGCGTGTAGTTGTCAGAAGTGTCCACCGCGATCACTTGGGCTTCGATCAGAACCTGCGGTCTACGCTGGTCTAATGATTCGATCAACTTTGCGTAAAGCTGCTGAACACTGGATGGGGCGTATACGATCAGGCTATTTGTGGATACGTCCGCCGAGACACGAGCACCACCAGGCAACGTAGCAACGCCACCACCACCACCGCCGCCGCCACCGCCAAAACCTCCAGCCCCAAAACCGTTTCCCCCGAAACCATTTGCTCCAAATCCGCCACCGGCTAAACCACCGGTAGTTGGAATTCGAGCTGACGGATATCCAGTTTGTCCGCCTTGCGAATTACTATTCATATTTCCATCGAGTCCTGCCCCTGGTCCAGCTGCAGATGTCGGCTGAGCAAGTGGGTTTTGTCGCTGCGGTACAAGTGGGTCTCGCGCGTCCCCGATCGGCCCGAGAGGCAAGGGGGTAACCGTCAGCCCACCTCGATTCCCTTGTCCCTGTGCTCCTGCTTGAGAACCCATACCGGGAAAACCGCCGAAACCATTGCCTGGAAATCCGAGGCCTCCACCACCAAAAGGGGAATAGAACGCTCCGGGAACCCCTCCGTTGAATCCGCCCGTACCGTACGCTTCTTGCAATGCCAAGAGCGAATAGAGAACATCCAGAGCGCTAGCATTCTTAAGCTTGTAAAACTGGATTGGGCTATCAGTCGTGTCGACTGCCGTATCCAGCTCAGCAATTAGTTTTGCGACCTGCCGATGGACTTCTTCCGAGGCTCGCACGATCAACAAGTTGCCTTCGTTGTCAACGGTAGTCTGGTAGGAGGATTCGTCGTTGGGTGGCTCGACAAACCCCCTGATTAGCTTGTCTATTCGCTCGGCATTCGTGTTTCGAATACGGTAAACCTCCGTGGTGATTCCAAGCGAAACATCGAGTCGCTTCAGCAATTCCATCGCTCGCTTAACCCAATCGACGCTTCCCGCAATGACAATTCTTTTGCCAACTGGCTCTGTAAATAGCTTGACTTTAGTGCCGGTTTTACCGCCACTCGTTTGTGTGGCAAGTATGCCTTTAACTTGCTCTGTCAGCATTTGAGCGACTTGAAACTTGGCTTCATACACTTGGTAACTTCCCTCACCTGCGGGCTGATCAATCAGGTCAAGTAGATCCGACATGGTTTTTATGCTTGAAGCATAATCTGTTACGATAACCGCGTTTGCCTCATCGATTGATGCAATCCTGGCTTCGGTTCCACTTAGAAACGGCTCGAGAACCGCACTGAGCGACGCTGCGTTCAGATTTTTCAATACAAAAACTTGCGTTACCACTGAGGCCAGCCCGTTTCGATCGAGCGATTGAGGTGCTTTGACGGGGGTCGCAAACCTAGCCATGTCCTTGACTTCGACGATCCGTTTCCAGCCTGGAGTATCGGAGTCAACGACCGTCAAACGTTCGGTACGAAGAACACTGCCGAGAAGTGCCGGGAGCGAAGCGATCGGAATTTCCTGCGGCGTACGAATCGTGATCGTTCGCGAGGCGATTTTGTCATCGTAAGCATACTTGACGCCAACTCGCTGCGAGATGAAGCCGACGAGTGCGTCCAGCTTCACATCACCTTGCAACGTCATCCGGATCATGCCCGAGGGTGGGGGCAATGCCTCTTGACGGGCACGAAAGTCGATATTTTCCTGCGCAATGGAGTACGAACGCAGGGCCTGCGGCGCAGAGAGATATAGAAAAACAAGTAGCAATCGGATAATCCATGCCATAAAAACAATCCGTTATTGCACTGGCTTTTTATTTGCTCAAATTGTGCGATCAACCACGAACCTTCAGCGATTGTTGATAGCAAAACAGACCGATGAAGGTCAACATCAATCAGAGAACCTTGTGTTTTGCAACATAAGTCGATCGACCGAGGCGTTTTGATGTTTAACCGATCAAGGCCCTAAAGCCTCGATCGCGGGCATCGGGAAAACGTTTGACTTAGTCAGGCACCTGTTTGAGCAGGCGTTTAACCCCAGTACCGTTCAACTAAGCCCAATTTCGCAAAAATTTCGTTTATCCGTTAGCCGTAGGCACACGTTAATGGTATCGAGTACGCCTTCGGCTGACTGTTAAACAAATAGTTGAACGGTATTGCGTTTAACCCGCGCAGCGGGCTATGCACACATACTGCTCTAATTCCGCATGACTAAGTCGGGCTATTTTTGTGCTTCCCGCGCTCGAGGCTTTAGGGCCTCAAGCGGTTAAACATTTGTGCGATTCATTTAACCCCATTTAACCCAGGTTAAACAAGGTTAAACAGGTAAACCCACTCTTCGCGGTTAGCGGCTAACTCTTCCTAACCTGCTGGCAAGAATCCGATTGGCCTCGACGCAGCGCCTTCCTGATAGAAATTGCGCACGTTTGGCAAAATGTCGGTCAACAGCGAGTTATTCGGGATTCCAAACCATGTCGCGAGTTCAGCGTTGTATGCGTCGACGGAGGTGGTCGGAATCAATCGTCCACGACCAAGATCCAGAGAGCCATTGAGTGCCAAAGAATCTGGATAAGTGCCATAGACTTTGCCACCACCCAGGGCACCACCGATGATGATGTGGTTACCGCCCCATGCATGATCGCTGCCTGTCGTATTGGCTGAGAGAGTTCGACCAAAGTCGGACGCCGTAAAGGTAGTAACTTTATCGGCGACCCCAAGCTGGACGGTGGCATTGTAGAATGCCGAAAGGGACTTGCTGAACCCTGGCAACATAGATTGATGTGTCGCAAGCAAATTATCGTGGTTGTCCCAGCCTCCAAGGGACACAAAAAATATCTGCCTAGTTTGGGCAAATGCGGTCCGCGCGCGAATAACCCGAGCAATCATGCTTAAGTTTGCTGCGAACCCTTTTACGCCACCTGGGATGGTCGCGTCATTGGCAATCGCGTCAAACTGCGAGCTGATGGTTGTCGGTAATGGGCCGCCAGTGGTACCCGTTCCTGCATTGTCCGTGTTGTCGTAAAATCCTTGTGCGGCATCAATACTACGTCTCTTGGTTCGAGCAATCGACCGCTGGAGTAAATCGCTGTAGAGAGCCCCGAGTGCACTATCGGCTGGCGGATAGATGCCGTTGAGACCAGTCGAACCATTGATCACCGTGTTGTGAACATTATCGTAGTTAGCTCCAGTGGCATTGTTGGTGCGATAACCCGCAGGTAGAGTGGCACCTGACGAACTTACAACATAGGGTAGTACATCCGATCCAGTTTGAAATACGTTCAAAGCTCCCAACGCAATATTGATCGAAATCTTGTCGGTTGGATTGTGCGTAGAGGTTAGCAAATCGGCCATTCGACCTCCCCAGCCCGTTGCTTGGGAACGAGATTGAGGAACGGAAGTTTGCCAATGCTGAATCAAATCCGCATGGGAGAAAAGGCCGAGGGGTTTACGAGTAGCGCTAAGGTTGTAAGCTGTCGTGTTGGCTATGGGTACTACTAAACTGCCAACGTTGGCTAGAAAGGCTGCTTTGCCGCTATTGTAAAGTGCGAGCAATTCAGGCATTGCGTTGTGAATACCTAGCTTTCTGCCCCCTGGAGCCGCGATGTCCACTGGGATCGGCAGCAGTTCGGTCTTGGGCTTGGCTAGGATCGTTCGAACAGTAGTATACGTGGCATGTTCCGCATTCTCATAGGGCGTCAAGAAGTTGAACGTATCTGCACCTCCATTGAGGAAAACGCAGACAATCGCTTTATAATCTGAGCCGCCGCCGGTTTGAGCATAGGCAGAGCCAGTCAATTTCAAGTTTAGCAACTGCGATAAAACCGAAGTCGAACCGAGAGCCGCGCAGCCACCGGTAAACTTCATAAATTCTCGTCGCCTTGCTAAACTGTCCCGATCTTGCACGGATTCAAAGGAGTGATTCATTCTTGCCACGGTTTTTTCCCCCGCCATTTCATTTGATGATTGATCTATTAGATTGATTTGCAGCTATCGAACTAGTGACCGATATCCACAATTGAAACAACGCGATTAGTAACGGATGAGGTAGTACGGAGAATTCATGACGGTGATCATGGCTCCGCGCATACGGTCCCGCAACTGAGTGACTGTAGCAGGATTCGACACGGCCACTCGGAGAACTAGAGCATCGCTTAGTCGGGTTCGAAAGTCATCTGTCATGGTGCCATTGCACAGAACTTTGTCGAGATACTCGACCAAAGCAGTTTGGCTCGCCGCGATATTCTTTTCCTTAGAAAAATCAAACGACAATCGTGAATTCGTATTGGTGGTACCCGTTGTATAAAGGAACTGGTCGATGAATTCATTGACGATATCCGAACGAGTACGATTCTGCCATGTGTTGGAAACAACCGCCGTCACTACTTGAAACTCAGGTGCGAAGAGGTCGCCATTGGGGATGTTCCTTGACCCTGCTGCTGTAGAAAGTCCACCAGAAGGTTGATAATTCGGAGAATAGAAATTGAACACCGAAGGAGAACGAAACGGAGCTTGGTTCCAACTCCCTGGGGCGGCATTCAGAAAAAATCGACCACTCGTATCTGTAGGTGGCAAACCGTAACTTCGGAAAAAGCTCGCGTATTGAACCACTGGCTCAACCAAACGACCGAATTCGGTGCCTGCACCGGAGACAACTAGCCGAGTAGGATTGCGCAGACGCGTCATACGAATCGACGTCCATGCTTCGTTATCCGTCAAAATGGCCTTAACCACAGCCTTCATGTCCCCTTTGACGCCAGAGCCATTGTCATTGAAAACCCCCGATACTCTACCTAAATAGCCTTTGGATGGATTGGATCGAACCAATCTCTGAATCAACATTCGGCTAACAAATGGGGCTACGTTTGGGTGCGCATACAGATTGTCAAGCGCATTGGAAACATCTATATTGCCGTTCGCATTCGCTGGAATCGTCTGGCCATTGTGAAGCTTTTTTGAACCAGTATCATGTGCCGAATTAGTCATGATCATGGGGTCAAGGAGGTTCACATAACCACTCGTTATGCTCGTTCCATTGCCGTTTGCATAGTTAAAGCCAGTGAACACTCTGGCAAACTCCTTGATAATCTCATTGTCGTACGTTGGAATAACGTCGCCATTCACATCCAGCACATTGGTGCCATCTGGATTGAGTTGATTCAAGCCGATAGAAAACAGTTGCTGGATTTCGCGAGCGTAATTCTCGTCAGGAAATGTACTGCCCGAAGCTTTTTGATTTCGGATCGAACTCAACCAAACTCCCATTATCGGATGGTAGGTCACATCCTGAAGAACATCGCGATACGTATCGTCGCATCGGTTAAGCAAGACGTCGTAATATTTGCTCATCCCGAACCAGTACGGCTTGGTCGGTTCGTTTGTTGGGATGTCAACGGTGTTGAAATTTTCCCCACCCTCGCCAACGACACAGATTTGAATCAGTGCCCAGGCCAATCGCTGCTTCAACTGATCCGGTGCTGCGATCGCATTATGCCACCATGCGTGGTGTCTATAGCGAAGCAAATTCTTTGTAGCGTCGTTATTGGCGGTAATTCCATCCGCTGACATAAAGTTTTGGATCGTGGCTGTGTGAAAAGTGGTCGGAACAAGAAACTGGTCATCAACCCACTTGGAACAAGCACCATTGATTCCAAGCGTTTCCATCGAGTTTGCTAGACTCGTGATGTCTGCATCTTTGGCTCCGAAGGTTGCTCGATTCAGAAACTGTTGCGCTCGTAATTCCAGCATCAGCCGGATTTGAGCAGCATCCGTGGCGACGATAAACGTGCCAGATTGCCCTGGCTGCAGCGACACCACAAAGAGAAGTGTGAACAAGACCGCGACAAAACACTTTCGCATAGAACACCTCACGGTTAGGAAAAGACAGATGTGTTTTTTGGGAGTCACTCTGCTGGCATTAGGTTAATGGCGCTCACTTTGAGCCGCAACTCACTTTGAGCCGCAACGCGCTAGCGTGCGGGCAGCCTAGGAATTGCTTTCGAATCCGGCCCTCATGCTAGCGCATTGAGGCTCAGAATTTACAAAGTGAATGCCATTAGGCGTTAGGTTCGGTCTCAAGCCACTTAGCAAAAAACCGATACAAGGATAATATTGTTTTTTTGGATAATCGTCAATCATTTTCAAAACGACAAACAGTGTTTTCTTAGACTACCGTTCAAGCCTCAACATTCGTTTTTCGTCGCCAAAGCCGAAGGCCGAAACCGAGCGAAGCCGAGACACTCAAAACTAAAACCGAACTCGGTTCGGGAACCGCTGTCAATGTCGTGGAGATGTTGTCAATGCCGAAACCGGTCACGTCGCTCGTCCCCGCGAAAACCGAAACGCTTGTCAGGTTAAGCCCCGGATTAACTGCGTCTGCAAGCCCTAGAAAGTAAGCAAACGAATCTGATTGAACGCCACCTCCTGACAATGCGATTTCATTTCCGTTGAGGGGATCGATCACCGCCGATACACCGTTTGCCCGAATACCAATCTCTCCCGAGTTTCTAGTGCCGTCCGAAATAATGTAGAGCCCGACCGCGCTAACAGGAGTTTGGAAAGTAAACGTAAACGACTGATTGGCCGCTAATGTAATTAGCTCCCCAGCACTCGATCCCAAAAAGTTGAGCCCCGAAAAAGTCTTTAGGCCTGCGGCGATGGCTGGTTTCCCATCAGTCACAATCAAGTTCCCGCCAATCGACGTAGTGGAACCAAAAATAATTTGCTGAAACGGAGGGTTTGGTGTCGGCACCGTTGGTCGACCAAGAATTGTTCCGACGGCTGTGGAGTCGAAATTCACTAGATTTGTTGTTCGACCAACCGTGGCGGAAGTGAATTGAGCCGCATTTCGGTATGCAATAAGTGCTGCCTCGATGTGACCGAGTGGGATAAAGCCCATGAAAAAGCCAAAAAACGCTATTCGTGTAAGCCAAAGACGAGGCAAACAAGGTTGGGTAGACGGGTAAAGCGAATGCCCCATGGTAAACTCACGATCGAAAAGAAGAGGTGTCGTACGGGTTGTAGCAACTATGTTGAGCCAAAAGTACTCACGATTCACGCTAATTAAAAAATTTCTATTTGCAATCTTCCTCAACCCAAGTCTTTGGTATTTTGGAATCCTGTGGTCTCGGAGGTTGTCCAACTCTATTTCCGACAAAAACAGCAAAGTTAAGCACCCATGCATAAGTTTCTTCGTTTAACCGCGTGGGTATCGCCCTTATCGCCCCGCGCTTTCGCAAGGAAAACGCGGCCCGATGGGCTCGCGGTTAAACAAGTGGTGTGCGAAAACTTGTGCATGGATGCTTAAGTCACACTACTCTAGACCGACCATCCGAGAACGGTATTCCGACTCCTCAATCGTTTTCGAAAGAAACTGATTCGTCAGAGCGTATTTTTGCATCCGATTGGCATCCTCTTCTTGATGGCCCAATCGATATACAACACGCCCGATCCGGTAGTTGTCCTCAAGGTCCGCTAACTTGACTCTCGTTGCGATTGGATCCGAACTAAGTCGAATGACGTACTCGCAATAACTCATCTGTTCTGGTTTGGTCAAGTGAACGATGGCTTGGATGGCTGGTTCGCTGATCCCGTGTCGCCGCAGTTCCTCAACGCTACCCGATACGTCTTCGATATAATCGTGAAGCGCCGCCGCTTGTTTTTCCAAAGGATCACTAACCGAATGCATCACTCGCAACAAATGCAGGATGTAAGGTAAACCAGCTTTATCGCGTTGGTCGCGGTGGGATGCAACGGCCAACGCAATGGCCCGTTCCAACGCATCCCATGGATTTTTAGTCATGTGACACCCTTGCGATAGAAATGAAATCGATGCCGATTCTTGGAATTCGATTCGTGAATCGTCTTGTTGAGCGGCGGAAATGCATAAGGCTCAAAGACGCTTAAACCCGTTAACTGTTCAATCCGATAGGGAGCCGTGGTGGGCAAATCATTCCATCCGAAAATAAACAAGCCGTTGGGACGAAGCGATTGATGGATCGCCTGCAAAGTATGTTCAATTGCTGGCAACTCATTTAGCCCAAAGCCATAAACGCCGTTGAAAACAATGACATCCAACGAGTTGGGCGGAAAGTGAAGTCCAATATTTTCGCAGGAGTCGATGATGTGGGTGGTCCCCCCGTATGACGCTTCATCAGGACTGATTTCCATCGTAATGAATTCTCGGTCCCGAAAGATGTTAGGGTAATGCAGCGTGTACCAAGCGCATCCTACAAACAAAATACGCCGATAGTCTGGGGTTCGTAAAATTTCCGAAAAGATCACTTGCTCCAACAGTTTTCTATCCGCTCGCTTTCTGCGAACATCAATTCCGAAACGAATTAGATTTCGATGCAAGCCAATACGAAGTTGTTTCAATGAACTATTGCCCATTTGAATAAGCCTTTAGTAACTGGTTTTGACGGAGCCAATTGACGGCATCTTGAATGGATTCGTTGGCTGGTCGCGGTTTGTATCCCAACTCAGTGATCGCGCGCTGACTTGAGTACCAATGGAATTGAGACGCCATGCCTATAGCGGCAGAGTTAATGTCCAACTCATTTGTCATGAACCTGCTGATCGTATCGCCAATTGCACTCGCGATGAGTCTCCCCGGCGCACGCATGTAAGTGAATGGGCCTCGCTTGCCGAGGACCTCGCAAATTCGGAGCCAGAGATCTAGGTAAGTCATGTTCTCGCCACCAAGAATATAGTGGCGACCTGGTACGCCTCGCTCGATTGAATTGAGAATTGCTTCCGCAACGTCCCGTGGGTCACAAACCGTACAGCCGCCTGATGGTGCCAACGGAGCAAAACCCTGCAACGCTTGGATCATTCGACCACTGCTCGGTTTCCAATCCCACGGGCCAAGCATGAAACCAGGGTGCACGATCACTATGTCTTGGCCCATCGCAGCGGCGTCTACAACCAATTTTTCTGCGGCTTTCTTCGTGACCACATAGGTACACGGAATTTGGCCATCGCCCAAGGTATCCTCGTTAACAATTGTTTCTTTGGCCCCAACCGCAAGAGTATTGACAGTGGAAACGTGAATGAACTTGGTATCTCGGCGGCCAGCTTCATCCAACAAGAATCGTGTTCCATTGCAATTCACTTGCATCCCTTTGTCCATAAATTTCCAGCCGATGTGGATGTGCGCTGCACAATGGATCACAACATCAAAATGCGTCTCAAACACACGGGAAATGCTCAATCGATCACCTAGATCTGACGGAAAGACTTCAATATTCAATCCTTCGTACGCCCGGTTGCTTTGATCGGATCTACTCAAACTAGCTATTTCAATTCCGCGATTTTGAGCTAGTCGGGCAATGTTATTACCCAACAAACCGTTTGCACCGGTGATCAAAACTCGCATTCGATGGATCTTCCGTCAAGAAAAATGGACTTAGTATTTCTACCAACCGGGGGGTAGGGCTGCTACTTGGAGTGCCATGGTTTACAATCGTAGACGAAGTCACTCCTTGTTCCATGCATCGAATCTCCCAATGCCGATTATTACGACTCGCAATCTATTCAAGCAGTTTGGCACGGGCGACGTCGCAGTTGAAGTTTTGAGAGGGGTTGATCTAACAATTGAAAGTGGCGAGTTTGTCGCGGTTATGGGTCCTTCGGGTTCTGGCAAAAGTACGCTAATGAGTATCATCGGTGGAATCGAACCTCCGACAAGTGGGCAGGTGATTCTTGATGGCGTGGATATGGCCAATCTTAGCGATGACCAGCGAACCATTATGCGCCGTCGAAAAATTGGATTCGTATTTCAAGCATTCAATCTGATCCCAACTTTGTCGGCACTTGAAAACGTCTCGCTGCCACTAGAACTAGACGGGGTCGACCGCAAAACAGCTAAAGCCAGAGCAGGAGAGGCCTTGGAACGCGTTGAATTGCTTCATCGTGCAGACCACATCCCCGCCAAGCTCTCTGGCGGCGAACAACAACGCGTGGCGGTAGCTCGTGCGATTGCGATAAAGCCTGCGATCTTGCTTGCCGACGAACCGACAGGAAACCTAGATTCGCGTCAAAGCGGTCGTGTCACTCAACTGCTTCGCGATCTAGCAACACACTCTAAGCAAACCATTGTCATGGTGACACATGATGCCAATGTAGCTCGGGCTGCTTTTCGGTTGCTAATGTTTCGAGATGGCAACATCGAGCGGGATATTTCACAAGATGAGTTTGCAGCCAACTCCCAAGCGTTCAATGTGGGATCGGGACAGTTTCCCAAAGTAACGTCCCCACTTGCCATCGATCCAGCGATTCTCTCGGAGGGGAATCGCTAATGCCATTGAGAAGACTCTCGATTCGTGAAATAGGAAGCCGCCCGGCTCGAAGTCTGCTAACTCTGCTGAGTATCGTCATTGGCGTTTCCGCAATTGTTGCAACCTACTTGGCATCCGATTCCGCACAACTTGCGCAGATTGCGATGGTTCGGGCGGTGACCGGAAATGCGTCGCTCGAAATCGAGGCAGTTGGGGGCGCTTCATTCGATGGCAAACCGCTTGAGCCTGTAGTCAAGTTACCCGGAGTCAAGATCGCCTCGCCTATCTTGCGTCGCTATAGCAATATGACGGTGAAGCCAGCAGTAGGAAACGATGCACGCGAGGCTTCGCAGGATGACGCTTCTCAATCCGACGCTACACTCCAACCCAAAAAGAATATCGAAGGAAAAATCTCTGGTCGCTATCGTGTTCAACTGCTTGGGGTCGTTCCAGAGTTGGACAGGCAAGTGCGAAGTTACACCTTGGTCGCTGGTACAGATCTAGAGGATGCAACTACCGACGTCGCTTCCATTTTGATGGATGCAAGTTTTGCGGAGTCTGCGAAAGTGGCAATTGGAAGCTCGGTCGATTTTCTGACTAAAAGTGGGGTCCGAACAGCAAATGTTGTTGGATTCGTAAAGCCGAATGACGCTAGCGCGGGAATTCAATCGGGTTTAATTGTTGCGAACCTTCGAACAGTGCAACGTTGGACGGGATCCTCGGGCAAACTGGATGCCGTTCAGCTGGTGCTCGATAAAGATGCAAAGATCGAGCAAATCACTAAGTCCGTACAAGCAATTCTTCCTCCGGGTTTGCGTGTTCGGCAGCCCACCCTACGCAGCCAAGTTGCCGATGAGAGTACCATCGCAATGCAACAGGGGCTTCATTTAGCCACCGCGTTCGCATTGCTCATTTCCGCTTTCATTATTTACAACACGTTTCAAATGAACGTTGGGGAGCGGCGTCGGCAGTTGGGAATCCTACGATCCATGGGCGCGACTCGCAAACAATTGCTTTGGATGATCGTACGCGAAGGGCTCTGGCTCGGCGTGATTGGAACTTTTCTCGGATGCCTCGTTGGCAATTTGGGTGCAGCCGTTTTGCGAAATTCCACCTCAAAACTCCTTCAAATCGAAATTCCACCAAGCCCCTGGTCGATTTGGCCCTACGTGATTGCAGTCGTTTGTGGCATGGCTGTCGCGTTGCTGGGTGCTTTTTTTCCTGCCCTAAGAGCCGCGAGACTTTCGCCAGCAGAAGCGATGCGAGTGGTTGCCCAAGGGGAGTTCGGTACGTCACGTGCCGGTTGGCTAGGTTTCGGTGGAACGCTGATGACGATCGGGTTGTCCATTCAGGCAATGGCCGTTCTTCACATAATCCATCTGAACCATGTCGTCTTAGGGGCCATGTTGATGAAAGTTGGCATCGTCTTTTTGCTTCCGGCGTTGATCGGTGATCTAACAGCGTGGGTAGCTTGGTTGCTCAGCCCCTTTTTGAAGACAGAGGGCATGCTCGCCCGACGGCAAATACTACGACATCGAGGCCGGTCATCGCTGACGATTGGTATTGTGTTCATCGCCATGGGGACAGGATTGGGCATGGCGAGCACGATTCTAGACAATATTGGCAATGTAGAGGGTTGGTATTCGCGATCGATTGTCGGTGATTTTTTTGTGCGAGCTGCGATGCCTGATATGAACAGTGGCCAATCCGCGGATATGCCAGATGGGCTAGCAGAGAAAGTGATGTCGATGCCAGGCGTTGCGTTGGTCGATACTCTGAGGTTTGTTCGAGCACGAAGCGACGAGAGTTCGGTCGTTGTCGTGGTTCGCAAGTTTAATTCAGGCACTCAAGATTACTTCGATTTGACCGAAGGCACGGAAGCCGAAGTGTTGAAAGGCGTTCGAAATGGCGGCACTGTTTTGGGCTCGGTGTTATCGCAACGATTGAATTTGCATATTGGCGACTCGCTTCCGCTGGAGACCAACGAGGGCTCGACAACGCTTCGCATCGTTGGAGTCACCAACGAGTATATTGCAGGGGGGCTGACGTTGTATCTGGAAGCGGAATATGCAAGGAAACTGCTGAGTGTAGAAGGTACGGATGTTATCGTCGTGAAAGCGAAACCTAACGAACTAGCAATTGTTGAGCAGCAGCTTAGGTCCTTGTGCGATGAGTCGGGCATGATGTTCCAGTCCTACGTCGATCTGGTCAAAGTGATCCGAGATACGCTCAACGGTGTGGTGGGTGGTTTGTGGGCAGTGCTTGCACTTGGTTCAATAATAGCTGCATTCGGATTGATCAACACGTTGGCGATGAACATTTTGGAACAGACAAGAGAAATCGGAATGCTGCGGGTGGTGGCCATGACTCGCTGGCAGATTCGACGAATGATTTTGGCTCAAGCGCTGATTATGGGGATCATTGGAATTGTGCCAGGCGTTTTTACCGGACTGTGGATTCATTACGTTATCAACTTAACAACGATGCCAGTAACGGGACATGCTGTCCTATTTACAATCTATCCGTGGCTTCTTGTTGGCGCGCCGATCTTTGAGCTTTTGGTGGTAGTTGTTGCCTCAATGGTCCCAGCCGAACGCGCTGCACGCCTAAACGTCTCAAGTGCCTTGCAGTACGAATGAGAACCGGACGCCCCGGCAAAAGAACTTGAAGCAGCGAGTCGAGTATCTATTCAACGATTTCAACTTCTCCGGCATCGATAATAGCTTGGGTAATCCAGTTGCCCGAATTATGATCGACGAACATTTAGGCGAGCGGCAGAAACAAACATACCAAGTGGCATGGGCGTCCCGCC
>JAYTVL010000246.1:0-1777 GCA_043744075.1 Pirellula sp. | reverse complement strand
GAGGAGAAGGGGAGAAGATATCTCAAGATTCAACTCGCCGCATTGCAAGATTACCACCAATCGAACGGTACAAAAACCTCACTTCGAATCCGCAATACAATACCAGTTTTTTAACAGCCCAGCATAGCCCCATTCTACTTCACTTTTCGATACCTGGCAATTGAGACCTACCTTAGATGGCCTTCACCGAATACGGTGCCATCTTACTCCAAATCGCCTAGCTGCTGGCGAAGTCTCCTCAGGATACGGCTTTTGGCTTGCCGGATTGCTGACGTCGAAAGGCCCAGCTCGTTGGCCACGATCGAAGTCTCGATGCCATCCACGACGGTCCGTTCAAACACCTTCCAAGACTGCGCGGTAAATTCGCTTCGAACTTGTTCTATCGCCCGCCTTGTTAATGAATTGACATCCAAGGGCTCGGTTGGTTCATCTCGCATCCATTCTTGGTCATCGGCAACGGACTGCATCGCCAAATGAGCCGTGCTACCACCCGACGCGAGCGGTTGTCGGTTCGAGGCTCGAAATAGGTCGATCAACTTGTTCCTGGAAACGCTCCAAAGCCAAGTACGAAATGCGCCACTCACGCCTGTTGGACGAAAGGTATCCAGCCGATTGGCAAGCACTAGAAAGACCTCCTGAATGCAGTCAGCGGTCATATGCCAGTCAGCGCCAGATCGTCGGCACCAAGTTGAGATCAATGGCCCGTAGAGTTCAACCATCTCCTGCCAAGCTCGACCATCATGCATTGCAGCCCGCCGAAGTAGGCTGGACTGGGTCGAACTGTTAGAGTCCGTTTCAATTGCTGGCATAATTCCCCAAGTTATCTGAAGTGCCGAAATAAACGAGAAGAGACGAAAAAATAATTATTTAGCTGTCAGTTGCCGTCCCGCTGGCGTAAAGCCCAACGGCACTCACTTTGAGCCGCAACGCGCTAGCGTGCGGGCCGGGAGTCAATGAATTACTGGCCGTTCAAGCCCTCATGCTAGCGCATTGAGGCTCAAAATTTGCAAAGTGAGTACCATTTGGCGTAAAGCCAACGGGAACGATTGCATTCGCAATTGTTGCATACTTGCGTTCAGCGAGAAATGTTCTTTTTTCGGTTTTTTCCGTTTCTTTCGGCTGTTCCGAGGGCAGCAACAAAATGTCGTGTCACACGCCAATCGTATCTCTATCATAGTTCAATCGCATCTTGCAGGGTCACTCTCGGCAAGAGTGACCTACCTACCAACCACCCATCAACTCACTAGCGAGCCCCTTGATGATTGCATCGACACAAAACGCACGAGTCTGCCCCTCCCCTGAAACCGTGCGCAAGTATCTCGAAGGCTGGAGCGATGAAGCCGCCTCGCAACAAATCGAAGATCACCTTAATCATTGCGAAGCATGTGCCAGTTCGATGGAACAGGATCGCAACCTATCCGACCATTGGCTTTAAGCGATTCGGTCCGAAACGTTGCCTATTTCCAACGAAGCGACTCGCGGCGCCGACGAACGTCCATCCGAAGAAATCGATCCGATTGCTCAACAAGCGATCGAGCGCAGCAAGAGACTACTGCAGAACGAAAGCTCGAACGCACCCGCGATTCCGGGAAAGCCCTTTACTCATTCGGTTTCGGCATTGGGCGAGATCGGCCCGTACGAACTCGTTCGCCCAATCGGACAAGGGGGCATGGGCTATGTGATGCTCGCCCGGCACAAGCACCTCGATAAAGAAGTGGCTGTGAAGATCCTGCCCAGTGCCCCTTGGCGAGTTCCTACCGAAGAAGCTCGTTTCCAA
>JAYTVL010000245.1:0-5682 GCA_043744075.1 Pirellula sp. | reverse complement strand
TTGGCCATCAGCCGCAGTGCGCTAGCACACGGTTTTTTGTGCGTACAAAACCGGACGCTAGCGCGTTCCGGCTGATGTTGATAGGCTTTTTTCCGCTTTCGAAAGCGGAAGGGAATTAAGGTTTTTGGTGCTAGCCGAGCTACGCCACAGGAAATCGGCTAGCACATCAGGCTCAGTAAGCTCCAAACAAGTGTAAGGAGAATAAGGGTTTTTGGGCGTCGATCACAATATGGGCCGCAAACCGTGGGCGAGCGCCCTTCGGCTAATCAGCCGCAACGCGCTAGCGTCCGGTTCAGCCTGACTTATGATCGACGCCGGTTTTTGCACTAGCAGAGTCCTTCATTTACTTTGCTGTCAGCTTGTTGCTCATCTTGAGCGATTCAACGTAGTCTCGAGCAACGTTGATTACCTCTTTATTGTAGAAGGTCGGGTTGTAAATCTTGTTTCGTTCAGCTTTGGCTTCGATTTGTTCGTCTTCATCCCTTTCCGAATCTTTGCGTCGAGCCAAGAAGTCGGATTCTTTCAAGGAATACGTTTTGTCATCTTTTTGTTTGACGTAATGGTCAATTTTTGAAAAAAGCTTTTCAAATTCCGTGCTTTTCGCGATACGCTGATCGGCCGCCTGCTGCAGCATTATTTTCGTTGCACTGTCGACCATACGATAGTTCTTGTGTGGTCGAGGCGGAACACGGTCTACAGGAAGAGGATAGTCCAAGTCGCTTTCCGATATGTCGAGCTTGGCGGTAATCGATGGTAGGACAACATCGGATGACACGCCCTCCAATTGAGTCGACCTTCCGTCTGGCAAATAGAACTGTTGAATAGTGACTTTTAGGGCACCTGCGGCTTTCTTTGCTGCGGGGTCATCGATAAACTTGTCCAAGTCGAAAAACGTTTGCACCGTGCCTTTTCCATGGGTTTTTGGATCTCCCACGACAATTCCTCGTCCATAATCTTGAATAGCACCTGCGAAAATTTCGCTTGCGCTGGCACTCCCCTGGCTGATTTTGACGATGAGCGGTCCATCCCATGCAACACCCCTTTCTTCGTCATCGAGTGACTCAACTCGCCCGTCCGACGATTTAACTTGTACCACAGATCCTCTGTCTATGAATAGTCCCGTAGTGGAAATTGATTCAAGAAGCGATCCACCGCCATTTCTGCTCAAGTCCAAAACCACCGCGTCCACTTTGGCATTCCGGAAATCTGTGAGTATTTTCCGCATATCAACTGTCGTGCTTCGAAAATTCGCCTTGCCTGATCTGGCACCGTCCATATCCTGATAGAAACTCGGTAAGTTAATATATCCAAACTTATATGCTGAGCCATCTGGTTTTGCGCCATCCTCAACGATTTCGGAACGGGCTGCAGAATCCTCTAGCTTGATTATTGCTCGTGTGATTTCGTAGACATGAATGTCTCCGCCTGCTTTTGTTTTGACGTGCAATTTGACTCGCGTGCCCGCTTCACCACGGATCAACTTAACGACGTCTTTTAGCTTCATGTCTTGTGTTTCAACAGGCGAGGAGCCATCATCCTGTGCGACTGCCACAATCTGATCACCCATCTTGATTCGTCCGTCTAGATCGGCGGCCCCGCCCGGCACAACCGATTCAACAACCGTTGCACCATCATCCGGTCTAAGTGTTGCACCAATACCCTTGAGTTCCAGCTTGAGTAGAATGCCGAAATCGGCCTGTTCTTGCGGAGCCATATATGTCGTGTGCGGATCAAGAACCATGGTAATCGAAGTCAGATAGAGCTCAAGCAACTCATCGACATCGGTTTTTGATTTCATGTTGTAGACATTGCGGTAGCGTTTGTGTAATGTTTCCTTGATCTGTGTGTCTGACTTTCCGTCGGATCGCAAGGACAGAACGCTCAATTTAATTGTCTTTCGCCATCGGTCTGTAATTTCGTTGAAATCTTTGGCAAATCCAATTTCCTTTGCATCAACGGCGATGGATTCAGCAACGGTGAAATCATGCTGCGCGTCAATCTGCAGATGAACCATCGGCATAACTTGTTCGAGCCGCTCAAGGTATTTCTTGTACGCGACGTATGCAAACTGGATGTCGTTTTTCCTAAGCAAGTCGTCCAGTTTGGTTTCGTAGGGCTTAAACTCCTCGATGTCCGATGCCAAGAAATAGGACTTCATCGGGTCGATGTTTTTGAGAAATGCTGCAAATGCGTGGGCAGATACTTCGTCATTGATCTTCGGATGGAGAATGTGCTCTTTCTCGACGAGCTGTCTCACTGTACGAACGATCAGTCTTGTGCTTTCCGGCGGTTCACTTAACTGCGAAACGCGCGGCAGTTCATCTGCGATAAGTCGTCCAGACAACGCTAGAGGAATGGCCAAAATCGAGGTGCAAAGAAACGTCAAAAAAGCTTTGCGAGTCGATCTTTTTCGTTTGCTTTGAATTCGCGTGCGCATAGTAAACTTCTTGGTAAGATTTGAATTTGGATCAAAAAATGCGAAAGGCAACCGACTGCTTTCGTTGTTTCCCACGAAATCGACAGCTTAAATCCTGCCCAACCACCTTACTTTATCACATTTCAATGGTAGGAAATCAGTGCCGATAAGGCAACACGGATCTAAAACCAACTAAAATGTCGTTTCCCGAGGCCAAACCCCTGTAGCAAATAGCGTTCTGATCTGGAGAATTCTAGATGTACGACAAGCTGTCCAACCTGTTCCTCGGTCACTTTGAGCCGCAACGCGCTAGCGTGCGGGCTGGCAAGCTTGGAATCCCTTGCGAATCCAGCCCTCATGCTAGCGCATTGAGGCTCAGAAATTGCAAAGTGAGTGCCCGCGGGGCTCAGCCTGAGGACAGGCTGACCAATGTGACGCACAAAACTTTTAGAAATATGGAAAAAAGGCGTTTAGCACATGAGCGATGAACGTAAGCAAAAGCTGAAATCCATTCTCTACGCGATCCGCGATCTTGACGAATTCTCGTCCGATGGGGCAAAGCAAGTATGCCGCGATTCCAATTCATCTTACGTCACAAAAGTACTGAATCAGTTAACACGAGACGGTTTACTAAGTCGGATCGAGCGAGACAAACAAGAGTTTTTCCGCTGGGTTCGTAACGCCTCTTGCTCGCCGGACAATTGGATCGACAACCAAGTTTACGGTGAGCAAATCAAGCAGTCACCTGAACAAGATCGACCGCGTGAATTACTGTTACGCGACGGACCCGCCAAACTCACCGACGCGCAATTGATCGCAATCTTGATTCGCGTCGGAATCGTTGGCGAGTCTGCCATCCAAGCCGGACGTTTGCTTTCCAATCGATTCCCGGCAGAGAAAGTCACGCAGTTAGCTGATGCAAGCTTGGCCGAACTGAGGAATATTAGCAAGACTATTCGCAAAGACAGCTACGCTCAAGTTATGGCCGGAATCGAACTTGGCCGGCGAATATCTTTGCTCAGAGACCAGCAATCGCAACCGACGATCCGTATTCAAGGCTCCGACGATGCGATCCGCTATTGCATGCGTACCTTTAGCCGACTGGCAACCGATGGCAAACAAGAAGAATTCCACATCGTCACTTTGGACACGCAACACGGCCCCATCAACACCCATCTGATCACAGTGGGGACCCTTGATGCGAGCCTCGTCCACCCCCGTGAAGTTTTCCGGGCTGCTATTCGTGACTCTGCATCTGCTATTTTATTGGTACACAATCATCCGTCTGGTGATCCTACCCCAAGCCGTGAAGACAGGGCAGTGACCGATCGTTTAGTACAGGTGGGTGATGTTGTTGGCATCCGAGTTCTGGACCATATTATTGTGGCTAAAGAACGCGGTCGAAGCGTTATGGCAGAAAGTTAGAGATGCGATGTAGTAGTTCGACTGTACTAACTGGACTTGCGCCAAATGGCACTCACTTTAAGCCGCAACGCGCTAGCGTGCGGGCTAGAAGGCTAGTGGTCTGGGTCAGCTAAAGATTAGGGTAGTGGACGAGGCAACGAGTCCCGTATGCGACGCAAATCGCAGGTACTCGTCGCCTCGTCCACCACTATCAAACCCTAAATCTTAGCTGTCACAATGAACTAGTAATCACCTGCAAATCCGGCCCCCATGCTAGAGCATTGGCGCTCAAAATTTACAAAGCTCGGTGTATTATTGCCTTTACTTTCCAAGAATAAGGCGATTAGATCGAAAACGTGGTAAACAATTAGCCCTTTGAAGCCCTTGCAAGGTAACTTTCGCGGAATTTTTGTAAAAACAAACGAACTTTTCACTACCCTTTTCGGAGATGCATTACATGGCTTTCCTGTCAAACCCGTCAAACTTCTTTTGGATTGCGGTTGTGTTGATGTCCGTCCTGCCAACTCTGATTTATTACTGGCATAAGACCCGCAAAGCTGAAATGGATGCGGATCTAAAAATGCGAATGCTTGAGATGGGGATGTCCGCGACCGATATTGAAAAGGTCCTAAATGCTGAAGGTCCGGAATCCAGCAAGCGTCATGCTTAGTCCAGATTTTTTTGAATCCGAAGAAAGTACCCGTCACACTCCGTGTGACGTTGCCTCAAAAACCAAAGGTTTTTGAACTGCAGACGTCACACGGAGTGTGACGAGTACTATAAAATCATAGACTCTGAGCGTGCAAACGCGCAAGCAAGCGGTTGCCATAGTTTCGAAAGTCTTTAACTTTGCGTGTCCTAGAACTCTTTGCTGGTATCGGTGGTTTCGCTGCTGCCTTTCCCAACTTGAAAATTGTAGAAGCCATCGATATCGACCAGAACGCATGTGAAGTCTACTCGCTCAATTTCAACCACCGCTATTCTGTCAAAGAGATCGCAAGCATAACCTTAGACTGGTTCTCTCATTACCAAGCTGATGTCTGGTGGATGAGTCCGCCATGCACACCGTTTACTCAACGAGGCACGAGGCGTGATCTGGATGATCCCCGCGCCGATTCACTTCTGCATCTGATCCGTGCGGTTGCGACAATCCGCCCTCGTTTGGTTTGCGTCGAGAACGTCGTCGGCTTTGAATCGTCCCATGCGTTTCAGTATCTGCATGATCAATGGACGGTGGCTGGCTACCATGTTCAAACGTGTGCACTTTGCCCTTCTACTTTGGGCTGGCCCAATCGCAGACCCAGAGTCTATTGCATTGCCTCTTTGGATGGCAAACCCGAAATACTACCACCGATTAGGAAACCTAGATCCCTTTCCCAGTTTATCGACTATGACATCACTCCCGAATCGCATCCCGTTCTCTGGCTTGATACGAAAACCGTTGATCGCTATTTCGACGCAATGGATCGAGTGTCTTTAGCAAACGACAGCGCCATCACCGCTTGTTTTGCATCTTCCTATGGCAAAACCATCGTGCGCTCTGGCTCGTATTTGGAAACGCCGTTCGGACACAGGCGTTTTTCTCCTCGCGAAGTAGCTCGATTGCTGGGCTTCAACGATGTTTTCCGGCTGCCAGACACGCTTTCAGTTCAAAGGCAATGGCATCTACTTGGCAATTCACTTTCCCTACCAGCCGTTCGGCATGTGTTTATGTCTCTAATTGGCCCGTTCGATTAATAAATGTCTGATTTCTGCAGTGGGATAGGGGAGCATCTGTAAATCCGTCTCGTGACTTTAAATGGCAGCATTGAGTTCTTGATCGCTAGCATTTTCCTTTTTGGGATTTGTTTTTGTACACTGAG
>JAYTVL010000244.1:0-21599 GCA_043744075.1 Pirellula sp. | reverse complement strand
CGTATGCAACACAAATTGCAGGGACTCGTCGCCTCGTCCACTACTATCGAACCCTAAATCTTAGCTGTGACAATGCACTAGGCTGCTAGCCCGCACGCTAGCGCGTTGCGGCTCAATGTGAGTGCCACTTGGCTTCATGCTATGGTTTCGAAGTGAGTTCGAAATTGCATGTCTGCCTTCCAAACTTTATCTCCTGGGTAAGTGTGGATTTAGAGTTATACTTGGCAGGCACGATTTCAGCTTTGGCGCGTTCTCCCGTTCCTTCGGAAACGGGAGCTGGAGTAAAAATGGTGACTTTATGCTTGCCAACGGGTGCACCAATTTGGTCGACGGTGTATCGCAGTTCGTAATTCCCCGATTTATCGGTTCTCGCAATAGTTGCGCTTCCGCCTTCGTCCTCAAATCGCACGGCGATGTCCGGTAGTGGTTTGCCATCCAAGGTCACTTGCCCCGAAACTAGACCGAACTGCGGCCCCCCGCAGCCGAACAAAGTACACAAGCCAAGCAGTATCACCGAAGTCAGAATACTAGAAGCTAATCCGCGCATCATTGCGAAAACTTTCACGAGAAAATTACGAGAAGTCTTACTCAGGAGTCTCAACGACCTGACCATCATTTCGGGCGCCCATTCGATCAAACACCCCCAAGGTCTCACCGGTTGATTAGCAGCTTCCACGCCGTCCCATACGCTGATCGATTGCGACAGAAAATGGACAGAACCATCGCAATAGGCAAACTGTGCTCCCCCCGAGTGTCGACTGCTGAATGCGTTTGCGTCTAAGCCATTTATCTTGTGGTCCCGTCCGAGATCCGTGAATCCCGCCGTGCTTATGCAGAAATGGCGATTGGCGTAGCCGCCATTCGTATTCGTTGTTCCTTGCCAGACTACGCCGTTGTGAAATTTGTAATCGCGTTCACCTACAAGCAATGTATTGCTGGTGCCATCGGTAATGTCGCGAAAGCCAATTTTACTATCCATGTACAAGACGCCATTTCCACCGACATAGACTCCAGGCGAGCTTTCAGCGTCGTACCATGCCCCCAGGTGAAAAAACAGGATGCTTCCATTGACTCCAGCATAGTTCCCCATGCTGACTTGCTTCCCTCCCAACGTGCGCTTGTCGTTGAGTTCAGGTGCGGAGTCCGAAGGGCAGAGTTATCCAGGCATCTTCGTTTGAAGCGTTGCCAACAGTATCGGGTTTACAGCGTTGTTGATCGGTCCCCAATTTCCACTGTCAGCTGCCAACTTGTTGAAAAGATTACTTTGCTCGATATACGGTAAAATCCTCACGGCCCATCCCCATGAATGGAAACGGGTGAATCCTTGCGGAAACTTATTGTTGGTATCGTGATAGTTGTGCAGAGCCAAACCAATCTGCTTTAAGTTGTTACTGCACTGCATACGCCTAGCAGCTTCCCGAGCTGCTTGAACTGCTGGCAATAAAAGTCCAACCAAAATTCCAATGATCGCAATTACGACCAAAAGTTCAACTAACGTAAAACCACGAGTTCGTTTCATGACTATCCCCAATGTGCTTTGCTAAAGGAAATGGATTTAGAGCCAATGGGCCCAAAATGTTCGTTTGGACCGATTATCGCAAAAAAAAGACCGTTGTGGTTGTATTCCATACCTGACGTTCTGCATATTCGTCTTAACATAAAGAGAAGCTTTTTGGCACTTCTCGCTGATCGCCATTATGCAACTCTTGCGAATGCAATCGTTTCCGTTGGCTTTACGCCAAATGGCACTCATTTTGAGCCGCAACGCGCTAGCGTGTGGGCTGGAAGGCTAGTATCACTTGCAAATCCGGCCCTCATGCTAGCGCATTGAGGCCAGCGCATTGAGGCTCAAAATTTACAAAGTGAGTTCCATTGGGCTTTGCGCCTGCGGGACGACAACCGACAGCTAAATTCTTTTCACGGCTTCTTCAAACATATGCCTTGCGGACCGACCGCTAATCGCTTGCTGCTTGATGAGTTCGGCAACCACCAATTCTATGGCTTCCCAGTGACCGGGCTGTTCCAAGTGATGAGCTGTCTTGTCTAAGAGTCGTTTTTCAAGCCGCTCGACCTGTTGATCTGTATCGACGCGAGCCAAAGTCAATCGTCTAAGAGCTCGCAAATCTTGTTGTGCTCCGCCCCAATTATACTGTCCCGTATGCCTCGCCTCGCTTACAAGTCCGCCAAGCAAGATCATTGCCTCGACTTCAAAGAAGTCCTGCTGACGCTGGCCGCGTCTCTTGCCCAACTGAACTGCCCCCAACCGGATTGTGTTTCGCACAATTGTACACTTTTCTACGTTTCTCCCCAAAGATATTGCGACGATTGCATGCCCAGCTTCATGATAAGCCGTTGCGATCAATTGTTCGTCGATATTGGGCTTAGGGACGTCATTCATTTAAAAGCACAAACTGCCGCGCGCCTAATTTCCGGCGTCGATCACAAGTCGGGCACACATGATCGCTAGCATAGGGCGATTAAAGCGTGCGACAGGCTATTGAAAAAGTTAAAATGAGAATTGGAAAATGCAAAATGTGAGGGATGGATATGGTGTTGAAGTGTACTTACTTAACTATAGCTACACTCTGGAGTAATGGTTTTGGATCGGTAAGCATTCGCCTAAGGTGTGAGCGGCAAGGCGCTAGCCGCCGGTTTTTCGCACGACACCGGCGGCTAGCGCCATGCCGCTCACATCGCCGCCACGCCTTCGGCGAATGGCGAATGTTTACTTGGATCGAAGAGGTGAAGATCTGGAAGAGCGAATGTTGGATGCTCGCGTTGGGAAGGTTGTTGGCGCGATTCCGGCAACGCCGTTGGGGCGACACATCGCCGATAAATTGGTTCGCAGCGGAATTTCGCCGGCTCCCAGCTACGCGGAGGCTTGTGCGGCGGAACTCTACAACATCGTCGGAAAATCAATGTGTCACAGCCAAAGGCAATCAACAAAAACCCAATCAACTGTAGTCTTACTTCCACAGCTAAAATTTGCATTTTGCAATTCTCATTTTAACTTTTTCAATTCCTCGTCATAGATTTTCCGACGTCAGTTTTTACAGCATATTCTCCTGCCCAATTTATGATCGACGCCTAATTGCCCATCTCGTCTGCTAAGCGTGGTGCGTTATAGATGGTTCGCAAACTTTCAAGAACACCTGCAATGTGGACTGCAACAGCACGGGATACTTTCTCCGTGTAGTAGAAATCCGCAGTCAAGCTCTCAATGTTTCCGTCAAAGATAATGCCGACCATTGCGCCATCCCGCGAAATAACTGGTGAACCGGAGTTTCCGCCGATGATGTCTGCCGTGCAAACAAAGTTGAACGGTGTGTCCGGCTTCATTTTCTCCTTGGCTGCGTGCCAGCTCTTTGGCAGAATCCATGGGTCCTTATTTAGGTGCAATGTCTCATGTTGGAATGCTCCGCCCATTGTGGTTTGGGAAGGTACCTTTTTCCCGTCGGATTCGTAGCCGAGGACTTTGCCAAATGCCAGCCGCAATGTAAAGGTCGCGTCCGGATAAATCGAATCGCCTCCAACTGCAAACTTGGCTTCAGTGATCTTGGAATAAGCCTGACGTTCTTGCTCTTCGATGCTGTCTGCAGCCTCATGAGCACGACGATAATCGGCTTCCATAGCTTTCGCTAACTGAATCAACGGATCCTTAGAGTCGGCGATACCCTGCGCTCCGGAAGCCGCTAGCTTCTTCCGTTCCGCGACGTCGATCAGTTTCGTTTTTGCGATAATTTCCGCAGCCCGCTGTCGAGGACTCTGACCAGCAAGTACGGCAAGCACAAGCGGCTCGTTTCCGCCACGATCCTCGGCAAGTCGAGAAAGTTCGTCAGCCAACTGAACCCGTTCCAAATCTTCGTAAGTGGGCGCTTCGGAAAAGAGTTCCTGTTCGAGCGATTCTCGATTGCTTGCTCGAAACTCGCGAAATCGATCACCACTCGGTTTGCTATCCTCACTGGCCATCAATACCAACTTCTCCGCGATGCCATAGAGTTTACTCCTAAGCGTCGCTTGCTTGGTGAGCCATTCGCGACGCTTGGACTGGGCATCGCGTATCTGCTCCCAAACCTTTTTAAGCGGAGCCAGTTTGGGATCCTGTGCAATACGACCCAGCAACTCTGTTTCCTCCTGCTTTTTCGCAGCTGGGAAACTTGGGTCTTGAAGCCCCGCGAGCATGCCGGTATATGCCTTTCGAGAGTTTTGGATACCAAAAAGGTCGTCGCGTGAGCGCCGCTGTTGTTCTGGGCCGGCTAACGCATATTGCTGCATGAGCACCTCCTTGCGTCGCAAGATACTCATCGTGCGTGGCATGGCAACGTCACGTTGATATTCAATGGCATCGTGTGTCAAGATCCGGCGAGTTCGACCTGGATTGCCCGATACAAATACGAGGTCTTGTTCCTTTGCTCCGCTAGGATTCATCTTTAGGAAATGGTCAATCTTCGCGGGCTTGCCGTTTTCATAAACTCGGAACAAAGTTACATCGAGGCAGTAGCGAGGATACTCGAAATTGTCTGCGTCTCCACCAAAGAACGCAGATCCTGCTTCCGGCGCCCAAACAAGTCTAACGTCAGTGTATTTTTTGTAGCGATACAAATGGTAGCGTCCGCCCCCATAAAGTGTGACAACATCGCTGCGCAAGCCAGTCGCATCGAGCGACTCTTTTTCGATGGTAGCCATCTTTGCTTGACGTGCTTTGGCAGCTTCTTGGGGCGCCATGCTCTCTTTGACCGCAGTGTTAACAGCCGACGTAACATCCTCTATTGAGATGAGCTGATTGAGTTCAAGGTCGGGTGTTTTAATTTCGTCCGCTTGCGTGGCGGCAAGGAAGCCATCTTCGTTGTAATTGTGCTCCGCAGTCGACAGTTTGTAGAGCGTATCAGATGCAACGTGATGATTTGTTAGTACCAGCCCCTGTGACGAAACAAACGATGCAGAACCACCTGAGTTGAATCGAACGCTGGCGAGCATCACATGATCCAGCCACTGCTGTGTTGGTTCAAAATTATGCGTTCTCTTGAGCTGGGCTTTCGGTACAGCATTGAAGAGCCACATCCCCTCGTCCGCATGAATTACGGACTCCCGAAAACCACTGATCAAAAGTCCAACTGCCGCCAATCTGAATAACGATAAATTCCGTTTTGCATTCACAATGGTTTGTCCATCAATTTGAGAATTATTTGAAATGATTCACCTGGGTTGAGTATAACAGAAGCAAAAAACCGACATACGTACCTACCGTTCCGGACGATACAGCAATCGACCACAACTTGGGCACACAATCGCTTGCTCTTTGCGGAGGCTATCGAGAATTCTGGGCGGCAAACCTGTATTGCATCCTCCGCAGGAGACATCATCCAAGGCAGCCATTGAATCTTCAGATCTGTTCGAAACAAGTCGTTTGTATTGAACCAGAAAATCGGCAGTCAACTGCTTCTCAAGGTTAGTTAAATTGCCCTGGACCCGTTCAAGTTCTGTGCTTAGTCCGGCTAGCCTTTCCGAAACAGTCGATTCCGTTTTGACTCTTTCCGTTTCGAACAATTTCATTTTTTCGTCAAAACCCTTCGATGCGATTTGCAAGCTATCGATTTCTTCTAGAATTTCCAGAATTTCGTCTGAGAGTACGCTGTTCGCTTGGGAATCGGCGGCAATCTGTTCCTTGATTGCCTGGAATTCGCGGTTGTTTTTGGCAATGTTCATTTTGCCTTCCCAATCATGCACTTTGGCCTCTCGTTCGCGAAGCTGCAGCTGCTTTCGATCGGCGTCCATCTTTTTCTGTTTGATGGTATCCTTGCACTTTTGCAAAGCTTCCTTCGCAGTGTCTACCTGCAAAATTGCAGCTTTTACTTGACGCGGTCCCCGCTCGATTTGTGATTGAATGTCTGCGATTTGAACCAAGTGTTGATGCAGGTTGCGGACAACGGAGTCGTTGACGTTCATTCGAATTCCACCGGAAGAGTGTGTGGCAAGGCAATTTTGTTGATTAAACCACAATTGCCAAGAGAAACTAGCCTGATATCTCTATTGCGATATGAATTACAACTAACGACAATGCGGGGAGTTGGAACGAGTCAGCACCTTTATCCGATGGAAAATTCAACGATGTCGCCTATCAAAAGTAGCTTCCCATGGAGCCGTCCAGTGGTGGTTATTTTCGCATTGACAGCAATGTCCAGCCACTTAATCGCTCAGTCGACCGGCAATTCGGATGGCGAAAGAGAACGAGCAACCGTATCTACCGATCTGCAAATGATCTACGGGAAAACCGATTCTGCATCGTCGGTCGCGGACTATTCCGCCATCATTGATTTCTGCCGCAATATTGAGGGCGATTCAACTCGCATCAAAGAAGACCGGCAGTATGCTCGAACCCTAATGAGCTGGGCGGCGAATAGACGCGGTGAAGCTCGAAGCGATCAAGCCGGTAGACTAGTTCGGGAAGAACAATTCGGCCAAGCCAAGGAATTGGATGCGATGGCCAAAAAAGACTTTGAAACCGCTATAAAGCTGGATAATTCTCGATGGCGAGCTCACCACAATATCGCCATTATCCGCGCACTGCAGGGCAACAACGACGCAGCCTTGGAAAGCTTTGAAACGGTGATTCGGCTTAACCCTGAATTTGCGGACGCTTATTTCAATCGCGGTGAAATCTATTTCCGGTCGAACAGGTTCGAGTTGGCGATCGAAGACCAAAACAAAGTCATTCAAATCAAACGGGACGACTCGAACGCATACAGTGCTCGCGCGCATTCGCTTTATGCTGTGGGAAAAACTGAGGAAGCGCTAGCGGACTATGCTAAAGCCATGGAACTTTCACCGAGCTCATCGGATGCGGCAACCGAATACGCGGATACTTGTCAGGCCCTGGGAAAGTGGAAGCTTGCAGCCACAGCATATCAACGCGCCATGCAACTGGATGGGCAAAATGCTCGAACATTCCAAAATGCTGCGTGGATGATGGCAACGTGTCCTGATGAATTCTACCGGAACGGAGAATCCGCTTTGGAAACGGCCCAGAAAGCTGTTCAACTTGCGACTGGTTCCGCCTCAGTCCATGTGCTGGACGTTTTGGCAGCGGCACAAGCTGCGTCGGGCGATTTTGTTTCGGCGCAGAGCACGATTGCCGAGGCGATTCGTTCCACATCGGACGCCACATTGCGAAGCGAGCTTCAAATGCGAAGTCGTCAATACCAGCGAAAACGACCATACTTGCAACCAAGCCCAGTCAGCAACGCAAATAGTGTCAATAGTGTTCGATTGAAACATCAATTAAGTAATCAACCGTGACGTACCAATGGCACAGACCGACAATCAAAAATCGAAACGTGGTTGCTTGATTCCATCGATGCTGATTCTGGTCCTAATGCCTATCGTATTTGTAACGCTTGTTGTTTCCGTATGGTACCTGCGAGAATCATCTGCCCGTAATCGTTGGATCAATCGCATCGCTGAACTGCGGTCGAACGGCTACCCAGTAGACAATGCTTCCGTTGAAGCGTTATATGTCGACCGCACTGATGAAACGAAAACCCACGAGTGGTTGAACGCATTCCAAACACTTGATAGTTCCAAATTCAAGGAGTCGGCCTCCGACATCCCATATTTAAAATCAGACGCAAGAGTGCCATTAGAAGGGGCCTGGAGCGACGAAAAAGCCATTCGCTGTTTTCTAGAAGAATGGCGAAATTTCCGAAGCGAACTTACAAAACTCGCCAGCGAAGCGAAGCCGGTTCGGTTTCCGATCGTCTTTGATTCATTCAACACGAGGCTTCCCTATACTAACAAGTCAATAAATGCAGCCCGTTTTCTACAGCTTTGCGGACGAGTTGCGTTGCGCGATCGAGACTCAGCATTGGTACGTCAGTCCATTGAATCGATTCTTGGTGCGAGTCACGTCAACGCCGAAGAACCGATGATGGTTTCCCGATTGATATCCGACGCTATTGCCGGAATTGCACTGGACCTGTTGCAAGCTGCGCTCGAGCGAGATGCACTCAATACAGACGATCTACAAATGCTTTTATCAAAATATAAGTTAGAAACGTCCATTGGCAAGGATTGGAACGTGCCGTTGATGGGAGAACGTGGGCTTGCAATTCCTATTTTTCGCGACCCGTCAGCTGCGGGACTAACTGTGCCTCACCTTCTCACGCGATACTCGGATGCCAACTACTATCTTGATACATTGGAGCCCTACCAAGACCTTCCACACGAAGATTTGGATGAATTTCTGAGCCAACTGGACGATTGCGATGAAAAGATTCGAATGCTATTTGACGCGGGCGGCTTCGCAAGGTTAGATACAATTTTAACTAAGCAAATATTGCCCGCATATTCTCGATTCGGTCGTGAACTTGTGGGCAGGGTTTTATTTCATCGGTTGGCAGTTTTGGCCATTGGAGTGCGACTCTACGAAGATCGGCACAGCCAGTTGCCCCAATCACTAAGCGATCTATCCGAATTGGCTATCGATGCAAAGGAATTGATGCCAACTGGTGGAAAGCCTTTCGGCTATCGCGTCGACGGGAGTGAAGCCACTCTATGGGGTTTTGTTTGGGGGTTGGAGAATCGTGTTTCGCATGTTCCTCCAGTAACTTCAAGGTCAGATCCAAAGGCTGAACTCTACGATAAATGGGTATGGAAGCTGAAGAGCAACCGCAGGTAGAATTCCATACGTTTAACGTGCGGATTTTTCGCTTGCACTTACTCGTAGCGGAAGCCGCGTAGGCTTTCGGCGAATTGCCGAGCAAGCCGAAACTCTTGGCGAGTTCCGCTACGTTAAGCCCACGCCATTCCAGACGAGCTGGTTGGGGTCTCAATCCCGGACGAGCCGGTTCCAAGTGCATACGTTGGCCGTTATAGAAAAAACTAATGCTAGACCTGTTCCATGAAAACACCCGCAGATTGCAGAACAGAGATAGGACTAGCAACGCGCCACAATCAATGAATGTAGAGAAGTTTGCGGCGTCAATAATGCGCCAGCGATCTCCGCTAGTCGCTCTGATCGGTTAAACATGAGCTTCAGGCAATTCGTTTAGCCCCGTTTAGCCCTGTCTTTCGCTTTAAAACGGCGTGGCCTATTGCATTACGGTTTGGCTTGGTCTAAACCTGGAGGTGGTTTTTTGTCAGATTCCTACTAATTCACCCAGCTATGAATAATTCTGCCACGTCCAGTTCCGTCTCAGCCACCAAACTTACGGATCACGACGTGCAGGCCATCGATCAGTTACGCACGGCATATTATCAATTTGCCGCCGAACTGGGCAAGGTTATCGTCGGCCAAAAGGCTGTTATCGAACAGCTTGCCATCTGCCTCTTTGCACGTCGACATGCCCTACTAATGGGTGTGCCCGGCTTGGCGAAAACTCTGCTCGTCAGCAAGATCGCCGAAACCATGTCTTTGGGATTCAGCCGAATTCAGTTTACTCCAGACTTGATGCCAATGGACATCACCGGAACCGACATCCTTCAGGAAACGCAAGAGGGACGCCGCGAATTTCAATTCATCCATGGCCCTATCTTTTCGAACATCATTTTGGCCGACGAAATCAACCGTGCTCCGCCGAAAACTCAAGCAGCTTTGCTTGAAGCCATGCAAGAACAACGAGTCACTGTTCTCGGTAAATCGTTCGAACTCACTTCTCCGTTCATGGTTCTTGCAACGCAGAACCCAGTCGAGCAAGAGGGCACTTATCCGCTGCCAGAAGCTCAACTCGACCGATTCATGTTCTTGGTAGAATTGGATTATCCGAGCGAAGAAGAGGAAATTCAAATCGCTCGAACTACGACCGGCGATGACCTGGTAAAGCTAAATGCGTTGATGGGCGCGGAGGAAATCATTGCGCATCAGCGGTTGGTCCGACGGCTACCCGTGCCAGATCATATTTACAATTTTGCAGCACGCCTGGTCCGCAAGACTAGACCTCAAGGGGATACCGCTCCTGCTTGGCTCAAGCCTTACGTTAGTTGGGGGGCTGGTCCGCGAGCCGTTCAGAATTTGATCTTGGGGGCGAAGAGTCGTGCAGCATTGCTTGGCAGTTACATGGTTCGCATGGAAGACGTCCAAGCGGTTGCCCGGCCAGTCCTGACTCACCGAATTATCACGACTTTTGCGGCACAAGCAGAAGGCATGTCTGCCAAGCAAATCGTGCAACGTTTGGTAGAGGAAATGGAATAAGGCTGAAGTCTAACTCATGCTCCCAATCGCCCGTTCGTTTCTCGATCCAAAAGTTCTATCGCGGCTTGCGTCCGTACCGCTGTTGTCGCGGCACGCCATGCAAGGGAATATTTCCGGTCGACATTCGTCACCGCATCGCGGGTCGAGTGTCGAGTTTGCCGAGTATCGAAAGTACGTACCGGGCGACGACTTGAGACGTCTCGATTGGCGAGCCTTTGGCCGAACGGATCGTTACTATGTCAAGGAGTTTGAAGCCGATACGAATCTACGATGTTGTGTCGTTGTCGATACGAGTGGCTCGATGGCGTATGCCTCCAAGGGGCAGACAACCAAAATCGAATACGCGAGGCAAATCGCGGCTTCGATGGCCTATTTGGCTGCTCAACAAGGGGACGCGGTCGGCTTGACCTGCGTGGCCGAAAAGATCGTCAATAACATTCCCCCTCGACGCTCCGCTGCTCATCTGAAGGTGATTCTCGATACGCTCGAGAACGCAAAACCGGCCGGGGATACACAGTTGCCGTTGATCTTGAACGAGTTGGCCGAAACGGTCCGGCAACGAGCTCTAGTGATTATCATCTCCGACTTCTTCGTTGACCCTGCGGTCTTAAAAGGCTGCTTTGAGCATTTGCGATTTCGCAAGCACGATGTGGCAGCATTTCATTTGCTCGACCCGCTTGAATTGGAGTTCGCTTTCCAGCGACCGGTGCGGTTTACGGATATGGAGGGTGGGCAGCCTTTGTTTGTCGAACCGACAGAGATCGTGGACCGCTACCTTCGTGCGTTGAATACCTATCTGACCGATTTGCAACGGATCGTGCTTGAAACGTCGATCGACTACCATCGGGTTATCACGAGCGAGAGTTATGAGCATCCGATGATGCGATTTCTTGTCGGGAGAACTCGTGGGCGAGGCGTCCGATGAATTTTATTCAGCCGTGGATCCTATTTGCTCTGCCGTTGATATCCGTCCCGATCATTATCCATTTGGTGAATCAGAGACGCTTTCAAACGGTTCCTTGGGCGGCCATGATGTTTCTGTTGCAGGCCAGTCGCATGTCGAGTGGCTACACCAAGCTTCGGCAATGGCTCATTTTGTTGATGCGGGCATTGGCGGTGGCTTGTCTCGTCTTCTTTACTTCGCGACCCCTAGCAAGTGGATTGATTGGATTGCTCGGGAGTCGGTCGACGGAAGTGGCGATCGTGCTCTTAGATCGTTCGCCTAGCATGCAAGAAACGCGAGCCGGGACTGGGATGACCAAGCTTCAGTCTGCATTGACTCAGCTATCCAGCACGCTGAAGACGCTTGGTGTGAAGCAAGTAGTGGTGTTTGATTCAGCTAGGGACAAACCGATTGAATTTGAATCTCCGACAGCAATGGTGTCCGATCCGTCGTTGGTCGCGAATGGCATTACGAGCGACATTCCGGGGATGCTTGAACGAGCATTGGTTTACATCAAGAACAACCGCTTTGGCAACGTCAACGTATGGATATGCTCCGACATGCGAGAGAGCGATTGGCGGAGTCGCGATGGGAGATGGGCCGCGGACCGCGAGGGCTTTATTGGATTGACGCAAGAGGTTCGATTCCAAGTGTTGGATTTGGGTGCGGCTTCGAATGAGAATCGGTCGATCCGAATCGTGTCAGCCAAGCGAGTACAGGGAGCCCAAGGGGTGGAGCTTTCACTGAGTTTTAAGATCGAAAGAACGCTTGGATCTGCGGTGCCCATTTCCATGCAGATTCCGGTTGAGGTCGAGGTGGGGGTTGCGCGAAGCGTTGTGAATGTCGATCTAAAGTCTGAATCGGCAGAAGTCAACGACTATCGAATTGCCCTTTCATCGGAAAACGACAACGCCAGCCTCAATAAAGGCTGGGGGTTGGTCCGAATTCCTGGGGATACCAATTCGGCAGACAACACCAGCTATTTCGTTTATGAAAAGCCGCCCGCGAGACGAACCGTCATAGTCAGCGACAACCCTCGCGTCATCGAGGCTATTGAATTGTGCGCGAACATTTCGCCCGAGCAAGCGATTGAGTGCGAAACGGAAACAGTCGTTTCATCGCAATTGGATTCAATCGATTGGAACGCTGTTGCGTTGGTGGTTTGGCATGAACAATTGCCTGAAGGCCGTTCGCTCGAATTGTTGACCCAGTTCATCGTTCAAGGAGGGCAGGTGTTGCTCTTTCCGCCCGAGACACCTAACGACACAAGTGCGCTTGGAGTGCAGTGGATGGGCTGGAAAACGTTGGAGCCGAAACAAAAAGCGGGATCGGAGACAACCGAGGCAGATGCCACGTTAGCGCGAGTTCAGCAGTGGCGCAATGACTCGGAGCTGTTGGGAAATACTCTCAATGGTGCTGCGTTGCCGGTCGGACAACTTGGGATCAAACGTATCTGCAGAATACAAGCAGAGGGGACTGTATTGGCTGCGATGAGCGATGAATTGCCTTTGATTATGCGAATTGACGCTGCTGGTTCGACCAAGAATGGAGTTTACGCTTGCACGACGACACCTTCATTGCGAGATTCGACATTTGCAGCGGATGGCATCGTGATGTATATAGCCATACAGCGAGTCTTGGCGGCGGGTTCTACGAGGATTGGTACCACACGCATGGCGTCAGTTGGGCAGTCAACGGCACAACTTTTTGAAAATGCAATCCAGTCTGCCGGCGATGGGAGCGTATTGTCCAATCAGTTTTCGCAACATCCAGGTGTTTACCAAAGCGATGATTTATTGATTGCACAGAATCGACTTGGTGATGAGGACAGCGGCAAATTGGTTTCAGCCGAAACGCTGTCCAGTTTGTTTGGTGCATTGAATTGGACTCGGATTGAAGTTGGGGCAACTGCCAGGAGCTTGGTACAAGAAATCTGGCGCTGGTTCGTGATCGTGATGTTATTTGCGATGGTAGTGGAAGCTTTGCTCTGCATGCCAAAGCTTCGGCGTTCGCCCGCGGCAATGGTTCCTAGATAGATTCTGCTCTTTGAGCCTCGTAAGCAAAAGTACGCTAAACCAAACACGGTCGATACGAGACCCAAAACAAATCCGCTACATCAAATCCTGCCCGACGCTCTCCCGCCAATATAGAGATTGGATCATTGACATACTGTCGAACTCCATACCCAACCATTGTTCCTTCAAGTCCAGGAGTCACGGTCAAAGCAGTTTGCGAGGCTGGTTGATAGATCAGGTATTCCTTTCCCGGATTCGCCAAGCAGTAACCGGAACTGGCCAAAACAGGTGCTAACGCACTTCGGCTGATGAAGAATTCGGCAAGTATTTCGGGACGATCGTTAGCCTCCCCCAAAAGATCCGTTTCGCGTTAGATACAATACAGTTCGTCGAACCTCTCTTGTCAGGATTGCATGCGATGAAAATCCCCTTTGTCTCCAAGTGCTGTCGGTGTTACATCTCACTGGTTGTTGTATTGTGGATGAGCCTTTCCGATTCACATTCGTGGTTTCTCAATGTTTCCGCCCGTGCTACATGGAAAGATAACGACGAAGGGCTGGAATCGCCTCAAGAACGACGCGGCGAGCGTGAGCAGGCTCGCGTGTATCGGAATCGCATTGTGCCAAATTGGGTCGCAAACAATTCCAAATTTTGGTATCGCAACGATCTGCCCAACGGAGCCAAAGAATTTGTAGTAGTCGACACGCAACAAGGGAAACGCGAATCAGCGTTCGATCATAGCGCCATCGCTACGGCGATAGGAAAGGAAACAAAAGCTACTCAGCTTCCTATCGACTCTTTAGAATTCGACTCGTCCGGAACGTTGACCACCTTGGTCATGCAGAACAGAAAGTACGCATGGGACGCGATCACTCGAAAACTTACGGAACTTGCCGGCGTCGCCGCGGACAATTCGGTATCCGACACAAATGCACTAGGTCGCAATAGCAATCGTCAAGCGTCGCGCACCGGGGCCGAGACGTCTTTGACGTTCGTCAATCGAACTCAAGGCCCCGCTGAGATTTTCTGGATAAGCACCGATGGGACCAAACAGAGCTACGGAAACATCACGCCCGGTACAACTCGCAGTCAACACACATTTGGTGGCCACCGTTGGGAAGTCGTCAACGACAGGAATGAGAGCCTCGGTATCATTGTTGCAGACGATTCCCCAAAGGAAATTGTTATCGATGGCCGACGATTTGAGTCTACTCTGCCAACGAATCAGTCGCAGCGCAGACGCCCACGCGATTCCAGTTCGAAGGGTCCACCTTCCAATCGATCGTCCGATGGAAAATGGATTACTGCCATCGAAAAGCACAATGTCGTGATCCGGTCCACGGAAAATGATGAACGTATTGAGCTGAGCAATGACGGGAAAGAAGGATTGGCGTACGGTCAACTCCAATGGGCTCCGGATTCGAAGAGCCTCATCGCGTTTCGAAACCAAACGGTAGAGATCCAGCAAGTGCACCTCTTGCGATCATCGCCTGTGAAAGGTGGTCGAGCTGAACTGGAGTCTCGACCCTATGCACTTCCTGGTGACGCATTTCCAACGTACGAGCCAATCATTTTTCAGATCGAGGATCGCAAACAAATCAAGCCGAAAGTAGATCGATTTGAACATCAGTGGTTGCGACCTCGCATTCGACTGAGCAGCGACGGTAATCGCTTCACCTACGAACAGACCGACCGTGGTCATGGTCGATTTCGATTGATCGAGGTCGAAATCGCCAGCGGACAGGTTCGCAACATTATTGACGAACGGTCCTCCACGTTTATCTGGACCGCACACACCGAAAATCAAACAGTGTCGATGGTCAATTGGTTAACCAAGTCGGACGAAATCGTTTATGCGACGGAAAATAAAGGCTGGCGTCAATTGATATTGCTTGATGCCAAAACTGGGGATGTCAAAAGAGAACTCACGCCGAGTGGGATCGTCGTTCGAGGAGTCAATTCCATCGATGAAGAAAATCGACGCATATGGCTCACCGCTTGCGGCCGCGAAGGTCAAGATCCGTATCTAGTTCATTATGCTCACGTCGACTTAGACGATGGTAAATGGACTTGGCTTACTCAAGGGGATGGCAATCACTCCATTGAGTATTCACCCGATCGACAATTCATTATCGACACGTTTTCTCGGGTTGATCAAGCACCGGTGCATGAATTGCGTCGTGTCAGTGACGGCTCACTTGTATGCGAGCTGGAACGGGCAGACATTTCGGAACTGAAGTCGAGCGGATGGTCTGCACCGGAAGTGTTCGTCGCCAAAGGGCGAGACGGAGAGACGGACATCTGGGGCATCATTAGTCGACCTCGCAACTTCGATCCTAGCAAACGGTATCCGATTGTCGAAGACATCTATGCAGGCCCGCAGGGATCATTTGTCCCTAAATCCTTCAGTCCAGGTTCACGCGACGAATCTTTGACGTCGTTGGGTTTCATCGTGGTCAAGATCGATGGAATGGGAACGGCCAATCGTTCGAAAGCATTTCACGATGTCTGTTGGAAGAATCTGAAAGACGGCGGTTTTCAAGATCGCATTCTTTGGATGAAGGCTGCGGCAACGAAGTACCCTGAACTCGATCTTTCGCGGGTTGGCATCTACGGCACTTCGGCCGGCGGGCAAAACGCGGCGGCAGCAGTGCTGTTTCACCCCGAGTTTTACAAAGTGGCCGTCGCTGCCTGCGGGTGCCACGACAATCGCATGGACAAGGCATCATGGAATGAACAATGGATGGGATACCCGGTCGGTACACACTACAGCGAGTGCTCGAACATCGATAACGCACATCGACTTCAGGGCAAGCTTTTGTTAATTGTCGGAGAAATGGATAACAACGTTCCACCCGAGTCGACGATGCGTTTTGCAGATGCGCTGGTGCGAGCCAACAAAGATTTCGATTTGCTGGTCATCCCGAACGCCGGGCATGGGATGGGTGGTGCCTATGGCCAAAAACGCATGCAAGATTATTTCGTGCGACATATGTTTGGACCCGGTCAACCGAACCTCAACTCTCAATCCACATCGGCAGGAAACGAGTCGAGACAGGTTAACTCGCCGACCATTCCCGCACTGACTCCGGCCGCTATGGCACTGACTTCGGCACAGCCTGCGGCACTGACTCCTGCTCCAACCCTTGCACAGGCTGTGGCTCAGGGTGCATCTTCTTTAGAGCGCGGTTTGATTCCGCCAGCCAGTGCATTTGTCCGCGAGACTCTGCGCGTCACACCTCCTCCGCACGAGTTCTTTGAGCTTGTGCGAGAGCGAGACCGCCCTCTTGCGCGTGAATTCTACAAAAAGTATTTGGATGTCGGCGGATTGCCCGTCGTATCAGCACAAGCTGTTGCGGATGAAGCTCTAACTCGAACCTACGATATCGTAACACATATATTGGCGGGTCGACCGGATATCCTTAACGCGATGAAACAAAACGGAATGTACTTGATCATTATTGGGAAGGATGAAGTTTACACCGACATGCCCGAGTATAGGAATCATCCAAATCCTGAGTTCCAAAACGAACGTGTGCGTGGAACGGGAGGCAAGCCAACCAGTTTTGGAGAAGAGAATCTTTTGAGCTTGGCGTTGGATCGCTATGACGATGAGAGCATCGGAGTTCATGAATTCTGCCATACGATCGATGGTGCATTGCGATCGATCGACCCAACCTGGAGCAATCGACTTCGAGATGTCTACAACTCTGCTCGACAAAACAAACTGTATGAGCGAGCCTATGCAGGGTCCAGCGTGGGTGAATATTGGGCCGAGATTTGCCAGGCGTATTTTGACTGTAACCGTGTCAATAATTGGAACCATGGTCCAGTTGGCACTCGCGAACAACTCAAAGCATATGATCCGGTTGGCTACGAGCTGGTTCGCTCCACATTTCGGTTAGACCAAGATCAAGATTGGCGGTACACGTTCGTTCGAAAACTTCCGGTCGTTGAACCGCCGCCTGCTAAGCTAAAGCTCGACCCGTATTACACCAAGTTCACTTGGGCAAGAGAATTTGCAGTAGTCGGGCGACAAGCGAGCGACGGAGCCATTCTGAGAGCCAATGACGTCGTTCGAAAGATGTTTGCCTACCGGCATGATATTTTGAAGTCGTTCATTGCGAGTGGCAGCAAGTTGGTTGTGCTTGGTCGCAACGAACGTTTGAGCGAATTGCCTGAGCTGCGCGATGTCGCGAATCTATCCAAGATTGATCTGCTCGGGCGATACCTCGAGTACACGCCGGAAACGAAGCTACTGGTGGTGAGCGAGGAAAGCTTATTGTCCGATCCGAGGGTACCCGGAATGGGTGACTTTCAATTAGTCCAAGTGCTCTCCAAAGCGATCCACCAAGTTGCTGGGCAACGGCCCGTCGACCCGGATTGGGAAAACCGCCCACGCAATGTCTGGCAACAATATGAACTGAGACTAAAGCGATTGGATGTGCAGTTCGATGAAAGACTGAAGTCCCTGTTTGAGAAAGCGAAAAGCGCTGGGAAGTGGCAAGGGACGTCGGGTGTTCACAGTCATTCCGCCTACTGGACCGCAGGAGTGCTCGCCTATTTTGACGCGGCTGGACAGACTGCGCCCCCTACCGATTCGTCGCGAGCGATCGAGACACGCGAACAACTCGCCGCATATGATCCCGAACTTCACGCGTTAGTCAATGAAACGATGGCATTCGATCAGCATGTGGATTGGCGATTACCGATGACGCGGTAAGTGCAAAGGCGAGAACCACCATGCTCAACAAGAACAAAAAAACCAGCAACAAAGTAAGTCCAGACCTGAAAATCACGAGCAATGGCAACACCTCGATTCAATGTAGTCCTTTATCAACCGGAGATTCCGCAAAACACGGGCAACATTGGCCGCACGTGTGTTGCGCTCTGTACCAAACTTTGGATCGTACGGCCGACCGGCTTTCGGTTGGATGCAAAGCAGTTACAGAGAGCGGGTTTGGATTATTGGCAACATTTGGATTGGGAAGCGGTCGATTCGTGGGAGCACATGCTGGCGAAGTTGCCGATTTCTAGAACTTGGTTTTTCACCAAATTTGCCGAAAATAGTTACTCTGACGCAGCTTTTCAGGAAGGGGATTGGCTTGTTTTTGGGAGCGAGTCCAGAGGTTTGCCTGATTCGGTGCGATTGCAACACAGATCGCAATGCCTTGCGTTGCCGATGATCGGTCCTGTCCGCAGCTTGAATTTGGCCGTTGCGGTGGGAGTCGGGCTATTCGAAGCCAATAGGCAGACGACGAAAAAGAATTGAGTCAAACCGATCGAGTTCACTATTCATCAATGACGATCGGCTGTTTGGACATAGACTGTTTTCGGAATTCCGAAGGCGTCACGCCGGTCGCGATGCGGAACGTTCTCGCAAATGCACTCTGGTCGAAGAAGCCACAAGCTAATGCGATGTCGGATACCGATTTTTGTGTTTCGAGCAACATGCGAGAAGCAGCAGCAATGCGAGTCTTTGTAATAAATTGAATGGGCGTTAATCCGAAAAGTCGTTTGGTTAGACGGGCTAATCGCTGCGGTGTCATATTGGACCGTTGGGCAAGAATTGACGGAGCCCTGAGTTCGTTGAGGTTCAGTTCAAAATAGTCGAGCGCAGCTGCAAATCGCTCTGGAATCTCTTGACTCTCGACGGGTACACGTACGTCTCGTGAAAATCCAATCAAGCCCACACACTTACCATTCGAATCGGAAATCGGGAGTTTGGTTGTAAGGCACCAAACTGGCTGATAAGGTCGATGCCATTGCATTTCAAGGTGGGCAATTAGCGGGCGGCCTGTCTGCAAGACTTTATTATCTTGGTCGGACGGTACCTGGCCGAAAACACCGGGGCAGATTTCACTTGGTCGCTTTCCAATTGCCTCGTCTTTGCTCTCTAGACCATGGCGATTCAGGAGAGATTCATTTACCGAAAGATAGCGACCCAATGCGTCTTTAATAAAAAATGCCACATCCGGAGCTTGATCGAAGAGCAACGACAATAAGTTCACGTCGATCGACGAAACCGTCGAAGGTGACACGCCATCAACCGGTTTTGCACGGTTGTTCATAGTTTCGTCTCAACCCTTTCTTCGGCGTCGATCCGACCGCTCGCCTTATGATCGACGCCGCTCCCTAACATCGCGGGAAGTTGCTTGCAAGCCGAGGCTTATCTATGTCGAGGAATTGAAAAAGTTAAAATGAGCATTGGAAAATGCAAATTTCAGCGACCTGTGCGATTGAAATTGCGACAATTCCGAATGCTGGCGTCGTTCGCTTGTGGTATTGTAGCGTTTTTATGGTTCGTCAAGACCTCGATATTTCTGTCGTTACCGGCATCGCAAGTTTCCTTTGCCTCGCGGCAGTGCCAGAAGAAGAACGGCCAGAAGAAGAACGGGATGAGTTGGTCGACTTATCGCTCCCAAGCTCAAAACGCACTATATCCATCCCTTACATTTTGCATTTTCCAATGCTCATTTTAACTTTTTCAATCGCCTGTCGCATGAGTGCCCGACTTGTGATCGACGCCTATTCTTCGAAGTCGCTTTTCAACGAGAGACCGAGTGAAACTCAAGGCCTCAAGTGCGAACTTCGATGTGATTTATTCCGCGATTATCTTCCCTCCCGATTTGAGGTCGAAGTTAGCGACATTATTCTTCCCTGGTTCTACGTTAAATTCAAGCGTAGTTAGTCGGTTATATATGGCTGGAACGCTCTCCTTAACGGCAGGGAAGTTTTTGCCATCCTTTTCGTAGGCCAATCTTCCATTGTTAATTTCCACTCTATTTTTGCCGGGAATTGAGCCTTTCCTACCACCGCTGAATTCCAAAACATACTTTCCGTTGGCGTCCGTCTCACACACAGAAGGACGCCCGCCCTCCGGAACAAACATGATAATCGCCGCAGGCAACGGCTTGCTGTCCATTGTGACAGTTCCCTCCACCCGAGCAATCTCCGGACCGCCTGGGCCGCATCCAACTGCTAAGGACATTATCAGCGAGACGCAGCTGATTTGTGCGATTGACCTAACCATCAAAACTCCTTAAATCTAAGACCGACGATGCTATTTCCTTTAAACATGCCAAGAGTAGTCCTGCCCGGCAGGCAGGACCTACTCAATAGTCTTGAACAACCATTCCGTCGGCGACCGCAAACAGACGTTGATAGGTTCCAAAAGGCTTCGCATTGTTGGGTGCTGTAGCCCCTTGCATGTAGGGTGCAGCAGCGAAATAGCCCGATGCAGAGTGATCAATATTCTCACTGACAAAGTGTATTGACCCATCGCCAAATGCGAACTGTGCACCACCTGTGTGGAAGCTCCCAGCGGTTCGATTTGCGCTGGAAACTGCAACTGTGATTACCCAGTTCATGGCTGTCTGACCATTAACAAAGCTGCATTCACTGGCACCAGACGCCACTGCGCTTCCGGGGTCGGACGCTCCATAGATATACGTGCGAGTTCTCCCGGTTGCGTTCATTCCCCACTTAGTCTCGGCAAAGATGATCGTATTACTGGTTCCATCGGTCAGATTTTTAATGCCGAAGATAGCACGTGAATCACGCTCAAAGGTACCATTAAAAACAACAGGATCTGCATTTCCTATAGTTGAATAGCCGTTGTTGTAGGCACCGTTAACCGCTTTGTAGCTGGTGGTCGCACTAGGACGAACTGTTTCTGTGGTAAGGTCAATCGTGGGTGGCTTCTTGTCTGAGGGGCAACTGAAGGCAGCAAGAGGCGTACCAGCCAGCGTACCATTTTTCGTGATTGTGTTTTCAAAAACAGGAAAACGATTGTCGAACTGATTGTAGAGGCTCGTTTGTTCAATAAATGGAAGCAATGCGTAGCTCCAATTGTAAGCCAGCCCACGTGAAGCGCCTGCTGGCGTCAGGGTACCGAACAAATGCTGCCCGATTGGAAAATTTCGATGTGCATCATGGTAAGTATGCGCGGCCAACCCCAACTGCTTTAGGTTGTTTGAACACTGCATACGCCTAGCCGCCTCACGGGCCGCTTGAACAGCCGGCAAAAGCAACCCAACTAGAATGCCGATGATGGCGATGACAACCAAAAGTTCGACTAACGTAAAACCAAGTGATTTTCTCATGTTTTCTCCAATGTATTTGACCAAAAAAAGCGAATTTGAGAGGTAAATTTGGCCCAGAATTTGAGCCAAAACTCGCCCGATACTAATAAATTATATCTCCATCCTGCGCGTGTGTATTGGCTATTCGTTTCGCCAAAACAATGTTTTGCGCACAACCGGTGAAATTTTTGGGTGCAAATCTTTGGCTCCCCCGGGCTCAAACGATTCTCCGCCGAGATACGCATTGCGATCGACGAGTAGTGGTTCGTCAATGTTTAATTCTAGGGTTGTGAGCGGCAAGGCGCTAGCCGAATGTTCCTAGAAACACCGGCGGCTAGCGCCTTGCCGCTCACTAGTAACCCTAATTTTTG
>JAYTVL010000243.1:0-5684 GCA_043744075.1 Pirellula sp. | reverse complement strand
CACGTAGCAGCGTCTCTCCGCAGACGCTGAAAATTGCGAGTCTCGGAGAGGCTCGCCTACATGAGGTTATACCCCCCAATTTTTGCATAGGTGCTTATATCTTGGATATTGGCCACGTGTTTCCCCCAGTATCTGCTCCGTTGACAGTTTTGAGCAAAATTAGAAGCTCAGGACATGGCAGGAGCAAAAGAAAAAGAGCGTTGCCGGTTCGATTGTTCACTTGTCAGGTTCCAAGCTCTCTGCGTTCGTTTCGTCCAGCAGTTTTTTCCAACGCGGGTTATTTGGTTCTTGTTCGCAGAGCCAAGGCAAATGAAACTTAGCCGTGAACCAGTTCTTTTTCGCGAGGGATTGAATTACGGTCGAGGATCGATAGAGGAATTGTTTTCTCGCAACGAATTTTCGCAGATAGTCGTCAAACTCGAAGTCGCGAGGGCTCGACGGGTCTTTCTCGGCTAAAAAATGATTGATCGCATCTTGAGGATTTTTTGGTAGCAGTCTCTCAGCGTCCCATGTACGGACTTTCCCGTCCTTTGAAGCGGTCCTGATTCGGCGGGAGTCGGCACTGAAAGCAACATGCCTTAAATCGTTTTCGTGTTTCATCGGTTCTCCCAACGGAGCACCCGTCTTTGCGTCCCATATGCAGACTGTATTAAAAATTGAAGCAGTAGCGATTCGGCTGCCATCGAGACTGAAAGCGAATAAGGCTACAAGCTCTTTTATCGGCTCCCCCACGGGCTTACCCGTCTGTGAGTCCCAAATACGGGCTGTCATGTCCATTGAAGCAGTAAAGATTCCGCTGTCGTCGGGACTGAAGGCGACACACATTATTGGCGATTCGTGTTTCATCGGCTCCCCCAAGGTTGCACCCGACTGTGCGTCCCATATGCGGGCTGTCTTGTCATGTGAGGCCGCGATCCGGCTGCCGTCGGGACTGAAGACGACACGAATTACATGGTCTCCAAGTTTCATCCACTCCCCCAATGGAGCACCTGTCTGTGCGTCCCATAAGCGTGCTGTCTCGCCTGAAGCGGTCGCGATTCGGCTGCCGTCCGGACTGAAGGCGACATAGTCCACTCCGCCTACGTGTTGCATTGGCTCCCCCAACTGTACACCCGTCTGGGCGTCCCATATGCGAGCCGTATTGTCACCTGAAGCAGTAACGATTCGGCTACAGTCGGGACTGAAGGCGACACTCGATACAATGTCTCCGAGTTTCATCGGCTCCCCCAATGGAGCACCTGTCAGTGCGTCCCATATGCGGGCTGTATTGTCGCCTGAAGCGGTTGCGATTCGACTGCCGTCACGACTGAAGGCAACACTCGATACACTGTCTCCGAATTTCATCGGCTCTTCCAAGGGCTTACCCGTCTGTGAGCCCCAAATGCGGGCTGTCTTGCCTGAAGCGGTCGCGATTTGGCTGCCGTCGGGACTGAAGGCGACATACATTACTTCCGCGTCGTGTTTCATCGGCGCCCCCAATAGAACACCCGTCTGAGAGTCCCAAATGCGTGCTGTCTTATCTTCTGAAGTGGTCGCGATTCGGCTTCCGTCGGGACTAAAAGCGACAAGGTTCACTTCGTGTTCGTGTTTCATCGGCTCCCCCAAGGGCGCCCCCGTCTGTGCGTCCCATATGTGAGCCGTCTTTTGATTTGAAGCGGTCCCGATTCGGCTTCCGTCGGGACTAAAAGCGACACAGTTCACTTCGTCTTCGTGTTTCATCTGATCCCCCAATAAAGCACCCGTCTGGGCGTCCCAAATGCGGGCTGTCTTGTCACTTGAAGCTGTCGCGATTCGGCTACCGTCGGGACTGAAGGCGACACACCTTACTCCCCCCTCGTGTTTCATCGGCTCCCCTAATGGAGCACCCGTTTGGGCGTCCCAAATGCGGGCTGTCTTGTCAAATGAAGCGGTCGCGATTCGTCTGCCGTTGGGACTGAAGGCGACACACATTACTACGTTTTGGTGTTTCATCGGCTCCCCCAATGGAGCACCCGTCTGGGCGTCCCATATGCGAGCCGTATTGTCAATTGAAGCGGTCGCGATTCGACTGCCGTCGGGACTGAAGGCGACACAAGTTACTGTCTCGTCGTGCTTCATCGGCTTCCCCAATGGTGCACCCGTCAGTGCGTCCCATATGCGAGCTGTCTTGTCACTCGATGCGGTTGCAATTCGGCTGCCGTCGGGACTGAAGGCGACGTGCATTACAACACCTTGATGATGCATCGCGGCCCATGAGCGATTTCCGCGAGTCAATCGATCGACTATTACCGGTTCATACGATTGTTTGACGGGGTCGTGATCAACACGAAGAGCTCTTGCTCGCATAAGTTTGTCGACGCCGCTGTCCGGCCTACCTGCCTCGTACTCTGCGAACCCATAGGCAAATAAAACTTTTGAGGCTTCTTTGGCTTGTTCCGTTTGTTCCTCCAGCCTGGTAATTGCCAATTGCTCTTGTACTTTGGCGTTGCTTTCCGCAACTCGTGCTTTACTCGCTTCAAAGTCGGCACTTTCTCTGGCCTTTTCCGCGAGCATTGATTCTTTGATCGCTATCTGTTCCGTTTTTCTAGCAATCTCTTCTTGCTGGTTCGCATGCAAGGTAGCTCGGTTCGCTTGCATGGTAGCACGTATCGCTACGCCGGCGCCAACGAGAGCGAAAACGGCAAGTCCAATCATAGAGGCTACGACCATTTGAAGACGTTTTCGTTGCCTGCGAGCAACCTCACGTTCTCGCTCTGCCTTTTCCAGTTTTTCGCGATTGCGCCGCGCATCGCGTGAACGGACAACTAATGGCGCGAGAACATCATGAGTTATCTCCAATCGCTGAACGCCGCCCCGTTCCTCGCTGCTCAACAAGCGACCAAACATAAGTTGATCGATCGCTTGTTGAGGTGCTTCGACCCCTTGCATTGCAAGCTCGGAAATGGCATCTTCACTGGCGACCGGATTGCGATAGCCTCCGATTGTGACCATCCGGTCCTCGACATAACGACGCACCGAGTCCGGCAGGCCATCAAATGAACGCGTATAAAAAGTTTCTAATATATTGCCGCTCTGGCGGCTCACTTGTTCCGCCGTGATCGTCGACTCACTCGCGGCGATTCGCGACTCGTTGAGCTCATCACAGATCAGACTCAACAACGGTGGAACGGCGCCGATTTCTTCCAACGGCGTTTCCGACGAGCGTTGCGCGACAAACCGAACAATGCTGGCGCCGACTTCGTTACTAACTAATTGTCGACCTTCGCGCTGACCAGGCTGTACGACTGCATCCAAGGCTTGTGGGCCAGCAAGTTCTTGCAAACCAACACGATTGCGCATCATGGACGGCATCAGCTTCTTCCACGATTCCAACTGCGATAAATAATCTTCTCGAAGCGTGATAACGACCCGCATGGGACTGGTGTTCAAATCGTAATCACGAGTCAGACGACGGTTCTGTCGTAATTGATCCTGTACCGTTTGTGGCGGTCGGTTCTCAATCAAGTCGGACAATTGACAGAAGAACTCTTGCACCTCGCGCTGCCGCTCGGGACCATTGGCGAGCGTAAAAATCTCCTCGAATTGATCCAAGATCAGAACAATCGGATTCGCTTTGATGTCTTCAGGACGTTTGGCAAGGTTATGAAAGAGTTCCCAAAGAGTCAATTGCGGCTGGAAATAACTACTTGACGGCGCCAGCATCGTCCCCTCATATCCCGGTCTTGCGAATTCGGGGGACAAATGAAGATGGGGCATCTCCTTTCTGTCGATAAAAAACCGAAGGGCTGCCGATGTCTGAGCAATCGCAGACGGATCTATCGGCTCGAACCCCAATCGGACCGAACAAGGGCGATATCCCTCGACTTGCAGCTTCGGGATTAAGCCAGCACCGAGCAGCGATGTCTTGCCGAGCCCTGACTTGCCATAGAGAATCGTTAGCGGTTGATCCCGAACGCGAAGAAAGAGATCCCGAATCTCTCGATCTCGGCCAAAGAAATATTCCTTCGTAGCGCTCGTAAAAGGAGACAACCCCAACCACGGATGATCGGCGTCGACGATTCGTTTTGCAGAGTTATTGGTCACAACAATTTAACCCCTTGGTCGTCCGGAATCTCGAAAACGATCAACAAAAGTACGAATGCGAGTCACTAGTGCTGGGAGCGTGGACGGATTGAGGCGTTCGCGATGAATCTTTTCAAAACACTTCGGCTCAAGTGCAATCGAAGTATCCAAAGTACCGTCGATCACCAATGGAATGTAGAAGACAAATCCATCGGTATGCTTCTGGGCCGCCCATGATCGTTCCTTGTGCACATAGCGCGATGGATCACTTTCCGTAGCCTTTGAAATCAACGATACAAAGAAACTCGCCGAGTCTTTGATCGTATGCTCAAGACTTCGTTCATAGTTTTCGCCGGGTTGCAAGCGCTGTTTGTCCAACCATACCGGCACGCCAACTTGTGAGAGAGCTTGCCCAAGCGTAACGGCTGTATTCAGATCGTCGCGAGAATAGCTGATGAAGACGCTACCGCGCGGCATCTCGTCGGGCTGCCGTTGCAAGAACGAATCGTCGTCATGGGCGGACGAATACATTTCGCGCCATCGTCGTGTCAGTTCGGTCACAAAGTCAGATGGCGAACCATCAATGATGCGCGTTGCGTGAACGGCTTTGTCAAAGAAGAAGATCATCGGCTCCCCCATTTGCCCACAATGATCTGCGAGATAGTCCCGTTTCATTCGGTCCGACAACCTCGAGCCTCGAGCCGCACGCAGGAAGAAGCGAACAATCCAGTCTTCCGAGGGTGCACCGAGCAGTAGCAGGTCACGATTGGAAAGCAATCGAAACAAATTCTCCAACGTATCACGATTCTCGATGAGCCCGCAAATAAACTCCATGTAGTCTTCTTCCCAGACAGCAAAGTCCGGAATCGTGTTGTAGTCACCGAGGATGTGATAAACCAGCGGTCCTCGAAAGCTGTCGGGTAGATCACACGGTGCTTTGGAGTTGCCACTGAGCGGGGCTTCATTCGAACCATAGGGATTGCCGGCTGGATGGAATCGAATGACTCCACGCTCGGGAACGAACCCAGGCCGAGAACGAGCGACAGCACGCGCGAGCAATGGATCCGGAGTTGCAGCAACAAACAAATTGAAGTCGCTGATACTAGTCAAGTCCAGCAATGCTTGGGATGGCTCGAGGTTTATCCGGTCGAGGATCTCGCCGAGTACAATGTAAAGCTCTTTGCGTTCACCACCGCGGAGCAAGTATTCTCTAGCAACTTCATTATATCCCTTGAAACGTTGTGGATTATCAAGCTGAAGCTCGGACGCCAATTCCGGAGCCAAATGCTGATGCAATGGAATTGCTGGAGAGCCTTCGCGATCCACTGTAACTATCCCAGGACCAACAACAGGGATGACTTGTCCCGAATGGATTTCTCGAAGCAAGCTTCGCCAATCACGTTCAGTTAACTGATATTTGTCGGGCATAGGTTTGGGATCGTTCATCGCAATGATTTGAATCGCGTCGAATGCTGAGCATCAAACATTCTAGTTATCAAGCGGTTGGATTGTAGCAGAAAACGGGAGGATAACCGTCATTCCGAATCAATGCAAATATGCAAGCTAGTGGTCTGGGACAGCTAAAGATTAGGGTAGTCCCGAATGCGACGCAAATCGCAGGGACTCGTCGCCTCGTCCACTAC
>JAYTVL010000242.1:0-5705 GCA_043744075.1 Pirellula sp. | reverse complement strand
TTTGCGAGGGACGTTTACTACATCTTGCGCCGTCTGCATTTCAAAATCCGGTTCGGTGTCGCTTGCTTGCAGAAGAACGCGATAGGGATAGCCAGATCCTCCACGGTGCCTAAATCGTTCTCGAATGGATATCGTGAATTCTGCATCTTCTGGTGCAGCGAACACAATTCGCGAATCGCTTTCCCCCTTATCGAAATCGTCGTTTGTCGCAAGTTCTTTGCCAGCCAAGTTGCATATGGACAAAACGGAATCGATCCGTGATCCCAATCGTGCACCATGCACTTCGATTGCAATCGATTCGTTCTTGCGGGCGGTGAATCGCCAACTGTCAACGTCTCCTGCACGATCGATACGACCATTGAGCACAACTGGCCAAGCAACTGTCTCTCCTTTGGCAATTTGCTCGATCGAATCGTTGGGTTCTGTCTCAAGCAATTCTGGCAAATCGCTCAGTTCTATTTGCTGTACATTTGTATGATCGCCAGCAATGGATAGCTGCGTGGACCAAAGTTTCTCATTCGTATCAGAACGGCTGGCTGGCAACTGAAGGGCGATCGGAGCCTCAGGTAGATTCTGGCCAACGGCTTCAATCGCGATGTTGGAACCATATTGTCCGCCAAGCGGGTAGATCGATTCGACGTAAGGACCATCTGTTATCGTTAGTCGATAGACATAATGTTGCAAGCCGCCGAAGTTCGCGTCTTGAATGCGAATTTGGAAAATGCCGCTCTCGGCAGCCGTGAAATGCAATAGTGAATCCTTGCCGAAATGGTCTTCATTGTCTGCGATCGATTGTCCGTTTGGGCCAACCACGCTCAAACGCGAATCCAGTGTCGAACCAAATCGTTCTGCCATTGCTTCGCACGTGTAGCTGACACCGGCTCGAGCTTCAAAGCTCCAAATATCAACATCTTCTCGCGGGAAGATGCGTCCGTTAATCGTGACTGGCAAAACGACAGCAACAGGTAACGGCGCACCATCGATTTCTTGTTCTACGATTTCCGGTAAATCACCTACGACGAAGTTTAGCCAGTTTGAGACGCCTTGCGAGTTCCGGACACGTGCCCTGCGAAATCCAAGTGATGCATCAGCTGCGATAGAGACTTGTCCTAATTGATCTCGCGGATAACTTTCCTGAGCCTGTGAATCGGGCAATGGTATAACAGGACCTTCGAACCATAGAGTTCGATCCGCTGGTTTCACTTTAGGCGAAGGAACAATGCCGGTTCCAGACATTTCGAGTGGACAACCATCATGTAAATCGTAACCCCCAAATCGAAACTCGACATCCGTTCCTCGTTGTCCACCAGCCGGAAATATGTAGACGGCCGTTGGAGCATCCGCAATCAGGCGAGCGGCGGTTATAAAAATACCAAACGTAGCAGGAGTCGTAAGACTTCTGATCGCAATTGGAAGCAGTGACTGAACTCTTGGGAGTCCAGCTACTAGTATTTTCCAATATGCCACTCCCCTTACGGGGTTCGAAGTGATCACCATCCAAGCGAAGAAAAGATATTTTTGACACTTCTCGCCGATCGCCACCATCTGGTTCCAAGGCTCTGCCTTGGAACCCACTGTATTGCAGGCTCTGCCTGCCGCCCATGAGTATCGCTCTCGGACGTCATTGCGATGCGAGGCAGAGCCTCGGGAGCCGTGCATTCCCTGGCGGAGCCAGGGAACGAGAACAAAGTATGGTGGCGATGAGCGAGAAGTCTCATATTTATTCATGCTTCAGCAGGCCTTACATCAGTCCTTCGATCACTCGGCCATTTCCCGGAACGATGGGAATGGGTCTTCCCTCCGGTGTATGGAATTCTGTTTTGGGGTCGATACCAAGACATTTATAAATGGTGGCAGCCAAGTCCTCGGGACCGTAAGGCGTGGTGGCTGGCTTTTCAGCTCGTTCGTTGGATGCGCCTACGACGATTCCTCCTTGGATACCACCACCTCCCAAGGCGATCGCAGTACTTGGCCCCCAGTGATCACGACCGGCATCTTTGTTAATGCGAGGTGTGCGTCCAAATTCTCCAGTCACCAGCACCATGGTCGTTTCGAGCAAACCTCGGTCATGCAAATCGCGAAACAAAGTTGACATTCCGGTGTCGAGATGAGGCAGTAGATCATTCTTGAGGACTTTGAAATTGCCATAATGGGTATCCCAATTCGTATGATCGATCAACACGCAGCGCACACCCGCTTCGACCAGACGTCTTGCCATCAAACACGATTGGCCTAAGGAATGGCGCCCGTACTCGTCCCTCAATTTTTCGGTCTCGCGCGAAATATCGAAGGCATTCTTCGTAGCGGACGAAGTCATCAATTCGAACGCTTTCTGTTGATAAGTGCTCATTGCGCTGGCACCGCGATTGGCTTTGGCTTCTGTACCACGCTGAAATCGATCGACTTGCTGGAGCAACGTGCGGCGGTCACCAAGTCGCTGTGAATCAATGTCCAGCGGCGGAGCCAAGTCGGGAACAACGAAGTCTGGAGCATTGGGATCCGCTTCGACAGTGAAGGGTGCAGCCGATGATCCCAAGTACGACGCCCCGGCACTGTTATGCATTTTTGGTAAGCAGACGTAAGGGGGGACCGCTCCACGTGGCCCTAACTTCTTTGCGATGATAGCGCCGTGAGCAGGGCGCTGGTTGTTAGGCTTTAGCCCGCCGTTGAAACCACCGCCGGGACGATAACCAGTAAGCAAATAGTGATCAGCTGGTCCGTGATCCGAGTTGGAAAGACCAAACGAACGCACCAGCGAGAACTTGTCCATCTGTCCTGCCAAGCGAGGAAGATGTTCACACAGTTGAATACCCGGCACATTGGTATTGATCGGTTTGAACTCACCACGAAACTCCGAAGGCGCTTGTGGTTTCATATCCCATGTGTCGATCGTCGACAAACCACCTTGCAAAAAGAGGATGATCAACGAAACTTCTTTGGTTGCTGATCCGGTAGCCGCGGCTTGTGCTCGCCCTGCCAAGATCTGAGGAAGTGTAAGGCCCATGCCAAATACACCTGCCGCGCCCATTCGCAACAAGTCACGACGCTGCATACCATCGCAAAAGTTTCGGTTCATCGATGTCTCCTAGTGGTTAAACAGGAACTCCATTGAATTCATCATGCTCCAAGCAAGATCTTCTAAAGCACGCTGTCGGTCTGTGCGCTTCTGCAAATGTTCACAGGCTACGAGACGTTCAGCGGATGTGGGCTGACGCCCGAAGAACGCAAAGTACAGCTCTTCCGTTACTTGTTCATCGGTCAAGTGGATCAGTTTGGCTAACCGACCACCATCGTGTGACAGCTTGGCCTGTATCTCTGGTGAATTAAGTATGTGCAGGACTTGAGAAACCGTCGGTTCGCCGACTCGTTCGCATTCGCACGCAGTCGCTCGCATCGGTCGACCGAACAACTGCAAAAAATAGTGAGGTACATGGCTGTCCCACAACTGGATCGCGCGACTCCCTTCCGGAACACCCGCAAACTTTTCATATACGCCGGTTGTTTGGCAAACAGCATCAAATAGCACTTCCGCCTCAAGTTGTTTCAACGGATATCGCGAATAGTTTTGTTGGTCGCTGGCATTCGATTCATTCGGCTCAGAAGAACGTTGATAGGTATTCGATGAAACGATCAACTTAATGAGCGCATGTTGATCATAATCATGCTCTTTCAAATAATCAGCCAACGCATCAAGGAGTTCTGGATGCGAGGCAGGGTTGGTCATTCGCACATCGTCGACAGGCTCAATCAATCCGCGCCCCATGAACTGTGCCCAAATGCGGTTGGCCATGTTGCGGGCGAAATAAGGATTCTGTTTACCCGTCATCCATCCCGACAATTCGTATCGCAAACCGTTTGGTTTCATTGCATTAGGACTGATGTCGATCGGAGGTTTTTCGCCAAGTGCACGCGCGGCTACCTGCAGACCAGTACGCGGATTCACCGATTTGGCGGACCCGGTTGATACCAGCATGTCCCCCTGTGCTGCAGTCTTGAAGGCTACGTCAGTAAAGAATGCCTGCATGCCATAGTAGTCTTCTTGTCCCCAACGGTCATAGGGATGATGATGGCACTGAGCACACTCAATGCGGACGCCGAGCAAAGCTTGAGAGAGTGTGCTGGCCATTTGCTTTGAGTCAGAGACCACTTTATAGAATAGTCCGGCAGGCTGCTCTCGAATGGGTCCTTCGGCAGTGATTAGCTCGTGTGCGAAACGGTCGAGGGGCTTGTTCTGCAGGAAGCTGTCACGGATCCATTGATAGTACAAATGAGCGTTCTTGCGTCCCAATTCCAAGCGATTGACTCGAAGTAGATCGGACCATTTGAGTCCCCAGTAGTCGGCATACTCTGAACGTTTAAGCAATCGATCTACAAGATCGATTCGACGAGCAGCGCTTGCGTCCTTCAAAAACGATCGTGCCTCGGCCGGTGAAGGCAGAGTACCGATGATGTCGAGGTACGTTCGTCGCAAGAAGGAGGCATCATCGGCCAAAGAGGATGGCTGCAGATTCAATTGCTTCAACTTGGCATGGATATGCTGATCAATGAAGTTCGCTTCGGCAAATGCGGATGTGGAACCACTCGAAGAGTCGATTCGCTCTCTTGGTACTAAAGCTCGAAACACATCGACTTGTCCAAGATAACTGGTCATAACAGCCACATCGCCAGGGACTCTGCCGACCGACACGAGGCCTTTGTCGTCGACTGTAGCCAAGCCTTCGTTGTTGGACTGGAACATCGCAAGTTCAGTTACGTCCGTTTGCCAGCCATCGCTGAAAGTTGCTTTTACCGTCAACCGTTGTGTTTGCCCCATCGTCAATTGAGATGAATGCGGGGTAATTTGGATCGCGGTGATATGTGGGTCATTTGCCGAACCGAGAGGCGACCCCATTGAAATCCAACGGAACAACGTATCATATTCCCGTCGATCGGGTGGGATTCGAATTCCACCACCATGAGGTAGACCACCGCTAGCCTTCTCAAGAAACAAACTCTGTTTGGGCGATGCAGGAAAAACTCTGCGACCTCGTGCTTCCTTAGTAATGGCAGTATGATCGGCGAGCGGATCGAAACCGAAGACCGAGAGTTTGAAACCGTTTTGCCCCTCTGCTTTTCCATGGCAGCCGGACGCATTACAGCCAAACTTAGTGAGGATAGGAACGATGTCGTTCTCAAAGTTAAGTGGTCGCTGAATGTCTGCTCTATTTGTGGCATCGCTGTTCTGGATTGGCTCCGATGTTAGCCCTTGTTTGTTGGACTGGCATAGAACAAAGGCCAATAGGAGACAGCAAGTCCGAGGCAATAAATAGCTTTGCAGAAGTTGTTGCATTGCGGGAGCTCGTTGGTAGCAGCGATCAATGATGGAAGGATACTTGATGCTTGCGAGGGAACCGTTGGTGGGTTACTACAAGATTAGAAGTTAGGAGGCGGAAACGCAACCAGGAAACGACGAATCGCAATAATTTGTCTAACAAAACCCTTCGAACACTGCAACGACGAATAGGTCAATGGCGATGTAACATGGCAAAACAGCTAGTTGTTGGTACCACATAGTCGTTTCTTCGTTTTCCACCATTAGAGGTCGACGATGCTGCCATTGGGCTGCTTCGCTGCGCTCAGCAGCCCAATGGCAGCATTCTTTTTACATTCGTGATTTCGGTAACATCCGGCGCTGAGGCAACACGAAGCGGAAATGTAGTTGTCGC
>JAYTVL010000241.1:0-5743 GCA_043744075.1 Pirellula sp. | reverse complement strand
CGGATACAGGGCGGTAACGTTACCCTGACTAGGACTTCCACCCAGCAAATCAATCGCCTTTAAAGGCGCACTCGCCTTTTGCTCCGCAAAAGTGCGTTATCGAGGCGCACTTTTGCGGAGCAAAAGGCGACAATAATCACAGCCCGCTATTTGACCGGGCGTTTCGTTTCGATATCGAAGTTCGCCTTGTCCGTGCCACTTGCGGGAACCTCAAATTCCACCTTGCTCATCGAATTCCACTCTGCGGGGATTGGATCGACTGTTCGATTCGTCGGTGTTTCGTCCGACGATCCGCCTTCAGGACTAGCCCCCACGACTTCATTGCCTCGGGTCATGATCCGAACAAGATGTTTGCCAATAATGGCGCCTTTGCGGTCATCGCAAATCAATTCGAATCGTCCGTTCGCATCCGTGTAAGCGCTTGTTCCGCGACCTGGGTTGGGACTGCTCGGGGTGCCAGCAATTCCACGAGCGTAAACGCTTTGGAACGTGTTTTTCTTAAGCTCATAGTAACGAAGCTCCTAATAGACAAAAAGAACGAAAAGAGCGGCAAAGCACAATCGCTAACCGCTCCGCTATTTTAGTGCCGCACAAAACACCATAAGCATGTGAAGGCAGGTTTTACCGCCTTTTTTCTTTCTTTTCAATCGATTGAAGCCATGTTTCGGCCAATCTCGGAAGTTTTCGGAGGATCCTCGTTGCCATGCCAAGCCCAAGTGGGGCGGGGTCAAAGCAACGAAAGCGAGTGCGCCATACACTATCCCTATCGCGAAAGAAGCTCGTTGCGGCGCGAGAATCGATCTCTAAAACTGGTCACAATCGCTTGGGCTTCTCCAAAGTCGGGTTGCATTGCCGCCAGGTTGGTGATCTCGTGATGCAATCGATCGACCACGCCCACTAGGTCGTTATCAAGATCCAAGACTTGCTTGAGTTTCGATTCATCAATCCTGGTGCTTTCAAACCATGACGAATATCCCTCGACCGCCGCTCGCATTTTTGATTGTGCAAGCTCTATACTGGTTCTTAGCTTTTCACCCTGTCCGATTGCAGTGAAATTGGCTTGATCGACGAGTGGCAGCAGGAACGCCTGCAAGTCTCGTTTGCATTCTTGAAGGCAATCTGTCAAGTATTTCCGGACAGCCAAGTCATCATCGCGACGTTTCTGTTCCGAGCGATACGAACCGAAGCCGGGCACGTACTTCGTCAGATTGTCCATGATTGACTCAGCCATTTTGGATCCGAAACACTAAGCGTTAACGATGTCTCGCATCTTCGGCTCAAGATAACTTACTGTACTGCCCATGCTTGCCAGGTTGCCGTACTCTCCCTCAGGAATCTGAACGCGATGCCGCTTCCGCAACTCCATGACGATGTCCAGGAAGTCCATGCTATCCATCTCAAGTTGCTCGCGAAACGACTTGTCGTCGTCGATCGTAGATAGATCTTCATCTGGTGCGATCTCACTCAGAATGTCCAAAATTTCTTCACGGATTTCCGCGGGTGTCATGGAAGTCGGCCTAATTAAGTAAGTGAAAAAGGTTTCAACTTGCGAGCGGCTAAAACCGTCGAACAATAACGACAGAATTGATACCGAGCATGCCGAACGAATTATTAAGGATGTAATCGACGCGAGGCAACTCCTGCGGCTGATTGATCACCAAACCTGGCAAAGCACATTCCGCGTCCAAATTGTCCACATTTATCGTGGCATGGCAAACCCTGTCTTGGAATGCAGGCAGGTTTCCGGCCAGTTCCAGCGCGCCCGCTGCCCCCATCGCGTGACCAATGAAACTCTTCGTATTATTGAAGCGAAGGGCGTCGCAACCCTGAAAAACATTGCGCAAAGCGATGCATTCCTGGCTATCTCCCGAACTTGTACCCGTGGCGTGGGTGCTGACAATACTAATTCGGTCGGGCGTCAATCCGCCGCGGTCCAATGCCATTTGCAGGCACTGTGCCTGCCGTTCTGGGTTGGGCAACACAAAGTCGGTAGCGTCCGTATTAATCGCGTAGGAGACGATTTCTGCGATAATATTGGCCGACCTGGCTTTTGCGTCGGACAGTCTCTCCAACGTATACAAACAAGCACCCTCGGCCACCACGATTCCATTCCTGGACTGATCGAACGGACGAGACGCCTTCGTCGGATCGTCGTGCGAGGCCAATGCCCCTTGTGATTTGAACGATGCAAAAATACCAAAAGTGTGAATACTCTCCGAAACACCACCCGCAATAGCCAAATCGCATTCGTTCAACCGAAGCATCTGCACACCCTGAATAATTCCTGCATTTCCAGCGGCGCAGGCGGCACCGATGGTGTAATGCGGCCCCGTAATCCCCATGTTGAGGGCTATTTCGCCGGCAGGATTGTTGGCGACCGTTCTGGGATTGTGATGATGTGACCAGTAGGTTGTGTCGTAGTCGTAGGCTTTGATGGAATAAATCTCGTTCTCTGTTTCGACATTTCCGTGCTCGGTGACCCCGATGTAAATGCCGACACGTGACTTGTCCACGTTTGGCCAATCCAGTCCACTCCGTTGAATTGCCTCCGAAGCCGCCCAAATCCCAACAGTTCCAGCCCGTGTTCCCCGACGCATATCGCGTTTGCTTTGGTATTTCGTGGTTTCGAATTCGCAAACGCCCGCCAAAGTGTCCCCCACATAGCGAATGTTGTATTTCCGGACTCCGCTTTTGCCCTCCAGCAACGACTCGCGGAACAGCTCCAAATTATGGCCATTGGGGGAAGTTAACCCGATTCCAGTAATTACGACGCGTTGTTCGTCTGGCAATTGACTGGTTCGATCTGCAGCAATCATTCAGCAACTCAAAATGGAAGGACATTAACAAACGAATTCTTTAACCGAAACTATCTTCTAGACTGAATATTGGCAAGCGCTTCCTTACGGTCAATGAGGATCTTTGTGAAAGTGGGATGAAAGCGACAGGAAGATTTTGTGACAGGAAGATACGACCTACGAGGCGACTGAGAATTTTCCTGGGCAAGAACTCGCGTTGGTGGCCTGAAGCTTGCGAGTTGTGGCACTAGTCTACCGTACCGTCGGAAAGTTCTTGGCGGGGCTACTTCCGCTTCAAAATGTAGACGACATCCTGGGTACCCGCGTCGATTTCAATCGGTTCGTTGATGTCATAGCCAAAGTCGTAGGCCGTCTCGATGGACCACTCCGGGACTTTTTTAATCATCGAAGCAAATTGCTTCCATGTATAACTTCTCAATGCCAAGCAGTCGTCAATACGAATCGAACCCGTGGGTCGGTAAATCTCAAACCTTAGATTGAATCGTTCCATCCTCGCTTTGACGTCCTTGTCGCGAGGCCACATACGCGTATTGATCTGCAAATTCCCACGTTTGGCAACCCAACTCTCAGTGTCCGAGGCAATGCCCTCCATCGGCGTCAAATGAAACCCTAGGGCATAGATCCCACCCGGTCGCACCGCCTGAGCCATGGCTTGAAAGTGAGCGACCGCAGCCTTTTCTGTGCTCAAATGGCGAAAGGAGTTGATCGTATTGAAAGCTGCATCAAACGGCTTCTTGACGGAAAAGTCGCACATGTCCGCGACCCACGCCGACTGCCTAAGTTCGTGTTTCTTGAGGCGAGCATTGCAGTACGCAATCGCCTTCTCGTTCAAATCCAAACCCTCCGCAACGTACCCGTTTTTGGCCATTCGGAAAAGCAGTCTCCCCGTTCCACACGCAGGCTCTAATACCCGTTTGGTCTTTCCATCCACGTGCTTTTTGAAAGCCGCCTCTAAAAACTTGAACTCAGCAACCCAGTCGCTGGCAAAGACCAAGTCGTAATAAACGGGGTAGTCGTAAATGTTGCCGCTGACATGTTCCATTCAGAGTTGCTCTTCCGAGTAATACGGTTCAGAAAGGTGGTGCGCGAATTGCGCCCGCTCAAATCAAGTTCAGATTCTGACACTCAGAAGGAATCTTCACAACCTCCCAAACCTGGCTCACAAGGCTTTGTCGCGCAGACTAACTATTTCTCAGGTTGAGCGGGAGCTTGTCTCCCCTCAACCTTGCTTTGGCGTCCTAACTAGCCGCACGCTAACCGACGCACTCCGCACCCGCCTCGACCGCCTAAGGCGATCGAGGCGGGTGCGGAGTGCGAGAATTCCTTGGCTGAGCTTCCTTCGTAGGACACCAAAACGGCGTCCGTCTGAGGCAAGCTCCGATCGGACGAAACCGTTGCGCATCTACCGAAGCACGGATCGTTTGCTCCAACCGGACGAGCCGTCGTGGTACTCGCTTTGACTAGCGATTCTTAGATCTTCAGGAAGATGCGTTTGCGGTACAACCAAAGCAAAATCAACCACATCACGCCCAACGTCAGCGCACCCAGAACCAACGGTTTTAAGGCTTGTGGATTTTCTAATGAAAACCAAGTGCCCAGCCAACCATAAAACTTCTCAAGGAAATAGCCAAAGTGCCGCTCGATGGCCAGGCGAATGGGTTCTTTCATGGTCCAGCTCATTACGTAAGCGGCGATGGAGTTGGCTCCAATGACCAGGAACGGGAATCCCCAACGCTTATAACCGCCGATATCGCACAGCACATTGAGCAACGCCAGCCAAACAAAACACAGGCCACCGCTCCAAAGAACCCACGTCGGAGTCCAAATTCGCTTCACGATGGGACATAGTCCTAACGCGTCGATCACTAACGCCAGCGAAATGCAGACGACTGCCGCCACCCACAGAAACAGTTGCTTGCGCCCAACCGTCGAATCCCACTGTAGCAATTTGCCCGCGATCAAACCCAATACCATGGTTCCGAGCGTGGGAATAAAACTGAGCATGCAATAACCGCCACCCGAGTATTGGAATGGCTTTTCGCGCGGAAACAAATTCATCCACCATTGATCGACTGCCGACGCCAGATTGGAATTCTTGTTGAAGTGCGATGCGATACCCTCATAATGCTCCCCCCACTTGGAATCAACTCCGTATTGCTCGTAAGGAAAATCCGGTCCTGGTGCCGGATAACAAACGAATGCCAACCAATACCCAAACAAGATCACCCCGACCGATACGATCAAGCCTCGCAGCGACAAGCCAGATAACAGGAACAAGATCCAATAGCCCAGGCCGATTTGAGTGAGCGTATCATCGAATGTAAAGTTGGTGCTCGGGCGACCAAGGCTTCTTAAAAAAATCCCGAGGAAGACCAGGACAAAACTCCGAGAGATCGCATGAAAAAACATGCGAGTCCAAGATTGGCCCTTGGAACCTCGAGCCACGATGGAGAACGCCATGGCGGTTCCAACCAAAAAGGAAAAGCTCGGTTGGATCATGTCGTGCAACGAACACCCACGCCATGCGACGTGCGTGGTGTGAAAAGCCAACCACTCCGTCGCTTGGGACAGCCATCCCTCGCCAGTTACGATTTTTTTGAGATCGTAAAGATGAAGGATTTCGGCCAACATCAGAAACATGACCATGCCGCGATACACATCGACGCTTGCAATGCGAACATTTGGTTTTGGATCAGCGATGGAAGTTGCCATAATCAATCAGAAAGTCTTTTGGGCATGCGCTACGTAACCTGACGCTTGAGCAAGGGCTTGGCGGGCAGCAGGTCCGGGTTTTTGTAACTGAGCGAGGCCCTCGCTCGTCCACAAGAGATAGGGGTAGGGAAGCCGGGTAGACCGGCTCCCCTCCCTCCAAACCGTACGGGCGGTTTTCCCGCATACGGCTATCCAGTTAGTAGGTTCCCGTGGAT
>JAYTVL010000240.1:0-21877 GCA_043744075.1 Pirellula sp. | reverse complement strand
GCGTCAAAGGATCTAGATCCATCTAAATCATCGAATACGAAAACTTCGATTCCGGCCAGAAGACGCCGGTCTTCCAAGACGTCAAAACGTAAGACCCTGGACCGCCGAGAAGAACGGGCACGTCGAGTAGAGTCATCAGGATTTTGCAGAGTCATATTAACAACTCAACTACCGTTTTCGAACGACGGGGCGATTTCGGACGACGGGGATTTGGGCTCTCTAAAAACGGATTGGCCCGATTCTAGAAACTTACGAAAACAAGTGAGTATGTGTGACATACCAATCTATACCACTACGCGTCAGGAGTACACACTTTCCGAAGCAAAATTAAGAAAAATTCAGCTTCGCGTTGATCGCCAGTATGCAACTCTTGCGAATGCAATCGTTTCCGTTGGCTTTACGCCAAATGGCACTCACTTTGAGCCGCAACGCGCTAGCGTGCGGGCTGGAGGGCTAGTAATCACTTGCACATCCGGCCCTCATGCTAGCGCATTGAGGCTCAAAATTTACAAAGTGAGTGCCATTAGGCTTTACGCCAGCGGGACGGCAACTGAGTGCCATTGGCACAAGGCCAGTGGAGCCAGGAAATGGCCTTAAGTCCACGCCATTCGGATGAAATCCGTCGGAAGGCCGATTTGCTGGCGTTCAGCGTGAAGTGCCAAAAAAAGCAATTGAATCGGAACAATTCGAAAGGATCTCACCGGATTTGTTGAGGCGGCCAATTGCTTAGGGTATGTTAGTATCTAGCCATTCTCGGAAACTGCATCCCACCCTATCTCACTCAGTTCATGCAAAGCCTTTTGTATATCGTTTCCTGGTTCGTCATCGGTATCGCTGAGGAGTCGTCGATCGACTTTACTCGCGAAATTAAACCAATTTTGGTAGCCAATTGCATCAAGTGCCACGACGAAAAGAAACACGAATCCGGTTTGCGTTTGGACCAAGGCGCCGGAGTCCTTGCTGGCGGTGACGGTGGCAGCATTGTCTTACCCGGTAACTCTCGCGAAAGCCGATTGCTAAAAGTTCTCCGCACCGAGGACCAATCCATTGGCAAAATGCCACCGGAAGGCCCAGCCCTGACCGAAGAGCAGATCGTTGCAATTGCCAATTGGATCGACGCCGGTGCAAGGATTCCTCAAGCCGAAAGGACTCTCACTGCCAGTTCAAATCATTGGTCGTTTCAATCTCTCAAAAATGCCACCCCACCAGAAGTTGCAAAAAAGACCTCGATTGCAAATCCGATCGATCAGTTTGTTTTAACAAAACTTGAGTCTTGCGAAATCGCTCCGTCGCCTCAAGCCGAGTCATCTACATTGATACGCAGACTGAGCCTCGACTTGCGAGGTGTTGCGCCCACGCCGGAGGAAGTCGTTGCGTTCGAAAAAGCGGATTCGCCAGTTGCCTTCGAGGAGTTAGTGGATCGCTATTTGGCGTCACCCGAATACGGCGAGCGATGGGGCAGGCACTGGTTAGATCTTGCTCGATATGCCGACAGCAACGGATTTACTCGCGACTTTGAACGACAGGTTTGGAAATACCGTGATTGGGTCATTCAGGCGATCAACACAGGTATGCCGTTTGATCAGTTTACCATCGAGCAGCTTGCAGGCGATATGCTTCCCGAGCCAAAACTGGATCAGTTGATCGCCACGGGCTTTCATCGAAATACGCTAACCAACGATGAGGGGGGAACTGATCCGGAGCAATTTCGTGTGGATGCAATCGCTGATCGTGTCGACACGACCGGTCTAGTGTATCTCGGACTGACTCTCGGCTGTGCCCGCTGCCATCACCATAAGTATGACCCCATATCACAACGAGAATACTATCAGATATTCGCCTTCTTAAACAATTGCGACGAGCCGCAAATGGATGCGCCAACACAAGCAGAAATCGATTCAGGTATAGTCGCAAAGCGCAACACCATTCGTTCGCAAATCGCCGAAAGAGAAAAGCAACTTGCCGAACAGCAGACCGAGTTTCTTGCAAAACAAATAGAGTGGGAAGCAACAATTACTCCTAAGTTGTATCGCACACTGCCTGGCCCAACTCAAGTATCCATTGAAGTCAAACCGGCAAGTCGAGACGAAGGCCAAAAGAAGCTTGTTGCGGAACTTTTCAAAACGACGGACGAAGCCCGAAATGCGTTCCCCCTGGTCAAACAGATCGCCGATCTGCAAGCCGCCTCACCTGTCATCGCTACATCGCTGGTTTTGCGAGAACGAGTCGAAGGTCGCAAAACTCGAATACATCGTCGCGGCAATTTTCTCGACGAGGGAGATACCGTTCAATCCAATGTCCCTGCGGTATTGCCGCCGCTAATCCTTGCTGGACAAGAGGCGAAACGCATCGATTTCGCTAAATGGCTGGTTGATCCGGTAAATCCACTCACACCCAGGGTGACAGTGAACAGATATTGGATGCACTTCTTTGGGCGAGGACTAGTCGAAACGGAGAACGACTTCGGCGCTCAAGGCGCTCCCCCCACACATCCAGAGCTGTTGGATTGGTTAGCACTAAAGTTCGTTGAATCGGGTTGGGACGTCAAATCTCTCCACCGATTGATTGTCAACTCAGCAACATATCGTCAGTCTTCAAAATATCGCCCTGAACTCGCCGAAACAGACCCTATTAACAAATGGCTCGGTCGACAATCGCGGGTCCGACTGGATGCCGAGATCGTTCGTGACAGTGCACTTTCGGCATCGGGATTGCTCACGCATAAACTTGGTGGACCAAGCGTCCATCCTCCGCAGCCAGACGGAGTCTATCAATTCACACAAGATTCCAAACCTTGGAAAACCGACGTTGGCGAGGATCGCTATCGCCGCGGAATGTACACTTTTATCTGGCGGTCAAGTCCCTACCCTGCGTTGGGTGTTTTCGATGCGGCCGATGCAAACACGACATGTACGCGACGTGTAAGGTCGAACACTCCGCTACAGTCCTTAACATTGGCTAATGACATTCAATTTATCGAGTGTGCCCGCAGTCTTGCCATTGAGGTTCTTAGCCAGACTCAATTGGGGCCAGAGGCACGTGCTGCACTGCTGTTTCGCCGCTGCTTGGTTCGATTGCCAAGTACTCTTGAGATTCAGCGGTTGGTGCAGCTGTTAGCAATGCAACGCTTGGCATTTTCCAGCCAACCCATGAATGCCGCAGCGTTAGTTGAAAGCCAATCAACTGACTCGCATGTGGTTGAGCTTGCGGCCTGGACCGCGGCGGCACGGGTACTGATGAACCTGGACGAATTCGTCACACGAGAATAATAGTACGAGCGGAGCTAGTGCTTTGTTTCTAAAGTCATCATCCATCAACGTAGCTTAGGCTTCCAGCCTGAGTATTCAAGAGAAATCCTCACAGGCAAGATGCCTCTTTATACCCCACATCTCTGACTTGCGACTCCCGCAAGCTTGCCTTGCGGGTGAGAAGTTTGGTAACCAGATCGTATCCATGCTTAGAACTCCCATTCCCCCATCGACCCGCCGCCAAAAGCGGCGGGTCGATGGGGGAATGGGGTAGTTGCGTGCGTGGGGACGCATTCTGGTTGCCAAACTTTGCTTCCTGCCAGTCAAGCTGGCAGGAGAGCGATATGAATTGACTTGTGGGGTATAAAAAGGCAAGATGCCTATGCTACGTACAAAACAACTCCAATTCGCAACAAAGCATTAGAGACGACCATGAATGAATCGGTAATAGGACAAACGAGAAGGCACTTTTTTCGAAATTGTCAATTTGGTTTGGGCGCGATGGCGCTGGGAACTATTCTGGCCGAGAATGGGCTAATTGCAAGCGAGACGAATGCGACCGACGTCAATCCATTCGCCGCAAAGCCGCCTCATTTTGCACCTCGAGCCAAAAGCGTGATCTTTCTTTTCATGGCTGGAGGCCCCAGTCAACTCGAGTTGTTTGATTTCAAACCCAAACTTCAGAAGCTTGACGGTCAGATCATCCCTCCCTCATTTGTTGAAAATCAACGATTTGCATTTATCAAAAAAGATGCAAAGCTGCTGGGTACGCGCCGCAAGTTTGATCAACATGGAGAGAGTGGGCAGGTAGTTTCGGAATGTCTGCCGCATCTGGGCGGGATAGTTGACGACATTGCGATCGTTCGATCGATGACGACGGATGTATTCAATCACGGACCGGCCAAGTTCTTCATGAATACGGGTCACAATCGTGTTGGCCGCCCGAGCATGGGTGCTTGGTTGACCTATGGGATTGGAAGTCAATCGAGAGATTTGCCTGGATTTGTTGTATTGCAATCCGGACCGCGCGGTCCCCGTGGGGGCGCACCCAATTGGAGCAGCGGGTTCTTGCCTACGACATTTCAAGGGGTGCCACTTCGCGGAAGTGGCGCGCCTATCTTGAATCTTGACAACCCAGCTGGAATCTCAGCAGCCCGCCAAAGCGAATTTGTTGAGGCGGTGAATGATTTTAATCGAATGCGATTGATCGATACCAACGATCCTGAGATTGCAACTCGTATTGCAGCGTATGAGATGGCGTTTCGAATGCAATCGAGTGCACCGGAGTTGATGGACTTTGGCACCGAATCGGCTGAGACCTTGCAATTGTACGGAGCACAAGCTGGGCAAGCGTCGTTTGCTAACAATTGTTTGTTGGCAAGAAGATTAGTGCAGCGAGGTGTTCGTTTTGTGCAACTCTACCATACAGACTGGGACCATCACGGCAATCCCGATACCGAATTGTCTGGGACACTAGACAAGGTTTGCCGTGAAGTAGACCAACCAGCGGCTGCCTTGGTCAAGGATTTGAAGCGGCTTGGGATGTTGGAGGATACGTTGGTCATTTGGGGCGGGGAGTTTGGGCGAACGCCACAAGGCGAGCCTCGCGACTTTCTGGGCCGTGACCATCACATTGAGGCTTTCACGATGTGGCTTGCAGGTGGAGGCGTAAAATCTGGAATTACGATTGGAAGCACGGATGAGATCGGCTACTTCCCAACCGAGGATCGAATTCACGTTCATGATTTACATGCCACGGTATTGCATTTGATGGGGTTAGACCATCTGAAACTGACTCATCGCTTTCAAGGCCGCGATTTTCGTTTGACGGACGTGGGTGGCAAAGTTGTTGATAAACTGCTCGCCTAGTATCCATCGACGTAGCTTAGGCTTCCAGCCTGAGTATTCATGAGAAATCCTCACAGGCAAGATGCCTATGCTACGTTTAGAAACAGGGCCTAAGCTGAGGCAATGGCTCAATCAGTTCGAGTCGGGCCAGATCGCAGTCAAATCAAGAACAAAACCGGGAAGAATTGCGTCATCGCTCACTTGACGACAATCTTGCAAGCAGACAACATCGCAATTAGGCTTGTAAACGTAGACGACGCGGCAAATCGGATCGATTAACCAACCGAGCCGCCCACCGTTGTTAACGTACTCGTTCATTTTGTCTTGAAGATCTTGGAGCCGATCGGTTTTCGAACGAAGCTCGACAACAAAGTCAGGACATATGGGCGGATAGTTTTCGCGATCCTTCTTCGAAAGTTGCTTCCATCGCTCGGAGGCTATCCACGAAGCGTCCGGCGAGCGCTTGGCTCCATTGGGAAGACAAAACAAAGTCGAAGAATCGAAACAATAGCCGCCGTGTCTTTTGGCCCATGACTGAACTTGAAAGCAAAGTTCTGAATTCGACCGTCCGCTTTCCCCGCCTGTTGGTGGCATGAAGACAATTTCCCCGGTTGCTGATTGCTCAATTATTAATTCCGGATTCTTTGCAACAATTTGATCAAATGGCTCAGCCAATCGCACACATACGAACGGCGTTCCCATGATGTCGTCGGCTTTACTATTCGATTGTGAACGTGACATTTCAGTTAGACTCCAATACCCTATTATTGTAAGGCATCCTAGCTCTTTTTACAAACTCCAAGCATCGTCTCGAATTAGACAATCACGCTCGCTAAGTTCTTCATTATGCTCCTTTTCCCTCTTGCGACCGCTCCGTTCGCGACGCTATATTTGGACTTCCAAATTTGCTTAAGCAAACCTAATCGATTTCAACCTATAGTGAATTGCAATGAATAGGCCACCAACTGAGGCATTGACCGAACGAGAATTGGAAGTCATGCACGTCTTTTGGACGAAAGGACAACAGACCGCACAAGAAGCGCGCGATGAGCTTGAGAAACGTGGTCGCCCCCTGACGTACACCACGGTTGCCACTCTTTGCAAAATTTTGTGGGAAAAAGATTTCCTTGAACGAATTGGAGATGCACGCCCTTTCCAATTCATGGCAGCCAAGTCGTTTCAAGAGGTGTCCAAGCGTCTCGTTTCTGAACTCGTTCAGCGTGTCTTTCAAGGCTCACGTGAACAATTGGTGTTAAACATCATCGGTAACAAGAATCTGTCTAAGCGGAAGCTCAATCTGTTGGAAGAATTGCTTCGCGAAGAGGAAGGAGCCGATTCATGATCATTACTGCCGTTTCAATTGCTTGGTCCTTTATACAGATTACGCTTCTTTGCACGCTTTCGCTCATTGTTGCGTGGTCGCTGAGAGGACGTAGGCCTCAGTTGGTTACTGCAATACTCGCCGGCGCATGCATCGCCTCGATGTTTCTTGCCTTGATTTCTGTGGTGCCCGGTTGCCAATGGAGTCTCGCACTTGATGAAGCCCCACGATCAGCAAAGCTACCTGCTAAGCCCGATATCGAACTGGCGGCAATTTCAAATCCCTCTGTTCCATTGCTTAACAATGAGAGCCACCAGCACGTTTCCAATAAATTGAAGGAAACGAGTCTCTTGCTTGCATCCGCCAGACCAAGCAGTCTCGGTACGATACGTCAATTCGTTTCGGAATACCTTCATCGCGTGGATCGCGAGGTTCGGGACTCGGAGGTCTGGCAGCGACCGGTGGCAAAGGTTCGCAACGTCAGTTTGACACTGTTCGCAGTTGTTGGCTTAGGTGCTATGTCGTTGCTCTGGTGTTCGAGCTGGTTCTACATGCGACGGATACTTCGGTGCAGCAAACCTGTTCAGGACCAAGGCATGTTGAAATTCATTTCCGAGCAAGCGAGAGACTTTGGACTAAGACGAACTCCGACGGTCCGAGAATCGAATTTAGTGCCGATAGGAGCAACCGTTGGATGGCGGCAAGTGACCGTGCTGCTTCATACGGATTGGCGAGAATGGTCGAATGCGGAGCGAACTGCGGTGATTGCACACGAGCTAGCACATGCTATTCGGCACGATTTCTTTTGGGTGATCATCAGCAGTTGGACACGCATTTTGCTGTTCTTTCATCCGATGGTCCACGCGTTGGTCCATCGATTGCGATTGGAGCAAGAACTGGCGGCGGATCAGCTTGCGGCGGGGAAAGTTGGTAATGCCAAAGTTTATGGACGAGCGTTGGCAAGTTTAGCGTTGCGTAGTCAGCAGAGTTTTGTAACTTCGAATGCGAGGTTAGGCTCGATGCTGTCCGCAGGACAAATTTGTGTTACAAGGAGAGTTATCATGTTAAGGCAAGGAAGCTTAAAGCCCATTTCAACTCGATCGCGTTGGTCGATTCTTGCACTCATCGCAATTATGTGCACGGCAATTCCGCTAGCGGGTTTGCGGGGCACCACGCAGGAACCAGATGAAAAACCGACTGCAGCGACGGAAACGCCAAAGCAAAATGAGTCGACTGAGCAGACGAATCTAAAACCGCTATCGAAAGAATTCCTAGCGGCCTATCCACCCGTCGAGCTAAAGGGGGCCATGGTCTACCGGCCGGGGCGATTCCGCGCGGGCGAGTTTGGTCCCGAAGCGGCTTGGTTTCAAGAATGGTTTTCTATTTCGTCGATAGGGCGCCCGTTCCCAGACCGAGCTACCATTCATGGTCAGTGCATTGATATCGTTAAATGGCGAGACGAGGAACGTTTGCATGGAAGCTCGAGTTTCGCTGTGAGCTTTAGCGAAGGGGAATCTACGCTTCCCGGGCAGCTAACTAAACTCCATGATCCCGCAAATCTAGGAAATGACTTTCGAACTCGAACCGTAGCAACGCAACAAGTGGGCGGTCGAACCATCTCAGGGATCACGCAAAGCTCAACCTCGGATGAGCCTGAAAAATGGCAGATTGACGATGAACAAGGATACTTTCTCGGTTCACTTGAACAAGCAAAGCAATTCGTTCAGGGCCAGCGTTTTGCGTTGGACTCCATTCCCGAGATGTTCCGTGAAGACTATCAGAACGCCGCGTTTGGAATGGTTTACACGGACTGTGCCACATGGCCAAGCAAACTGGAAGCCTTCCTTAAGGGCTCACCGCGTGAGTCGGAATTTCAAATCCTTGGATTTCAGCCATTGCTACTTCTAAAGGACGTCAAACAGATTGGTCTATTTGTGGATGGATGCAAGATGCCCGCTTGCAGCGTTCGAGTTGCCATGCAAGATGTTCGCGCTGCCAAGCGTTTTGCGACGCAGATGAGGACTCTCATTGAGGTAGGAAAGGTTGCAAATGCAGGCCTGTCAACCGACCAGGACAAAACGTTTCGTGAGCTGAAGTCCTCTATCCTCGAGACGATGAAGGTTACCGAGCGTGAGTCTGAAGTGCACTTTGAATTTGATGTCTTCATTCCGTCGTTGGCCGACGGTCCGATCAGCACATTCCATTCAATAGATAGCTGGATCAACATCAACTCAGATGCAAAAAGTAAGGCGCTGGGTTCCATATCGGTTAGCACAGACTCAACTTTCTCGGCGCTACCGTCCTTGTTCGGACAGACTATCAATGCTGCCGACTATCGTGGGAAAACGGTCCTTCTCGAACTCGAACTGCAATGCGATGACGAGTATGCAAACGAAGCCGGTGCATTTGTTTGGGCTAGTCGCCACGAACCAACCTCTTCGGCCCCATTTCTTGGCCGCAAGCCGCGACGACAAGGCTCTGCATACACGGGGCATCGTGTTCTTGCGGCAAAGACTGCGGCGGCTAATGGATCTGCTCTGTTTATTGAATCCTTGAAAGCCACGCGTCGCTTTCAAGGGATTTCGCTATCCGAAAATGCACCATGTCGCACTATAAAAGTCCTGTTGTCCGTACCAAGCGATGCCGAACACATATCGTTTGGATGTTATAGCAAGAGCTCAGAAGTCTGCGTTGGCAAAGTAAAGTTTCTGGTGACGGACGATGCTGACGCCAAGACTGATTCACAGTATCACGCGACGGACGCACTAGACGACGTCCCCTATAACATCTTGGTGGTCCCAGGCTATCGAATCGGCAAGGAACCGAGCAATCTCGCCTTCGAAAAGTCGAATAGTGAGCCAACAGAAGAGTCAATTCGACAAGCTGCTCAGCCAAGCAACACCGAGTCAAGGTGAAGTTCAGAGAAGCTATACGCACGCCTAAAACCTTCCCCTTTCAAAGGGAAGGTTTCTTCCTGTCAAAGGCACTGAGTGAATTAACCAGTACGTCGAAATGCCTCTAGCATTTCCAACACGGCATCCACCTTGATCGTGTCTTTGAAATAGATGGCTGGATGCTCTATCGGTGGCTTGAACTTGCCCTTCAACGGTCTAGCAATCGCCAACAGCACCGGCTGTTCGATGAACTGTTCAAGAACTTTGGCCTTATAACTGAGGTACTCAGGCGTCCAATAGCCAACGACTTCCAACATGGCTCGCGTGCCATCCTTGTGAATGAAAACGAAATCGGGGAAGAACGCCGTTTGTCCCCGGTGCATAATCTCAGTCTCACGCTCCATTTGCCAACTGTTTCTCGGCTCCTTACCCCATTCTTTTGAAAAGGACTCCTCAACAGTAGAGTCAAACTCAGTCGCACTTACCACGCCACTGGTTAGCTGACAAGCATCATCCAATCGGAAATTGATCGGTGGTCTAAAATGAGTTGCTCGCAAACTGGCAGTCATGGCCCAACCTCGGCAGGAAAGCAAACCCGGCAGGAAACGAGCCATCGCAATTCCATACCGATGCGTACTCTGCAAAACCGACGCGGGACCATCAAACTCAAATCGATAGTGATCGGGACGTTTGGTAATGCGATGCATCAGCCTCGCAAGTTTCGCGTACTTAAGAATCTGTTTGAAGTCGCACTTAGCGGTAATTGTCATTCTCACTGCATCGAACAAAACCACCTGTGTCTGAGCGACGTTGTATCGAGACAAGAGTGCGCGAGCGTCCGGAAATCCCTTAAACGATTCAAGTTCATGGTACTCCATCAAATCTGAGAAGAGTCGGTCGTGCAGTTGCGGCCAGTCCATGCCATGTTCCTCGGCAATACAACGTTTGACTTCGGACTCTTGAGTCTCAAAAAGCGCATCGCGTTGGACGACTAACGGATGTTGCTTGGCTGCCGCACGAAAGACGGACTGGCGCAATTGCACGACCTTTCTTCGGTCACCTTTTGAAAACTCCGAAGCGTCGTCAAGCAATTTGCAAAAGGCCTGAATTCTCCGTCCGGGGCAATCTACATGCACCTTGAAAACGCTCTCAACAGCGCTATGCAGACTTCGCCGTGTCATTCCAACGCCGCCGCGATAAATCTCAAGCATGCTGTTAGCAAAACCGATGTACTCCGAGTGGTTTCTGCGAGTCAATCGGTCAGGCACAAGCTCACCGTTTTCAAACTTTGCAATTGCGAGTTCCCGCGTAAGCATCACTTTTCTGGTTTGGTGAGAGTGAGTGGTTACCGCGACTGACGCGGATTTGTCCTTCCATACGCAGGATAAGCCGTTCTGACTGAGTCGTCCAGCTTTCGAAGAAAAAACGACTGAGGTAACACACAAGGAGCACATGTCACTACCGTTTGATGACGTTTGGGACTATTATGCGTTCCAGCCAAAACTTCTGTAAGTGTTCGTAGTATTGCCGTATTGTTGCGCGCAACGTCGCCAGGAAATTAATTTGTGAACGAAGAGCCGTTTATTCACCTAAACAACCTTTCGAAATCATACGGCGGCGTTCACGCTTTGCGGCATCTATCTTTGGACATTGCGGCGGGTGAGGTGCATGCCATTTGCGGCGAGAACGGAGCTGGGAAATCGACTCTTATCAAGATGCTGTCAGGGGTCGTTGTGCAGGATGAAGGCGAGATTCATGTGCACGGCCAGCAGTTAAGAACCGGCAGCGTTGAGCGCTCGGAATCGGCTGGAATCGCTGTGATGCACCAGGAGTCTGCGACCTTTCCCGATCTCAACGCGGTTGACAACATTTTCGTTGGCCGAGAAATGACTTGGTGCCATGGCTTACTGCTTGAACGAAGGCGCATGAAATCCTCCGCAAAGGACTTACTCGATCGGCTTGGCGCATCCATTGATTTGGATTTGCCGGTGAGAGAATTACCACTGGCACAGCAGCAAATGGTCTCTCTCGCGCGAGCACTGTCACGCAATTGCCGTTTACTGATCATGGACGAACCCACGGCTTCGCTGTCGTCACGCGAATCGCGAACCCTCTTAAATGTTGTCCGGCAACTAAGTTCCGAGGGAGTCTCCGTACTCTACGTTTCGCATCGACTTGAAGAGGTCTTTGAAATCGCGGATCGAGTTAGTGTGCTGCGCGATGGGCAACTCGTGGCTACACACCATGTTGGCGAATTGGATGTTGAAAAGGTGATTCAATTGATGGTTGGTCGGAAAATCGACGTACCCGAACCTCGCGCTCAAATCACACAAGATAAGAACGACATCGTACTTCAAGTACGAGGGCTGACACGTCACGGGATATTTCATGACATTTCTTTTGCACTACGCCACGGCGAAATTGTTGGGCTAGCTGGATTGGTCGGTGCAGGACGATCTGAGATTGCTCGAGCCATTTTCGGCATCGATCGTTACGATACTGGGTCCGTCCGCATTGCGGGGATTTCATTAGAAGCTCATTCGGTACGAGCATCCATGTCAGCCGGAATCGCTCTCGTGCCCGAAGATCGCCAGCACGAAGGACTTGTTCTGGCGATGACGGTCGCAGAGAATCTCTCACTTGCCATGCTTCCATCGCTGGTTCGACGGGGATTTGTGAATCGTACTTTGGAGTCCGAGTTGGTACATCGGCAAATGAACAGCCTATCGATCAAAGCGGCCGGTCCAAACGTTGCGGCCGAGACGCTTTCCGGGGGCAACCAACAGAAGATTGTGTTAGGAAAGTGGTTGGCAAGCCAACCGCGAGTACTGATTCTGGACGAACCTACCCGCGGTGTGGACGTTGGCGCAAAAGCTCAAGTGCATCAAATTGTTCGAAAACTTGCTCGAGATGGGTTGGCGACCTTGATTATCTCTTCTGAAATGCAGGAACTGTTTTCGCTTTGCGATCATTTGCTGGTTATACGAGAGGGCAGGATTGTTGGGGAAGTGTCCTGTGACACTGCAACTCAGGACGAAGTGCTCGCGCTGGCATTGCCGGATGCGTACAGGGAACTCTCGGCATGACTTCGATCGGACGTACTTGCAATTGGTTGTTGCAGCAACGCGAGGTGAGCCTCGGGTTGCTGATATCCATGGTTATTTTTGCGGTTGGTTTGGTAGATGTCGGGTTTCTATCTTTGGGAAACTGGAATGATATATTTGCACGCAGCGCACCCACCGCTATCGTGGCTTGCGGCGTAATGCTGGTCGTTCTCACTGGCGAGATTGATATTTCGGTGGGCTCGTTGATGGCGATTTTGGCTGCTTCCATGGGGCTAATGATTTCGGAACACCACTGGAATCTCGCCACATGGATTGGGATTCCTGTCACTTTGCTCATGGGTGCCGCGATGGGCGCAGCGACTGGGCTGTTCGTTACAGTGGGTCAAGTTCCTTCGATCATCGTTACATTGGGACTGCTGACTTCTTTGCGTGGTTTAACGATCTGGACGATGGGTGGATCGAACATTGACGGTCTTCCAATTGGATTAACTTCGCTCGCCAAGCAAGGCATCCTGGGGATTCCGCTGAGCGTGTGGACGGCATGTGTTGTTGTCTTAACTACCGCTGTGTTGCTCACCCAAACGCCCGTTGGAAGACGAATTTATGCATTGGGAAGCAGTAAGAAATCAGCGAGACTTGCGGGATTGTCGGAACGGCGCCTGAAACTCTTCGCGTTTTCCTACACCGGTTTTCTCACCGCATTGGCCACCGTGGTTGATGTTCCTCGCTTGCCGAAAATCGAATCGGGAATAGGATCGGATTTTGAATTGCTGGTTGTTACCTGCGTTGTTGTCGGTGGCGTATCGATTTCAGGCGGAAAAGGGCGAATCACGGGTGTGATATTGGCCGTAATATTGATGACGATGATTCGTCCGGTGTTGACGTTTCTCGACATTGGAGAATCGGGCGAGAAATGGACCAAAGCGATACAAGGTCTGTTCATTGTTCTAGCGATCATCAGTGACAGTCTGATGACTCGACGTTCGAAGCGAGAATCAAGCACATGAATCCGAAAGAATTTTTTTTCCGGTTTCGCTGGTGGCACGAAGCAGCCGTCGCCATGACGTTAATCGTTTTGATGATGGTGGCCGGTTGTCTCATGCCGACGTTTTTGAAGATTGAAAGCCAACTGACCCTTTCGCGTCAATTGTGGGAGCTCGCCATTTTGACGTTAGGAATGACTTTGATTGTCATCACAGGCGGAATCGATTTATCCGTTGGATCAACGATGGGACTCTGCGCAGTTATGTTTGGCATCAGTTTTACAGCGACGCAGAGCGTGACCGTAGCAAGCGTTGCAAGTTTGATGACGGGCGCCGCTTGCGGTGCACTGAATGGCGCGTTGATTTCGAGCCTTAGAGTCCATCCATTGATCATTACACTTGCAACCTTTGCAGCGTATCGCGGTGTGGCGGAGGGAGTAAGCCAGGGAGCATCCTACTCGAAATTTGGCAGCGGTTTTGCATTAGTTGCGCGCGGCTCTCTGTGGGGTATTCCATTTCCTGGATACGTTTTTGCGGTACTCGCATTCTGCTCCGGTATTTTTCTCGCTAAGACACCGTATGGTAGATACATCTATTCGATTGGGCACAACGAGACTGCTTCACGCTTTGCCGGTGTTGCCGTGGATCAATGCAGATTTTGGCTTTACAGCCTGTCAGGCTTTTTGGCGGGGCTTTCGACGATCATTTACGTTTCTCGTTTCGATACGGCTAGGGCCGATGCCGGTAAGGGGTTTGAGTTGGATGCAATTACGGCTGTGGTGGTGGGTGGGACAAGCATTTTCGGTGGACGAGGCACCGTCGTTGGTACCATTCTTGGGCTTTTACTCATTCATGAAACGCGTCTCTTTGTTAGCCGTTACTGGAGAATTGATGAATTGCGTTCAATCGTCATCGGGGCCTTGTTGATTGTTTCGGTTTTGGTATACCGAATGCTTGTTAGAAGTGACCGTGAATGAGGTGATCGCCAGAGCGGAACGGGACGCAGGACTGTCCGCCTCGGAGATTCGGATCTACTTGTTTCTGTCAGCCTGTGGACAGGCTGACCTAAGTGTGAGGAGAAGTAACTTGTTAATTCGAAAACTGTGGATTTCAGGTCTCTTTTTAGCGGCTTTGTCGTTCATCGGATGCCAGCAAACTAGTCAGCCTAGTGGACAGGGCTCGACGGCCAGCGCTGGGCGCGCAAAGAAAATTACCATTTGTTTGCTTCCAAAAATAAAGGGAATTGGTTATTTCAGTTCGTGCCACAAGGGCGCGATGGAAGCTGCCCGTGAGCTCGGAAATATAGAGTTGATCTACGACGGACCGACAGACGGCGACCCTAAAAAGCAAGCCGAGATGATTGATCAATGGGTGGTCGACGGTGTCGACGCAATTTGTGTTTCACCGAACGCACCTGATGTAGTGGCGACCGCCATGGCGGAAGCTCGCGCGGCAGGGGTGAAGGTAATTACTTGGGACGCAGACGGTGCCCCCGCATCCAGAGAATTCTTCGTGAATCAAGCTACGGAACAGTCCATTGGCGGCGGCATGGTAAATGCCATGGTAAAAGACTTGGGACCGGAGGTTGCAGGTGATGTGGTCATCATAAGTTCGGATGCGACATCAGCCAACCAAAATGCTTGGATTGAAATCATGAAATCGACACTATCAAAATCCAAATTGAACTTAGTTACAATCAAATACCCTGGCGAAAACGCCAGCAGCGCGTTGGCCGACGCCATGGACGTCGTCAAAAAGTATCCGGAACTTAAAGGGATTTTTGGTATCAGTTCCGTTTCGTTTCCCGGTGCAGCGGAGGGAGTCGAGCAGATGGGCAAATCAGGATCAATTCTGGTCACCGGTTTATCAACACCGAACGATATGAAGAGTTTTGTGAAGAAGGGCACAGTCAAGTCAGTCATCTTGTGGAACACAATCGACTTGGGCTATTTGACTGTTTACGTTGGTGATGCGCTAGTCCGTGGTACGCTGAAAAAAGGAATGACCTCGCTTTCAGCCGGAAAACTTGGCGAAAAACAGATTGTTGGTGACAACGTTATGCTAGGCGACATCATGGTTTTTACCAAAGACAACATCGATCAGCACAATTTTTAGCAGAGTCATCTCAATTCGCGGAGCCTCTAAGCCCAATGGCATTCACTTATGAATTTTGAGCCTCAATGCGCTAGCATGAGGGCCGGGTTCGAAGGTGATTCCCAACATTCCAGCCCGCACGCTAGCGCGTTGCGGCTCAAAGTGAGTGCCATTGACCTCTAAGCTTAAGCCTCCTGTTCGTTTTCGTGAGGCATGTATTCCCAAAGCCCATGTTGCGTTTTGGTTTTGCCATGTCTATTTATTATTCCACGTGCAGACTTTTTTCTTGGCCCTGCCATTGGCGATTCAAACCTTGCGAGTGCGAGTTCCTACGTATGCATCGTTCTTCCTTCGTTGGCGAGAACGTCCAGCCTCGTTCGTGTCCTTTGCAACGACTTCGTAAAGTATTGCTCGCTCTTCTCCGCGGCGCCGCAATATTCGTCCAAGTCGCTGTTTTGCTTGTCGAGTCGAAGCCATACCGCCGATGACTATCGCAATTTTTACTTCCGGCAAGTCAACCCCTTCGTCGAGAACTTGATTAGCGACGATAGCCGGATAAACTCCGTCACGCAAACCGTCGAGGTAGTCGATTCGTTCCGCTTTGCCACAATGATTGAGCAAACAGGGAATAAGAAATCGAAGGGAAACATCGCGAGCCATTGCGTTGGAGCCAACAAAGATAATAATTGGTGTTCCATGATGCAATCGAAACAAGTCTTCGAGAACTCTCAGTTTCTCCTCAGCGCGATCTTCGATCGATTTCTTTTCGCGGTAAGCCCGCATGATGACACCTGCTTGGCCGCTGCTCTGCGATTCAGCGCAGAGCGTCTTCCAAGTAAAAGTCGGGTCGTTTTGTCGGCGTTCGTATACATAGCCCGAAACCACTTCACCCAACTGATCGTAACGGACTCGTTCTCTTTCGTTCAAGTAAACAGGAACGCGAAAGACATCGAAATCGGCCAGCGATCCGCCGCGAACTTGGCTTATTTCCAAACGATAGGCCATGGGGCCAATCAATTGATCCAGTTTGGAATGTTGCCCATCGCCTCGCTCCAAGGTGGCAGTCAAACCCAATCTCATCGGTGCGATACTCATTCGAGCGGCATCGCTGCGAACGGGGCCGGGGAGATGATGACACTCGTCGAAAATGATCAGTTGGAAGCGATTTCCCATCTTCGGCATGTGAATACTAGCGCTGTCGAAGGTCGTTACGGATACGGGCTTAACATTGAAAATATTATCTCCAACGATACCGGCATCGTAACCAAGTCCTTTGAGTATTCGCCGATGCCATTGATACATCAGATCGCGAATGGGTGAGACAACCAGAGTGCTGCACCCTTGATCTGCCATAATGCGCAGTGCAACCTCGGTCTTGCCAGTCCCTGTTGGCATTACTACGACACCTCGGCGAGTCTCAGTCCACGCTCTTACGGCATCCCTTTGTTCATCACGGAGCTCAGGAAGACAAACATTGGACCAAACAACGAGCTGCCATTGGGTAACGCGATCAATCGTTCCGTACGAATTCGCATCCAGTGTTTTTCGAATCGACGGATAGTTGATCGCGTTAGTCCGCCAAAAGCTCGTACGTTCGTCCCACGTCCAGATACCATCACCGAAAATGTGAGTAATCGCTTGCCGTGACCAATTGTCCAATACAAGCGTGCCTTCGCTAAAATCAAGGTACGCTTGATTGAGGACTTTGGTGTTGTAATTTGTAGGTTGGTTCAAACTTGACTCTGACAAATAGCAGATCGGGAAGCCTGTTCGCTAATGAATTATCGTTCGAAGTCGGTCCCGACCGAGAACCTCCCGTACGGTATACTGCCCTACGATTGATTGGTTCAACTTTGATGTTCAAGTTTCCCTTGAAGGGATTCGAGCATAGTTGACAAGTCGTCAATGGAACAAGCCGCAAGCTCGTCACGTGAAGCGATGGGAATGCCAAGTAAGCGTTGTAGCAACTGAACTTGCCCAATTACCACTCCCTGTTCGATTCCTTGCTCTTTCCCTTGCAGGATTCCCTTCTCGATTCCCTTCTCGATTCCCTTCTCGATTCCTTGTTCGATTCCTTGTTCGATTCCCTGTTCGATTCCCTGTTCGATTCCTTGTTCGATTCCTTGCTCGATTCCTTGATTCACCCATAATTCGGCGATTGAACCTGGGAGTGGTGTACCAAGGTTGTGCAAATAGTTTTGAATGACTTCGCTCATTTCAGTTCGATCCACTTTCGTTGCGGCACTAAATAAATAAACTAGCACGGCTTGCAATCGAGGCTCTTCTTGGTGAAGAACATTTTCGAGCAAGCCCAATAATCGCTCACGGATGCTCGCTGTCTTAACGTATTTTAGCAGGAGCAAAGCTACTTGTAAAAACGGATCGCCAATTCCCAGTCTGTCGTCGGCGATTTGACTCAGATCGATGATCTGCATCTCGAAAGCGGGGACAAATGCAGTCAAATCCGCTGGCGGAGACAAAAGTTCTGCCATACTTCGGTGCGTTTTCCATTCTGACTCCCCGTGGTAAAGAACAATCGGCACAATGGGCGAAAGCGGTTTGTTTTCTCGCAATTGCTTCTCCCAAATTCGCACCATGTACTTGAGCAATTGAAATGCCAGCAAGGGCTCCTCGTAGCTCTTGTGCTCGAACAGTATATAAATCAGAGCACTCCTGGAATTTTTGGATTTCGAATCCTTTCTAGCCATTTGGGTAATGACGCGTTCACGCAAGTCCACTTCGAACAGCAAGTCCGACTCACTGGATTGCAGCATGTCATCTACAAACGAACCCGACGCGACGCGCAACGTAGTTAAATTGAGACATTGAACCACTGGGTCGGGCAAGCGTGTTTCAATGAAGCTCCTAGACACATTCAAATCATGAAATGCAAAAAATGCGAATCGGTCGTGCGGATTGTTGAGTTGCCCGTCTGCCATTTATGAAGTTTACCGTGATCTTATTCAATCCGCAAAATCGGTCAATACTTCACTGCAAACTCGATAAATATGCTATCAAATCCGCTGCTTGCTGCGCGGTAAGCTCGGCGCCCAAACCATTCGGCATGATCGACTTTGTATCGAGCTTTCGCGTCTCGATGTCTGCTACGTCAATGACGATCTTTTCTCCCTGTGCATTGACCAGTGTAAGTTGCTTCGCTGATTCTTGGTCTAACAATCCAGTGATGACTTTTCCGTCTGTCAGCAACACGGTTTGACTTTGATACTTAGGTTCAATGACACGGCTGGGATCGACGAGCGATTCAAACAATTGAGTGGGTGATAGCTTCTTACCGACGTGCAACAAGTCAGGGCCAACTTGACCGCCACGTTCGCCAACCCGATGGCATTTGGCGCATTGCGATTTGTTTTGATCAAAAAACCAAGCTTGGCCGGTAGCTGCCTTGCCGCTGATATCCGCGATCTCTGGATAAGTTGCCCCGGGTCCAAGGCGGCGTTGCCGCTGACCAGAAGGCACGAAGGCTTCGAAGAGACTGCTTATCAGCGGATCAGGTACGTTGGCCAAGCTTAATATGACCTCTTTTGGCAGAGTGCCGGCCGATTGGGTTCGAGCCAAATCGATCGCTAACGCCATCGCCCATCGCATACGATCTTCGCCGACTGCTGAGTCAGAATTAGCGCCTGACTTCGCAGCAAACGACTCGATAATCGCCGCGGCAGACGTTTTCAAGTCACCAGCCGCCTTGGTCTTAAGAGTGACGTCTGACATTGCCATACCATTGATCCATTCACTTATCAGAGTCACCGCTCCGAAGTCAACTTCGCGCGATCCAATGTGAGGCATGCGTCCGGTCGAACTAGAGGCCATACGGAAAAGCAAAACACTGCTAAGATGATCGCCAGGCGCAATTAGCTTTCCATCCTTTAATCCGAGAGTTCCTTTGAGAGGCGCAATATCGATCAGCTTAAGCCCCTTTTCGTCATCGTTGATTTTGAGCGACAATGCGATGGCGGCACCTGCCCCGTTTTGATGGCAATGCGCACAGTTCGCGTGCAAGTAAGAACGAGCCCGCAGGTCAATTGGATCGCTTGACGAAGCGCTCAATGCTCGGCGCACGCACTTGTCAGGCTCGATGACGTTGCGTTGAGGATCGAGTGTTTCAACGAAGCCTTCTCGCACCAATGTCAGCCATTCTGACGCGGCACCTTTGTCGGGCTGATGCAATTGTTCTGGTGTGAAGGCAAGCGTAGTTTCTGGCCACGGGTTATGACATTGCATGCACTCTGTGCGGCCGTGCACTCGCCATCGTTGCCGATTTGGACCGGGTAAGGTCAAATCCATTCCGGCTGCAGGAGCCAACTCTGCATCGGTTTGGTCTTCATTCCAAACGTAACTGTACCCATGCCATAGACGCCCATCGAAATGCATCAACTGAGTCTCGATTTTGTGGCTGGACTTAGCCTCACCTGCATCGCTATTTTTAGGTACGGATAATGTCTTTGCGAGTACTGTGCCGCCTGGGTAATGCAGCCGACTATTAAACATTGCCACCGCGCCGACCGGTTGCGGTTGATTGAATACCGTTACCTTTTCTTGGTTTGGCAATGCCAAGAAGTGTTTTCCGACCGCACCGTCCTGCCACTGTGGCTGATTGATCGTAAACTCGCGCACTCCAAAATTTGCGATCTGAGCCTGAACATCGCGAAAGATCCCTGTCTGGCTAAGCCATCGTGGAAAATTCTGCGTATTGGCCAACTCCGTTGCAAAATCCGGATTGGTCACCAATTTGAATAGCGTTGTCTTGTTGAAATGGTTTACAACCAAGGGCTCGCCATCTCGGTCCGGAGCGAAAGCGATAATGCGAAGCTGAGCGCTTGCGATTTCAGTATGCGGACTTGTTTCATCCAACGGTAATGACCAAATACGTCCCGTGATCCAATCGCCAAATAGGTATTGGCCTTTGATTGAGGGCAATCGATTTCCGCGGTAAACAAACCCTCCCGTAACTGACGCTGCGTCCGTATGCGGCAACGCTACGCGGGTTGGTAAAACCGGTCCCGGACCGAGCGGGTTGTCGGGTTGAATCAGTTCATGACCTTCGCGAGTGCTCCAACCATAGTTCCCACCTTGCACGACATGGTGCACCAACTCCCATTTCTCCCAGCCGACGTCACCTAGCCAAAGTTGCCCGGTCGGCGGGTCGATCGAGATACGCCAAGGATTTCGAAAACCAAATGCCCAGACTTCTGGACGTGCATTTGCAACGTTTCGAAATGGATTGTCATCGGGAATTTTGTAGGGCTGTTCCTTCGTCGCTCCTCGAACATCGATACGCACGATGCTCGACAACAAGTCACTAATGTCTTGGCCGGTCTTGAGTCGATCGGGCGGACTTGGTTCGGTTGCATCACCCGTGCTAAAGTAAAAGAAACCGTTCGAATCAAACGCCATGTCACAACCGTTGTGGCCGCCGGCGAGCCATGTAATGATCGGCAGTTCGCTATCGACGTCGATTTTGGGCGGCGACTCTTCGGTTACGCGGAATCGCGAAATTCGACTACCGTCAGGCAGCGGTTGGCCTGTTTTGCTTGCGAAGATCATGCAAAGATAAACGTATCGGTTGCTTGCAAACTCTGGATCGAAAACGATGGAGTAGAGGCTATCGCAGCCCTTGCTGCGTTCTGCATCAAAACTCTTGAGCGACGCTTTAAGATCGATTGCAAGATCCGCAGATTGATTGTCCGAGTTGTGCGTGAAACTCCAAACTTTGCCACCCAATTCGCAAACGAAGTAGCGTTCGAGGTCTGGTTGCCAACGGACGTGCATTGGATCGGTAAAAGTCAAGCCAGGGAAAACGGGTTCTATCGCCAATGGCAAAGGGGCATCTGGTGAACCTTTGACTCGCGATGTAGTCCACGCTGATCGTGTGCTGTCGGCCGTTCGCTGCGAGTCCTGCCCTAAGACCGGGAGGAACCACGTTAAGGCGAACACGCAGGCAAATCCAATGGTTTTAATTTTGATTATTGGGAATTTGACAGAAGTGACTCGCCAAGTCATGAGATCAGTCCAGAAAAAAATGGTCAACCGAGGCGGCGCACCGTAGCGTCGCGATACTGATATATTACCCTATTCGACAGCTGGGCGGGTGGTTATTGGTAGCCGAAAAGCCCGATCCTTCCGCAGCACACTGTAAATTGGGTGGCACGCCCTACGATACGAAGGGCGTGTGAGTCGCTAGAAATCTATGCTGCGATTTCCACGCCCATCGCCATCGCTCTGGGAGGCTGTGATTTTATTGAATTCGAAGAAAGTACCCGTCACACTCCGTGTGACGTTTCCTCAAAAACCAAAGGTTTCTGAACTGCGGACATCACGCGGAGAAGCTATGTAGGGATTGATTTCAAGAAAAAAATCCGGCACACTCGTTGGGGATACTAAAACACTTCATACTCCAACGAGGGCC
>JAYTVL010000239.1:0-21888 GCA_043744075.1 Pirellula sp. | reverse complement strand
TTGCCTCAAAAAACAAAGGTTTTTGAACTGCGGACGTCACACGGAGTGTGACGGGTACTATAAAATCGCAGCCTAAGTGCGTGCCACCCGATGGCCTGGCACCTTTCAGTCTACCCGTCGCATTATACTGCGGAAGTGCCGAAGTTTCTGGCCTAGAGTAACCTTGATTCCATTCGTTGTTTCGTCTAATCTCACTTTTTTAGCTCTGGGCGGTGGCCCGACGAAGCACCCTTTAGTACGAGCCCCGCGATTCCAAATCGTATTGCGGCTGCTAACGCGGTTGCCCTCCGCAACGCAGATAGGTAATGCACACATGGCGAAACGAATCTTGATTGTTCGTCTATCTGCGATTGGCGATTGTATCCTAAGTGTACCAGTACTAAACTCAGTTCGACGTAACTTTCCTGATGCTCGCATTGGCTGGGCTATCGAATCAGCTTCATCGCAACTCATTCGAGGTCACTCGGCACTCGATGATATGTTTATCGTCTCTAAGCGAGCCTTCAAGTCCCCATACGAACTGTGGACACTGGTCGCAAAATTGCGCAAGTGGAAGCCCGACATTACTCTTGACCTACAAGGACTAACTAAGAGCTCGCTCATTGCTTGGTTATCTGGCGCAAAGTCCCGTCTTGGATTCCATCGCGACAATTTCGACGGTCGTGAATTGAGCTGTTTTCTGAACAATCAACTCTACGAACCCGAGTCAAAACACATTGTCGATAGAAACTTGGAATTATTAAGACTACTCGGCGTTAACGACTCGAAAGTCTCGTTCGATTTGCCTGAGCAAGCAAACGATTCGAAGTTCGCAGAGCGAACTGTCGCGTCGCTCCAACTGGATGATCGGTTTGCGATCATTAATGTAGGAGCAGGATGGGTTTCCAAAATTTGGCCCTCAGACAGATACGCCAACGTTGCAAAGCATCTAGGTGTCCACTGGGGGATACCTAGCTTGGTTTTATGGTCGGGCGAACAGGAAAAGTTTGCGGCCGAACAAGTGGTTGCTGGATCTAATGGATATGCAACACTTGCGCCTCCAACAACACTTTCTCAACTAGGGAGTTTAATTCGTAGAGCAAGTCTATTCGTTGGTTCCGACACGGGCCCGATGCATTTGTCCGCTGCAATTGGCACCCCAACGATTGGGTTGATTGGGCCAATGCCAATCGAACGAGTCTGTCCATATGGCACGATCAATGTGGGTATACAGAACATTCGTTTGTTGAAGGGATCCAATCGGAAAACAGACGTCACGCCGATGCAATCCATTTCCACCGACGATGTAAAACATGCCTGCGACCGAATCATGGATCGATGCAATCTTGCGAAATACGCGAGCTGAAAGCTGATCTTCCAGCTTCGTTTCCTTTGTTTGCTTCTATTCCAGATTTCCAAACAGAAGCAAACAAAGGAAACTAAGGGGATTCTAGGTCTCGCACTGCATTTCAATTTTAGGAATGGTTAGGATTTGTCTAGGTGGTGATTAGCAAAAAAAGAGGTGTCGGGTTTTCCGTTGTCGATCGTCAACAACTATTTTGCGTACAACCAAATCTGCCCATCTATGCCTCGTTCATTCTGCGTTGCTGAGTGTGTTAAAACGCCAAAGGCGGGTTGAACCTGACTCCATTTTGGAACGTCCGCGCTCGTTAGTCCAGGGACCAAAACATTAGTCAGACAAAAAGATGGAAGATCGATCGAACTGTACTCTTTTTGGGTTGGTTCGGGAAGCCGAGCCCAACTACGTTCGAACCACGATCCCAAGTAGAGTCCTTGTTGAAACGAGAACAACGGTGATTTGATTTTCTGCAAATAGGAACTCCAAAGCGCTGGCCGTCCGACTTTAGCTTCAGCCGATGCTGCTTTGCCGGAAAGCAACTCTTTAAACCAAGCTGTATCGGTCGAAAGATATAGATAAGAATCTTCGATCGCTGCTACTGTGATCGTCTGGCTCTCGCCTTTAGAAACGGCGACAAAGAGCGATTCATCATTGGTCGTATTCCAGATTTGATACGTTCCGATTTTCTCTGATTTAATGTCTTTGTCGTTCTCAAAAAGTTTGTTGACCGTGGGCAACGTCTTCTTTGGATCGGGCAAAAAGCAGGCCCAGACTTGATCATGCTGAAACTTGCCCGCGTTCTTTTTATCCGGACGGGTTATCCCAAAGTTAAACATGAGTGGACCAGATGGATAAATCAATTCCTTTCGAACATCGATTTTAGGCCCCTCTGGATCAGTTAGTAAACTGTCGATGAGATCAGCAAAGCTTCCGGGTGTTTCTTCGTCAATCATTTGATCCAGCGCGTGACTTACCCCTTGAAACCAAGGCTTCATGTCGAGATATGAAATCGCCACTTGATCCATTAATGTGCTCAGCATTTTTGGCGGCTCAACTCTTGGCCCCGTTTTGAAGCTGAGGATCGCAAGCCCCTTTGCGGGAGGCGTTACCAACTGCTGCGAATAGTTGAGTCTCCATGAATTCTCGGTAGTAGATGGCTGTAGAATCGCACCGCTCAGAGTCCTTAGTCCTTCCAAACCGAACAGTTTCGCGGATCGAAAGAGCTTCGGGTCTTTCTTGGCAGCATAACTGTTCAGGATTGCCCAAGGCGACAACCAGAATCGTGTCTCTCCATTCGCCCAATTGCTAGTCTCTAAGACTGGCTGAATGGCTTGTGGACTCGTGGTACCCTGGAGGCTATTTACAGTCGGCGAACCGAGCCAAAACTGGACTGCATTGGTTGACGAAGAAATGCAGGTCCATTGTGATCCGATCGCAATGCAAACCGGCAAGTCGTTCTTGGCATCTACCGTTAGCGAATAAAGTTTTGTAGTCTCATTTGACCCAAGTGATTGAAATCGACTCATGCCACCTTGATTTGCTATCCAGCGTCGGACGAAAGGATGCTTTTCCGCGTTTGGGCCAAGCTTGGCTAAGAACGCCAATGCGGTTTCCCCGTTGCTATCCAAAAACGCCGTAACAGCGCCAATTTGATCGATGGAACTGATATCTTGCCAATCCAAACCAAGCCATGGCCTCGGATTAAGCAACGATCCTACTTTTGCCACCTTTTGTTTTGCGATGGCGGATTGCCAAATCGTTCCTCCCAGCTGTTTACAAACGTCGGACTGCTCTAGTGCTGAATAGCTATTCTTTACGTTCAGCGAAGTGAACAAAAGCTGAGTGGTTTCGGGGATCACCTCAGCCAAATTCGCCTGGCCGAGAAAATCCTTAGCGATTGCTACACAATGGGAAAAGCAAACGCATGTTATCCAAAGACTAGACGAGAGCGAGTACGAACTTGGAAGCAAAGAAAAGTGTCTCATAACTTATTAATGATTGTGGTTTGCCGAGAAAGGTTAGCTCCGCAAAATACAACATACAGTCATCGCTTCTCTTGTGAAACGCCCCTTCCTCCTTACTTGTCGGAACAACTAGTCACAAAATCAATGTGGATGCGGCAATAGTGCTTCGTCAGAGTCAAAAATTAGGGTTCCCGCCATCACGCGGAGCGTGATGAGTACGTACTCATCACGCTCCGCGTGATGGTGCCGAGCATCGCAACCCGAAAACTAGAGTTTGACGCATCTCTAGAAACATTGGAATTTCTTTTTTACCTCCTTTCTGAATCATTCGTATGTCAAGTGCTCAACGGGATTGATCTTAGAAGCGTTCCAAGCAGGAAACCATGCCGCAATCGTAACAATGGCCATCGTGCCCAACGCGGATCCAGCCATCAACGCCAAATTCCATTCAAATTCCGGAGTGTAACCCAGCAATGCTTCGCTGCATCCGTAGATAACAATAACCGTGGTGATACCTCCGAACATGCCAAATGCGACTCCGAGGACTCCAAGCAACCATGCTTGAACCAAAACGGTTACCATTAACTGGCCGCGACTCGCACCGACGATTCGGAGCAGCGAGAAATCTCTGGCTTGTTCAAGCATGTTCATAGCCAACGTAGTTGCAATTCCAAAGCCACCGGTGATAAAGGAAATGAAAACGACGCACCATATTCCGGCCGTCACACCCGAAATCGCTTGTTCAACACCTTGTCTCATCTCGCTACCACGCCGAATCTCAAAGCCAAATTGCTCTTTGACTGATTGCAGGCTTTTCTCGGCAGCGTCTATTTGGTCCGGACCGACTGAAATGGAGTACCAGTCAAAGCCGGTCACTTCGAAGAACCGCTGAGCCGTCGAACGCTTGATAGTAAGTGCCATTCCTCCGTTTTGGAAATTCGCATTTACAGCCCCAACCGTGGTTTGAAAAGTGCGACCATTTACCGTTATGGTCATCGTGTCACCAGCTTTTTTCCCAAGTTTCTTGGCTAAGATCGAACCGACGATAACTTGATCGCCGTCAATCAGCCTTCGAGCCTCTTCACTAGTCATACCTTTGGGTTCGGTTGGGAATGGAGCCGCTTCGGGGAATTCGCGAACTAAACACATGACCGTCCTTTGATCCACCTGGCACCAAACGAATCGGATCGCATTGGACCATTGCACGCCTGGCAACTGCTCAACAAGCTCGCGCAACGGATCCTCCGAGTCGATCAGGAGCGTTGGAGCTTGTGTGTTGATCAAAAATAAATCGCCGGGCAAAGTACGATGATACCACCGCTTAATCTCGCCCGTGTTACTCATAAGCGATTGACCTAATCCTACTGCACCGCAAAGCGAAATTACGAGGAACCCGGCGTTGAGTGATGTCCTCTCCGGCCTGCGAATCAATTGATTCTTGGCGACCTCAATTGGGAAACCACGCGGAAGTCTTGCAATTCGATCAATGATCCAGATGAGAGGTACGAGACCGATCGGTAACCAAAGGAGGTACGCGAGCAAAGACAATAACCCAATTCCAACGCCCCATTGCGGTGGTAACCATTCTAGCCGGACAAAGTAAAGCCCCAACATAGATCCAAGCCAAAGCGCAATGCCATTGCGAATTGATTTCCATGGAAGCCGCGTATTCTCAACGACAATAGGCTCTCGAAAACTCTCGAGCGGCGAGACAGCCTCCTGCTGCTTCTGTGCAAACCACACGACGAAGAGTGTCAAGCAAGGAATGAAGACTGCGATCGCAATCATCGCAAACCAAGGCACGGTGAAACTACCTGGAGGCGACTGCAATACACCTGATAGGACCCGTCTCATGATCATCCCAAGTCCCATGCCAACCGCCAACCCGAAAACGACACCCACTAAGCTAATGGTAAGTGCCTCTAAGAGAACCGCCCGGATGACCTGCTGAGTCGTTGCACCCAAGCACCTTAAGATTGCGAAGTACGGACGTCGTTCCGCAAGATTCATGCGAGTAGTATTGAGCAATATGTATGCCGCCATGGCCACAGCTAGCGCACTTGCAAAGGACAATCCCAACTCAGTAGACTTCAATAAATCGTCCGCCAGGCCAATTGTGTTAGTACGTTCTTTCAGAATTAGTTTGTCCGGGATTTGCTGGCTGAGACTCGCCATGACTCGTTTCTTTTCGGATTCACTATCGTTTTTCAAAAACAACCGAAAGCGGTCCACTTCGCCTGGAAGTGCAGCCGCATTCTGAAGCCATTTCAAATCTACGATCACACCATGTTCGCTCGATAATCGAGTCCAAGTATTGGCGGAAACGATTCGATTCACTCGCAGTTTTTTAAAGCCACGTCGAAACAAGCATTGAATCGAATCTCCCTCGTTTACTTTTAACTGCGATGCGATCAGTGCAGAAATCAAGCATTCGTCTTCACCTGGCCATGGGCTGTCCGCCAGTTGCAGTTTTTCTATCACGAAAGCGCGCGCCGACACATCAGAATCAGTCATTGGAATCCCGATCGCCAACCCTCGCGTTTTTTGCTCCTTGAAACGTAGGACCGTGCCTCGAATCAAAGTCGGCAGAGCCGCCTGAACATCTCGCTCAAAAGTTGGCACATCGATTTCCGAGAGCTCAAACCGACCTCCTTCCGCTTTAGCAATATCGAGCGATGGCAGCCCTTGCACAGCACTGCTCAATTCCCGAAATGAGGACCTTGCATTATGCGATGCAACGATAATTCCAACCAAAGTTGCAGTTGAAAGAACCAAGCTGAGCAACGTAAAGAAAAAGCGAGTAGGCCGTTGTCGCCAGTGCTGCCATAGGACAAGGAACATACGACTAAGTCACTCTCCTTGCCGCTTTGCCCGCATATTTTTCTGGATTCATATTTGATGAATCATCCACGATGAGACCGTCTCGCATCTTGATAACCCTGTCGGCTGCATCCGCAACTGTCGAATCATGCGTGACAATGACAAGGGTCTGTTTTTGTTCAGAGACGAGTCTCCTAAAGAGTTCGATGACGATCCGACTGTTGGCCGAATCCAGAGCACCTGTCGGTTCGTCGGCTAGCAATATCGCCGGGGACATAACGAGAGCCCTCGCGATCGCCACGCGTTGGGCCTCTCCGCCGGATAGCTCTCCCGGCCGGTTGTCTTGTTTGTGCCCCATTCCAACGGAGTTAAGCGCTGAGATTGCTTTCGAACGGGCGATGTTTAAATCAATACCGTCAAGCCGCATGGGAATCATTACGTTGTCTATCGCCTTGAGCATTGGCAACAAATGCACTTTTTGAAAAACAAATCCGATACGGCGCCGGCGAAGTAATGTCTGGCTGTTTTCGTCCAGATTCGAAATCGAATTCCCCTCTAGCTGCACATCGCCCGTGTCGGGACGATCAAGGCCGCCAAGCATATGCAAAAGAGTACTTTTGCCTGAGCCAGAGGGGCCAATAATGGCGACAAATTCCCCCTTGCAAATTTCAAGGCCAACACCGCGTAGGGCCGGATGCGCAACGGATCCCAACTGATACGTTTTGGTAACATCGATTGCGCGTAGTAGCGGTTCCATGCGTTTTATCTTGGTCTTTCGATCTCGATCCTTGGCCACTGCCTGGGATAAAGCTGGAAATTTCAACGTACCACACAAGCAGATTGGATGATTTAATCGCGATCATTGTAACTCCCCATAGCGGGTCCAAACAGGCTGGCTGAACTTCCTCTCCTGCCTCAGGTAAACATTCGCCGATGGCGTAGCGACGATGTGAGCGGCAAGGCACTAGCCGCCGGTGTCGTGCGAAAAACCGGCGGCTAGCGCCTTGCCGCTTACAACTTAGGAAAAATCGCAAGCTATTCCGGCAAAGACACGTTGCTTTCTAGCACAGATTTTCATTAGATTGCCTAAGTTCAGTATCTCCTAACCGGAAAGGAATCCGCGTGACCTCGATCGACCTCCCCACCCTTGCCAAACGGGTTCATGGCGAATTGTTTTCTCGTTCAAAGAATGACGTCATTACGGGCGCAGCCCCATTGGACGATGCGATGCCCGGTCATATTACATTGTTGGATAGTGAAAAGAACCTGCCTCGTTTGCACTTATCACATGCCTCAGCCTTCGTTACCAACCAGACGTTTCCCGATGTGGCTATCCCGCAAATCGTCGTAAAGGATCCACACGACGCATTTACGCAAATCTGCCAACTCTTTCGCCCGCAGGGGGTTGTCACGCGAAAATATGGAATCGATTCGCTTGCCAGCGTCGCGACTTCCGCACAAATTAGTAGTCGCTCCATCGTCGAAGCTTTTGTCAGCGTTGACGAGGATTGTGTCGTTGGCGAAGGCACCCATTTACATCGCGGCGTCACTGTCATGCACGGCTGTCGCATTGGCAACAATTGTCAAGTGTTCCCTGGTGTGGTTTTGTATCCTGGCACGATCATGGAAGATCGAGTTGTTTTGCATTCTGGCTGCGTTATTGGCTCTCACGGATTCGGCTTCAAGATGGAAAACGGAAGACATGTTCCTACCGCACAAATCGGTTGGGTACATATCGAGTCCGACGTAGAGATCGGAGCAAACTCTTGCGTCGATCGAGGCACATATGGAGCAACTCGCATCGGCGAAGGAACCAAGATGGATAACCTCGTTCAAATCGCTCACAATTGCAACATCGGCAAGCACAATCTAATCTGTGCCCAAGTCGGAATCGCTGGGAGCGTCACAACAGGTGACCATGTCGTGATGGCGGGCCAAGCAGGCGTTCGAGACCATGTCAAGATTGGATCAAGAACTACGGTCGGAGGCCAATCGGGCGTCTCGGCGGACACTGGCGAAGATCAAGTTTTGTTTGGAAGTCCAGCGATCCCTTTCAACGAACAAGCGATCGCTCTGGCATCGCTCAAACGGCTCCCCGAAATTCGAAAGTCAGTGAAACACTTGACGAGGCAAGTGGAACAACTCATGAATCAAAGTAAGCCTCTCGAATGAACAATGCAAGATCTATCGGCATCGTAGCTGGTTGGGGCGAGTATCCTTTGGCCGTAGCCCGTGCTCTTCGCGAAAAGAACTATGAAGTGGTCGTTGCGGCAGTGCACGGGCATGCGTCTAAGGAAATCGAGTCACTCGCGAGCCATGTTCGATGGATTGGCGTTTGTAAACTCGGTGGCATGCAAAGGTTCTTCAGGCAACACGGAGTAAGTCATGTTTGCCTGTCGGGAAAGCTGTTCAAAGACAAGATTTTGTTTCACGGATGGGGTTGGATGGACCACTTTCCGGATTGGGAGTGTCTAAAAACGATGTTGCCTCATTTTTTTTTGCGGACCAGCGACACGACCGATGATTCGTTGTTGGGGGCCGTTGTTACTTCGTTTGAACGACGCGGGATCATGACAATTCCAGGGACTGAATTTGCAACACAACTGATTGCCCAAGCGGGAGTGCTCACGCGACGCAAGCCAAGCAACTTCGAACGAGACGATATCGAGTTTGGCTGGAAAATAGCCAAACAAATGGGCGGACTGGACGTTGGCCAAAGCGTCACGGTGCGGGACAGAACTATTCTGGCGGTCGAAGCAATCGAGGGAACAGACGCTTGTATTGTACGGACCGGCCAAATATGCCCACGGGGTGGGTTCACGTTGGTCAAGGTCGCCAAGCCACAGCAAGACATGCGATTCGATCTACCGACTATCGGACCTCAGACGATTGTAAAGATGGCGTTGGCAGGGGGAAAAGCCATCGCGATTGAGGCTGGAAAAACGATTATTATCAATCGTGAAGAAACGATTCGTTGCGCCGAAAAGAACGGCATCGCAATCTTCTGCCGCATCTAGGCCCTGTTTCTAAACGTAGCATAGGCAAAACGTAGCATAGTGCTTTGTCAGCATCAAGAATTAGGGTTACTAGTGAGCGGCAGGGCGCTAGCCGCCTAGCCGCCGGTGTTTCTAGGAACCGGCGGCTAGCGACTTGCCGCTCACAACCCTAAAATTAAACATTGACGAACCAATAGGCATCTTGCGCGTCCCGCCCATGTTTTGACGGGCGAGACGCCCGAGCCACGCGGTGGCTTCGGTAGTATTTCAACCGCCTCTCGAGTTAAACAACGGATGCCGCCAACTTGAATTATTGATATACTGGAGTGTGCGTTTGCTGAATCGTCCTAGACGTGTTGAAAAATACAACAACTTAACTGTGCGTCGGTTTAGGTTAAACATAGAAACACTCCTCGAACTGGTATTTGCCTTTCGGAATTTGAATGCAGCAAAAAGTATTTCAAAATCGTTTGTCCAACGGGATGGTTGTGCTTGGCGAGCCCATGCCTTGGTTGGAATCGGTTGCTTTTTCCTTGCTGTTGCCAGCTGGTACGCGGAACGAGCCTGGTGATCGACTAGGGTTGGCGGGTCTGACGATGGAAATGTGTCAGCGCGGGGCCGGCCCCTTCAATAGCCGAGAGGTTGTTGAAAGGTTGGATTTTCTAGGAGTCGATCGGTCCAGCAGCGTGACCACGTTTCACACTTCCATGAGCATGGCGGCCATGTCGCGGGTTCTTGAGCCCACCCTAGAAGTTGCAGCGGCCATCGTATTGGAGCCGCATTTTCCGGAGGACGAGTTAGAGGAGGCCAGACAGTCCGCGTTGCTAGAGTTGGCTTCGATTGAAGATGACCCTGCTCAAAAGTGCTTTAAAGAATTGAAACGACTTCGGTTTGGTGAAGTCTACGGCAGATCGTCACTTGGCAGCGAATCTGGACTAAGCGAAACGACACTTGATGACTGCAAAAAGTTTCATCGAATGCACTACAATCCAGACCGGGCCATTATTAGCTTAGCAGGGAATTTTGACTGGGATCGATTCTTAGTTATTGCCGAACGATTATTCGGTGATTGGAAGGGACCTGCTTATGTTGGTCCAACTAGTGTGCTTTCGATTCCCGGAAACTCGCATCTACAACATGAGGGACAACAAACGCACATAGCGTTGGCTTACGACGCAGTTCCGTACAATCATTCAGAGTATTATCAGGGGCGAGGACTAGTTGGCATATTGAGCGATGGGATGAGTTCGCGATTGTTTGCAGAGGTTCGAGAAAAGCGAGGTCTTGTTTATTCCGTGTCCGCTTCGGCACATTCGCTGCATGATTGCGGCAGTGTCTTGTGTTATGCTGGCACGACGGCGCCGCGCGCTCAGGAAACGCTCGACGTAACGGTTCAGACGATTAGATCACTTGAGGATGGAATCGACCCTGCTGAATTAAAGAGGCTCAAAGCCCGCGTTCGCACTTCGTTGGTAATGGAACAAGAGAGCAGTTCATCTCGCAGCGCGCAGATGGCACACGATTGGGCTTATTTGGGACGCGTTCCATCTCGCCAGGAGTTACTCCAAACGATTGATGCCTTGACCTGTGAGAGTTTGCTCAACCATTATCAAAATCACCCGCCACGCTGCTGGTCCTTGGTGACGATCGGGCCTGATTCTTTGGAGTTTTCAGATGCAGTTTTGTAACGAAAAGCTTGCCAATGGCTTGGAAGTCATCGCGGAAGTTAACCCGGAAGCGTTTAGTCTTTCGCTTGGTTATTTCGTCAAGACAGGGTCACGCGACGAATCGCCTGAAATGGCCGGAGTTAGCCATTTCCTTGAGCACATGATGTTCAAGGGGACGGCTCGTCGGACAGCGGAAGACGTCAATCAAGAATTAGACGACCTCGGTTCGCAGTCCAACGCATATACGAGTGAGGAGCAAACTGTCTATTATATGAGTATCCTTCCGGAGTTTCAACACGCTTCGCTGGACTTGTTGAGCGACATGATGAGACCGGCTCTTCGCGACGAGGATTTCCAGACAGAGCGGCAAGTTATTTTGGAAGAGATCGCGATGTACGACGATCAGCCTCCTTATGGCGCGATGGAGCGAGCGATGGAAGGCTTTTTTCGTGACCATCCTCTTGCCCGCCGTGTTCTCGGGACACGTGAGACAGTAAGCGAGCTTGAGCCCGAAGCGATGCGGGCGTACCACCAAGCCCGATATGCTCCAGACAATTTGACCTTGGTGGCATCGGGGGCGGTCGACTTTGAACAGCTTCTGAAATCCGCCGAGGCACTGACAAAACAATGGGTTCCATCCCAGGCTAAGCGGCAGCTGATCACACCCACGTATATCAACGACAAACTTTCGATGGTTCATCCGCCGGCGACGCAGCAATACACGTTGCAGTATTCGCCGGGGCCAAGTTATTGTGACGAAACTCGGTACATCGCTCGCATTTTGGGCACGATCATTGGAGACGAATCCGGAAGTCGGCTCTTTTGGGAGTTGGTTGATACTGGAATGGCAGAGACTGCAGCCACGTTTACGCAAGAGTTTCAAGAATGCGGACTGTTCTGTACTTTTCTTGCGTGTGCTCCGGAACAGCAGGATGAAAACTGGGAGATTGTGCAAGAGATCCTCGGTCAGGGGCGAGAAGCGCCAATCACAGAGCTGGAATTGGAACTAGCCAAGAACAAGATCTGTTCAGGAATGATCTTGGGTTCGGAGCGACCGAGCAATCGGCTATTTTCGATCGGAAACGCTTGGACGATTCGACGTACGTATGAAACAATTCAAGACGCTTCGGAACACTATCGTCGAGTCACTCTCGAAGAAGTTCAGCGAGCCTTTGAAGCGTTATCCAACAGAACGAATGTGACAGTCAGTGTCGGCCCAGAAGCTGATCAGTGAAGTCGAGGAAAAGGGGAATACCTTCGCTGAGCCGTGTTAAATACCATGACAAAAAACCTCGCGTCGCAGCCGCTTTAGTGCGACATCGCGTAAGTAAGTACGTTGATCGCTAAGGCGTAAGCGTCGATTGAGAATCGTTGAAAAAACTCTTCGTCGTCACCTTCACGTTCCCAGCCGTCCGCGATGTCAGTGTTGTGTGTTGCGACAGCCACTAGTCGCCCATGATCATCGTTGAGGCCCCGAAAATGAACTTGAGATAGATCCGCGTCGCCGCCGTTTGGGCGTTTGTGAATCCAAGAGGGGTCGTAACTAACTCCGTTGCGCCGATAGAATTGAATCGCTGTTATCTGAGGGCACTTTTTCATTGGATAAACGGACGACATGATTGGATGATCGTTTGGGATTTCAAACCACTTCCAATTCGGCGCGACTCTCTTTATATTACTTTCAAAATTGTCCCATTCGGCTTGCCCCCAAAAGTCGTCGACCCAGAGAAATCCTCCATTGTCGAAGAACCTCTTGAGTCCTTTTTGCTCTTCGTGAGTGAGTTCTTGCCAACCTGGATCGCTCATGAATGCAAAAGGATGGTCTAAGAGTTTTGCATCGGTCAGTCGGAGCAAAAGTGTTCCTTGGTTGGCCTTGATCGTCGTTAATTGGTTGAGCCGCCAAGTTAGATTCTTTGCGCCAACTGGATGATCTGTAGCCCAACGCGGAATCCAGCCAGCGTCACCTCGGTAAAACGCTTCACCATTGCCACCGATACTGTCGTAGACGATGCGAACAAACGTGAAATGATCAGGGCAAAAACTTGTTAGATCCAGATCCGACTCCTGAGCAACGGAGTTTGGGAAAAACCAAAGACTTGTAAGAAGAATTAGGAGAGTTTTCGGCTTCATGAATTCCAACGTCCTGCCATTCCATTCGTAATCTTAATCCTGCTCCTAATCATAATCGAGGAACAGAGATATTGGGACAAAGGAAACGAATTGGATCAGGATTAGTAGCGAGACTCTTTTTCGGGCTTAATTCGACGTAACACGTCTCCCTCCAATTCCTCATTCATGTCGTGGGCTACCATCACCCCTTGAAACGCAGTTTTCAATCGAGTCGCTTGGCTTACAAGAGCGTCGGTTCGTCGATCACGGCTTCTTACTGGACTAATGTGCAAATTGAGCAGGGTACAAGTTTTGACGTTTCCTTTCTTGCCGCCTGCATTCATTTCCACCTCGGCAATTCCAATCTCTAGATGGAATTTACACAGTCTCTCGTTTTTGGTCTGTGGAATAGGAGCTTTACGACAATCCACCTCGAGAATAATTCTATCACTTTCAACTTCAATGACGGCAGCTTGAAACCCACTAACAAATCCTTTCAGTTTTTGGAGCGTAACATCGCGGGGAACGTTGGTAAGCAGTTCGTACTCCTGCTTAAACACAACTGCCGGCGTAAACCAACCCAACCAGCTGCATGGGTGGGGAGCGGATTTTTTCGTTGCATCGATTGCATTTGGGTTTTTGGAGTCGAGTCCAAGTCCAATGACACGATCTCGTCCGCTTTCCTTGGCGATTAGCAACGCTTGGTCTGCTCTTCCGAGAACCGATTCTCCGGTGTCTCCGGGCTGGACGGTGCTAACACCGAAGCTGGCCGTGAGGCATGCGTTCCTAATGGCTGGAATGGGTGTTCGCTGGAGTCGTTTGCGAATGGACTCGGCCCATTCCTTTGCTTCCGTAAAGTCGCATTCACTGCAAAGAAGCACAAACTCTTCTCCGCCAAAGCGAGCAACAAAATCGGTTTCGCGGCAAGAGTCCTTGAGGACTTTCGCAAACAAGATCAATGCCTCGTCACCCGCCTGATGCGAGAAATTGTCGTTGACTCGTTTAAAGAAGTCGATGTCGCAAATGATGACGCTTCCAACGCGATTGTTACGCTGGTGATAATCGACGAATTCAGGCAGCTGTCGATTTAGCTCGCCACGGTTAGCAACTTTGGTAAGCTGATCGATAGACGCTCGTTCTCGCAGCGAAACAATCTTCTCTTCTAGCTTCGCAGTTTCACTTATGTCTTCAATAATCATTGCCCCACCGCAGAAGTGGCCTTGATCATTGAACACAGGGAACACTTCCAAGTTAACATGCAAGAAATCGGTCCCATCGCAACGAATTGCAAGACGTTGACGGACAAGTTTGCCTGTTTGTATTAGTTCTCTAAAAGGACATTGTGTGTCATCCAATGCAAATCCTTGACTGTCGCATAGCTTTGCAAACGAAGGAGACCAATGCCTTTGAAAAACGGATTCCGCTGAAATCCCTGTCATTCGCGTTGCCGAACTATTCCAGTCCAAGACCCGATTCTCGGAATCTACAAAAATGACTCCATTCTGCAGGTGATCCATCATGTGCCGATAAAACGAACCGTTGAGCGTTTGGACCAACGAGCTTCCCGCAAATTCACCTCGGCCAGAAACACTGTTCAAGTCGACGTGGTCGACAGCGAAGAGTTTGCGCTGTTCACTCGGTTCGATTTTGGAGAGCCAACGAGACTTAACACGTTCTGCCACATCACTTCGTGGATGAAGAACGACCTCTGCAAAAGAACGAACTAATTTTGGATCAAACTGCGTGCCGCTGTGTCGAAAAATCTCGGCCAACGCCATTTCGGACGTCAACGGCCTTCGATAGACTTGCTCCGTTACCATCGAATCGTATGCGTCGATGATGTTGATCAATCGACTGGCCATTGGAGGAATCTCCAATGAGGCTGCATCGTTGGATGTTTCGAAACTCGTCCCAATATCTGCGATGGACAATAGCAGTTCATCCGAACCCCCAGCAGCTTTAATGATCTCAAGACCTACCTGCCGATGCAGGCTCATCATCGCTTGTTCGTTTTCCGACAAACTGTCTGGCTTTTGTAAAACTCGATCAGGGATGCCAATCTTGCCAATTTCATGAAGCAATCCGACCGTTTCGAATAACTGTAAATCGTCTTCTTTTAGTTTTAAGCTAATTCCCCAGCAGGAAGCCCATAACGCGACTCGGAAAGAATGGGAAGCCGCAGGTCCATGTTTGGCACGTAAAGAAACGTACAAACTGGAAAGAACACCGAGCCGCGCATGAACCATTTTGGCGGTAAATTGCGAGTCGGACAGATTATTTGTCTCGTTCCCTCTTGGTGCGCACACGAACGACCACGGGCTGGCATGGGCAGGACTGGCGGAATTTGCATGAATGGACGTGGTTTCGGACATCGCTCAAATTAATGTAGGGGAATCGCAGTAAATTGCATCAGGGAACCGTAGGCCAGGAATCCCATTCAAGCAACCAAATCGCACGTTTTTGACGTAAACGCCTTTCTTTCGTCGATGAAGCAACAAAATGTAGGGGTTGTACGGATTGTTCGGCCACTTGCCTTAACGCTTTACCGATAGCGAGCTTAGCGACTATCATGTGCATTACTGCACCGCTGCAAATTGAAAAATCGAATATTGTAGATCAATGAGATAGGGCTCAAATGCGAATGACAGTTTTACCGCAATTAAATTGTGTAGCTGGCCTTTTAGGCTTTTTCAACCTAGTTGTCATCAGCTTGCCGATTGCGATAGGGCAATTGCCCACTGGTTGGAAGGCCCACGATTGGGATCGGGAACGCCCCCCAGTCATTACACCAGGCCCGTCCAACTTGCCACTTGCCCCTCCGTCCGATGCTATCATCCTGTTCAACGGAAAAAACCTCGACGAATGGCGATCCGATGACGGTGGACCAGCCAAATGGATCGTTAAGGACGAAGTCATGGAATCGGTCCCAGGAAGTGGTTACATCTTTTCAGCGAAGTCTTTTGGAGACGTTCAATTGCACGTCGAATGGGCTGCACCTCAGAAAGTAGAGGGAAAAAGCCAAGGGCGAGGAAATAGCGGCGTATTCCTTCAAGGGTTGTTCGAGGTTCAAGTACTTGATTCGTTCGACAATAAAACCTATGCAGATGGGCAAGCCGCGTCGGTGTACGGCCAATATCCTCCCATGGTGAACGCCAGTCGCAAGCCAGGCGAATGGCAATCTTATGAGATCATTTTTCGGCGCCCGATCTATCTTGACGGCAAACTCGCACAGAAAGCCCGGATTACAGTGCTACACAATGGAATTCTGGTTCAAGACAATGTTCGACCTCTCGGACCAACATCGTGGTTGCAGCACAAGTCGTATGAAGCCACGCCCGAAAAACTGCCTCTCTCGTTCCAGGATCACGGCAATCCCGTTCGATATCGAAATGTTTGGCTTCGAGAGCTTCCGCCAGAAGCGATTGTTCAACCAGAAAAGCCGTACGACCCTGTCATCGTCTCTCTTTCCTCGGAGCAGCAAGCGAAAATTGTCGGCAAGTATGTGCGGACAGGAGGCGGGATATGGGAAATTACTCAACGTGACGATAGACTATTCTTTTCGGTTAATGGTACACCGCTCGAACTGATACCGCACAGTTCCGAAGAGTTTGGGCTAAAATACACCGCCGGTAAGCTGACCGTCAAGTACGACAAATCCGGACAGCCAAAGGATTTGCAGTTCTATATGGGTGGCGATGTCTCGAATGCGACTCGCTCAGAATAGATTTTTCGTTTGAAGTTACCGCTTTACACCATAATCATCCCCAGAAAACCATCGTTATGAATCCCGTAATCGCTACTATCCTGCTTGTCTTCGGATTGTTCGTCTTTGTTTTCGCGATCATCATTCTGGCCATCTTTTCGCGTTACTTTTGGCTTTGGATACAATCGGTTATGACCGGGGCCAAGGTTTCTGTCATAGATCTGCTTGGAATGATGTTTCGTCGGGTCGACGCCAAAACAATTGTTCGCGGAAAGATCATGGCAATTCAAGCCGGCATTCGCGACGAAGACCTGACCACTAAAGCACTCGAAGCACACTACCTTGCTCGCGGAAACGTCCCGCAAGTGATTCGCGCTTTGGTTGCAGCTCGCAAAAGCAAGCAGATTACGCTGTCTTTTCGCGAGGCTGCAGCGATCGACTTGGCCGGTCGAAATGTTTTGGATGCCGTTCAAACTAGCGTCTATCCCAAAGTAATTGACTGCCCGCCAAAAGGAAGTGCCGTAGCCTTTCTTGACGCGATCGCAAAAGATGGCATCCAACTGAAGGTCAAGGCGAGAGTGACTGTCCGCGCCAATTTGCAACGCCTCATCGGTGGTGCCACCGAAGAGACAATCATCGCTCGAGTTGGGCAAGGAATCGTCAGCGCTATTGGCTCCTCGGAGAGTCATAAGATTGTATTGGAAAACCCAGACGTTATTTCCAAAGCCGTTCTCGCAAGTAGGCTTGATGATCAGACAGCCTTCGAAATTGTGTCGATCGACATCGCCGATATCGACGTTGGCGAGAACATAGGAGCAAGACTTCAAGCAGATCGCGCAGAAGCTGACACTCGTGTCGCTCGTGCTAAAGCCGAAAGCCGGCGAGCGGAAGCGGTCGCTACGGAACAGGAAATGATTGCAAAGATCGAAGAAAGCCGCGCGGAAGTAGTCTCTGCCGAAGCTGAAGTTCCTAAGGCAATTGCTGATTCATTGCTCAGCGGTCGACTCAGTATCATGGACTACTATAAATTGCGAAACATAACTGCCGACACGGAAATGCGACAAAGCATTGCCGGTACAAGCACCACTGGCCCCTCCAATCCTACTCGATCCAACTAGCAAAATGGCAGATGACCTCGACGATTTCTTAAAGCAAGCCGCTCAGCGTCGTCAGCAGCGACAGCAACAACGCACCAATCGGCCACCCGTCGTCCAGCCTTCACCGGAACCGACCCGTTCGCCGCCAACTCCCCGTTTGCAGCAACAAGAGCCGATGCCGACTGCAAGAGTTGTCGAAGATTCCAAGCCGTACCAGGCAACTGTGGGCAATCTTTCTTCGAGCCTGCCATCAGCCTCGCTTACGGGTAGTGTAGGCCAAACCGACGAGCGATTGCAGTCTCGTATCCCACAAGTTTTCCAAAGCGAAAATAGTAGTCTACGACAATCGGAACCCAAGGCGTCTCCAAAGAAGAAAGCGAAAAAGGAACAACGGCTTCAGGAGACACCAGCCGCGCCCGCCGAAGTGCAGCCGACGTCCAAGGTTTCGTCTGCGTCTTTAGTCGCTCAGTTTCGAGATCCCCAATCGCTTAGAATGGCAATTATCGCTCACGAGATCATGAAACGACCTTGGCAATGAATTCGCCTGATTTTGCGGCGGGTGTCAATGGACTGTTGCCTGCAATCGCCCAAGACGCATCCTCAAAGCAAGTTCTCATGTTTGCATGGATGAACGAGGAAGCCTACAACGAAACGGTGCAATCTGGATTTGCCACCTACTTTAGTCGTTCTAAAAAACGGTTATGGCGTAAGGGAGAGGAGAGTGGCCACCGCCAACGAATCGTTGAGATTCGAATCGACTGTGACGCCGATTGCATTTTGCTGTTGGTCGAACAGAGTGGTGCAGCTTGCCACAAAGGTTATGTCAGCTGCTTTTTTCGAAAAAGATACAACGGATCCTATACGGTCGATCACGAACGCATCGTTGAACCCGAGAAGGTCTACAAAAAACCACACGGTTAAAGAATGCCCGAGTTGCCTGAAGTTGAGACCATGCGTCGTGGACTTCTACCGACAGTCGGTGGCACGATCACGGCAATCAGTGAGCCAATCATTCCTTACCGCCCTATCAAAATTGAACCAACGCTCAAACAGTTTCGCAAACGGGCAGTAGGGGCAACTGTTCTCTCGGTCGATCGAATTGCAAAACGAGTTCTGGTCAGGCTAAATACTGGCGACTCGATCGTCATGCAGCCAAAAATGGCTGGGATCGCAATGGTCTCGGATCCTCCGAGCGCACAACATACGCGGATGGTTTTCGAGTTGCAGGGTGCCGGAGTCGACCGATTTCTTTACTGGGACCGACGTGGTCTCGGGACGGTTTGCCTTTGGACTCCGGAACAGGTCGAGCAACATCTCGGTCCGGAAAAACTTGGTCCTGACGCGTCAATCGTGGACCAAAAAACTTTTGTGAGTCGTTTTTGCGAGATCGACCGAGAAGTAAAAGTTGCCATGCTGGATCAAAGAATCGTCTGTGGCATCGGGAACCTATATGCAGCTGAGATCCTTCACGCTGCCAAAGTTCATCCTTTGATGCGATGCAATTCGATCAGCAAAGCAATTTGGAAACGAATACACCAAGAAACAATCCGAATCCTCTGTGAAGCAATCGAAAAAGAAGGCTCGACTTTAAGCGACGGCACCTATCGCAATGCAATCAATGGCGAAGGCAATTACCAAAACCTGCATCTTGTTTACGATCGAGCGAACGAACTATGCATCACCTGTCGCAAAGGAATCATTGAACGCATCGTTCAAGCACAACGCAGCACTTTCTATTGCCCAAGATGCCAGAAGTAGTATCGCATCTCGGTTTCTGCTATTTGCAAAGGGCATTCAATCGGCATTTTTTCACACCGCTAAGAGGTAGGAAAATGGAGGTAGGAAAATATAGAACAAACTGCGATTATTTTCCTACCTCCATTTTCCTACCTCTTTTTTGAAGTGCGGCAGCAGCTGCTGCAACTTTGCCGGTTAGGCCAGAAATGCTCGTCTGCCTTTCGTCCTGAATTGACGACGAAGTTGGCTAAACGATGCGTTCCCGCAAGCGATTCAAAATCTCGTCGTCGCTCGGATATTCGCTTTCAGCAAACGAACGTAATGGCACCGGCACTTCGTCCATACGGTACGCGGTTCCTGGACGGTGAATACCGTACACCGCGGTCGTGAATCTCACTGATGGTTGAAAAGCGCTGCGACCTGATGAGTAAGGATAATCAAGCGAGATAGTTGGGACTGACCGCAATCGGGACATCGCTCGATCGGTGAGCGTCGGTATGCCGCGTTCGAACCGCGACGTCGACTCGCTCCCCACGAGTAAGCAACTGTCAACTTCGTCACGTTCGAGCAAATCGTTGGCTGTGTACTCGCCAGGGTTATAGCGAGGATATCCGCGGGCGAGATTAACTCCGAACGGATATCCGGTCTGCCAGCACAATACACTGTCGGCCCCGGCCACATCGCCATAGATACGCATTCGTTTGGCATGAAACCGCGTCACGGCATTCAATTCGGTAACGAGTCGCAGCAAACCTTCCACATTCGCATGAGCAACTGGAGGTTTGGTTAGTCCAAGGCCGAAGAATACGACCCCGCAGCGACATTTAAGCATCCGTTTGGCCAAGTCCCGCAACTGCTCAATGTTCGCGCCGGTTACTGTCCCAGCGGTCGGCTCGATGCCTTTGACAAGTGCTCGCAGCGTCCACAACGCTTCAAAATCAAGCCCTGGTTCGACCTTCACAAACATATCCGCCTGCTCCGTGGTCTGATTCGCTTCGACATCGACCACGACGAGCGTGCGATCGGCGCGACCATTCGGCAAGAACATCGCAGGAGGATGTAGCGAGTACCGTTCGAGGTGCCGCGGGTGACTTTTGACTGGGTTCGAGCCCCAAAAGATCACGAGATCGGCGCGATGGCGAATCTCGCCGAGCGAGGCGGTCGATTCGCCAACAACTTGCACCGCCATGATCGACGGCGCGTGGCAGAGCGATGCGGTGGTGTCGATCGTCGCTCCGAGCCGATCAGCCAATCGCGCCGCGGCCCGTTGGCCGGGCGTGCTGCTCCGTGACAGGCCATAGATCAACGGCGCACGCGACTGCTGCAAGATCTCAACCGCGCGCTCGATCGCCGAGTCAAAAGGGACGGGTACTCCGTCGATCTCGGTCGCTGGAGGGCGAGCAGCCTGTTGCCTTGGAATCCAATCGTTGGCCAACTCGCAAAATGGCGAGAGCGACGCAATTCGTTCGTGTCCAGAGATCGGATCGATCTCTAGCTTCACGAGCAGATCATCACACACACACCCACAGACCGTACAGGCAACGTTATCAACGATTCGAAGTTGACTCAAAACTACCCCATTTGCCTTCAGTAAAACCTTGAATCGAATTCGCAAAGCAGTCATTGTAGCTGATGAAGCAACTCCCGCATGCATTTGTAAAAATGCGACATTAATCTTGAGGGAATTTCGACACTTCTCGATTTTCGCCACCGACTGGTTCCCGGGCTCCGCCACAAAGTGAGTTAGCGACCGTCCGCATATGAGGCTCCGTTTTAGCGGTAAATCGCAAGCCATCTGGTGCCGAGAAAATGGGGTTTGCGTGACTCTGTTAATTTTGAATTATGCAGTAAATATGCTAAAACTCTTGTAGTACGAACAGGTCCGATTCGACTCGTACCCAATTGTAAGTTAGTTGTCTCAAATAGGTGATTGACTTATAGCCCAACGGGCTTTCACAATGGCAGCCCAGGGCAGAGCGACGCGGTGAAACCGCAAAGCGCCGCCCTGGGTAATGGATCAAATATTATAATTCGCCCTGAAGGGGCAATACATCCACACAACAAAACATCCGAAGGTCGAACCATGTCGCAATCGCTTGCAAAGAATTGGATTCATGTAGTCTACAGCACAAAAGATCGGCGTCCAATGATTGAGACGGAAGTTCAACCCAAACTATATGCCTATCAAGCGGGAGTCTTTGAAAGACTATCGTCCCCTGCGCGGAGAATTGGCGGAATGGATGACCATGTTCATGCGTTATTCTTGCTGTCGAAAAACTATGCTTTGAAGGATGTCGTCGAGGAGGTCAAAAAGGCAAGTTCCAAATGGATGAAAACCAGCGAAGGCACCGGTAACCGTTCTTTTTATTGGCAAGGTGGATACGGTGCATTTTCAGTCAGTGAATCCAATGTGGATAGCGTCGTGAAGTACATTGAGAATCAAGCAGAACATCACA
>JAYTVL010000238.1:0-5766 GCA_043744075.1 Pirellula sp. | reverse complement strand
CCAACGGCCATATTCATCGTAGCCCAGGGCAACGCCCTGGGAATTGCGTACGAAACGATCCGGTTTGGCCAACGGCCATATTCAATCCAACCGTCGCCCATTGAATATGGCCGTTGGCCAAAGTCATCGTTGGGTTGCCGGGTTCCAGGGGCGTTGCCCCTGGCTATGTTGAAAAAGGCCGTTGGCCATATGTTTTTGACCAACGGCATATGTTCTTGCCAACGGCCATGTGTTTTGACCAACGGCCATGTTGTTTGACCAACGGCCGCGTGTTTTGGCCAACGGCCGCGTGTTTTGGCCAACGGCCGCGTGTTTTGACCGTCGGCCGCGTGTTTTGGCCAACGGCCATATTCAATCCAACCGTCGCCCATTGAATATGGCCAACGGCCAAAACAATCGATGGGGTTCCGGGTTCCAGGGGCGTTGCCCCTGGCTATGTTGAAAAAGGCCGTTGGCCATGATCAACTATCCCATCAATCCCAAACGTATTGCTCATCGAATTCAATCCCGTACCGATTAAGAAAATAGCGGTATTCCTCTTGAAAAGTCTTCTTCCGATGATGTTCTTCCTGATTTTTGATGTACAGAACAACGCTTTCTCGATGGGTCGGACTTACAGAAAAAATACCATAACCGTTTTGCCAATAAAACTGGTCTAAATTGGGTCGAAGCGTTTTAACAAATTTGGACGTTTCCCGTTTGATCTGTTCCACGAAATCCTTGGCTGCGTGAATCCGACCCATATCGAACAAGATATGCACGTGATCGTCGACGCCGCCCACGACCACAAACGGCGATCCCATGTCGCGCACAACAGTTGCAAGATATCCATGAACTCGACCACGAATGTCGTCCTTCAAGAATGGAAATCGGTCCTTCGTACTGAAGATCAAGTGAGCATAAAGTTGCGATAATGATTGTGGCATGTTGTCATCACCGAATTGATTTTTGAATATGGCCGTTGGCCAAACGGTTTGTAGGTTGTTCGGGTTCCAGGGGCGTTGCCCCTGGCTATGTTGCAATAGGCCGTTGGCCATATGTTTTGGCCAACGGACATGTGTTTTGGCTCTTGGCCATACGTTTTGGCCAAAGGCCATATTCATCGTAGATCCTAGGGCAACGCCCTAAGATCGCATGCATTTGACACCGATGCGAGTCACCATTAAACGAAAACGGGCGACCGATGGGTCGTCCGTTTACTCGCCTCTAATATTGCTTTGCGAGAGCCGCAAAGGCTTTTCGTTCGAGAGGATGCATCAATTCCATCGTAGCGCCATCCTCCTTGGCTTTTTGCATCGCAGCACGGGCTTCGTCTTGGCGATTTTGGGCCGCCAGCGCCTGCGCAAGATGGAAGTACGTATCCGGACGCGGTGTCTTTTGGATCGCCAATCGAAAGTCTTGCTCGGCTCCTTGAACGTCCCCTGTTGCAAATCGGACGCTTCCTCGAGTGTCCAATAGATAGTAGACGGGGCCAGCAACCGAGATGGCATGCTCAATCAAACGTTTGGCGTCCACCAATTGCTGACCTGTCATCCCCAAAACCATCGCAGAATTGTTGTGGGCTGGAATGTTGTTGGGTTCGACCTGAATCACGCGATCATATGCTCCGACTGCTTCTTGGGCCTCGCCGATCCAGCTCCATAGATCGCCTAATAACATGTTGATTACAATGTCTTTGGGATGCTTGGCCTGAACCGTTTGCAAGATTCCGATGAGATTTCTAGCATCGGTCGCCTGCAGCCCACCGCTTTGCAACGCATCTTGGGCGAGTTGGCCAACTTGATCGGGCGGCAATTCAGCGCGATCAAGTAATTTGAGCGTTTGGTCTATTTGCCCTCGTCTTGCGTAAAACGCGGCCGTCGCAAGATTGCGGCTAGGAACCGTGGCAGCGATTTGCGAATAAAGCGATTCTGCCAGAGCAAGTAGTTTCTGCGCCGGATCCGTTTTCCCAGCGCGTTTCAATTCGGAACCGGTTTTTTCGGAGATGCCCGCTGCCCATTCGAGACGATCGGCTTCCTTCCCCCGGGATTCCAAGAGTTTAGTAAACCGAGCATAGTCGCCGGAAGCATAAAGCAGTTGAGCTTCGACGGTATCTGTCGACGCATCCTTGGGGGCAAGCTTCTTGAGACGATCGAACCATAGTTGACCATCCGCCAATTCGCCTTTAGCTACCAAAGCCTCTGCATAGCTGCGTACGTACTGGGAATCGGCAGCACCGCCATTGCCAAGGACACTCCGCATGGTTCGACTGTAGCGAGACCAATCGCCATCAAGAAGATAGAGCCGCCCCAGCAAATAATTATCGGTCAAAGAAAACTTGGCTTCTTGTTTGATCAGTTGCTCTAAGGATTTGATGGCCTCGGATCGGGATTGCGGATCCGGACGGGAGGCTAGGATGACTGCCATTGTTCTTTGGTCCATGGCTGAGGGCCCGAATTTCTTTGTATTCGTATCGAGCAATTCGCGGGCTTTTTGAATCGTCTCGTCGGTACCTCGAAAGCTAACAAGCGCAAGCGAACGCCGCGCCCAGGCTTGGTCCAATTCATTCGCAGTAGACGTTTCTGAAATGAGTGCCGCCAAAATCGGTTCGGCAAGGTCCGGCTGCCCGGTGGACAAGCAGAAATCGGCGAAACGACGCATCAGCGCTGGGTCATCTGGATGCTGCGACATGGCTTGTTGGTAGAATTGTTCCGCCATCGTGAAGTCTCGGATGGACTGGTAGGCTTGGGCCAGTGCATCGTCTCGATCTTCGGGACGGATCTCTTGAGCGGCCTCGGCGATGACTAACATGGCAGCTTCGGTATTCCCTTTGCGTGCAAACATCTGCACCAACGATACCCATGGTCCAGGTACAGCACGGTTCTTGTCGATCGCAATACGAAACTCTTTTTCGGCTTTTGTAGTATCGCCCGAAATGCTTAGGACCTGTGCCAGCCAAAGGTGATCTTCCTGTTTGCCGGATTGGACAGCCCAATCATTCGCCAAGCTGAGCGCACGATCAAAATTTTCGAGTTCGAGTGAGACCTGGGATGCAAGACGGGTCAAATCGGAAGAAAACGGGGACTTCTGTTCTTGGAGTTTGCGTACCACTTCATCGGCTTGAACAAATCGACCTTGCTGATAGAGCAAATAGACGGTGCGTGATACCAGTTGTGGATTTCTTTCGCCTAGTTCGATCGCTTCCAAATAGGCTTGCGTTGCGAGATCACTACGGTTCTGGCGTTCCAAGATCTCTCCTTTGAGACGTGGAATACGAGTCCAGGCCGGACGCAAGACTGCGGCCTCAGTCAATTGCCCAATGGCTTTGCTGTACAATGCGTCCCGTTCGGCAGTTTGTGACTCTTTCGTATTCTTTGCCTCGACGCTCAATCGCATGGCTTCGCCGACGCGCCAAAGCGGGCCGGACCCTTCGATTTGCTTGACCGTTTCGAGCGTCCGTGCCATCGCCGCGAGATCACCACTTCGCGACGCCAACTCGAACAGCAGTGAAAGGGTGGATAAGTTCGTTTTGCCCATAGCCGAATCTGCGACCAAACTCGCATATTTTTGGCCTCGCACGTAGTCTTCTAACGACAGGAAATAATTGGCGAATCCGGTAGCGAGCTGAGTTTGCTGAGCCGCGTCCCAATCCTTATTCGGAACGGCCAATTGCTCCAACTGGTCAAGGTCAACTTGCTTTCCATTGCGGACAATCAGATAGCGAGCCCTCTCTAGCCGAATCGTTGCCGAATCCGAAAGAGCTTGTTGGGACGTGTTGAGCGAGTCCTCGACTTTTTCCCACGCTTCGCCCCGGATCTGGAGCGAAATCAGGGCTTGATGCAGAGCAGCGACGGCGGGATCGACCTCCAATCTTGATTTAAGCAAGGTTTCGGCTTCGTCGAGTTGGTTCTCCACGACGAGCAATTCAGCCCGCATAATGGCCAGGTCGTTGGCAGCCTCAGGAATACTGTCGAGGTTGGTTAGCACTTGTCTCAGAGCAGTCCAATCGTCCCCCTTGGCATTCCGCCTGAGTCCATCCAAAAACATGAGGCGAGCCAAACTGAGCCATGAACTGGCCAGCGGCTTGGGTTGTTGAACAAGCCGGGTAAATTCGGTCATGGCTTCCTGTACTCGTCCTGAACGCGCTAGCGCACTGGCGAGTGCCGCGCGGGCCTCGGGCCATAACGGATCCGCGCTGATGGCCCGTCTGAGTGTTTCTAGTTCTTGATCGGGGTTGCCAAGATTTCGGTAACACGCCGAGAGCAGAAAATCGACCTGCTTGAGCAGTTCCTTACTACGGTCGAACTGCGCTCGCGACTGTTCGAGCAGGGTGGCCGCTTGTCGCCATTGGCCGTTGGCCGCCAGGACTCGGGATTCCAAATAACGGATGGGGGCCTCGTCGAACTTGCGACTGCGCAATTCTGCGATGAGTTCTTGTGCGGATTTGATATCGCCCGAGTCCAGTTCCAGCTGCGTTAGGTCAAAGAGCATGGCGGGAGAACCGGGGACTGCCTTGAGACCGTCTTTGAGAACCTGGATCGCCGCTTCGAGGTTGCGGTTGCTCAGCTCGATCTGGGCAGCGCTCGAGTAGAGTTGGGGCACGTGGGGATGAGCTGCGATGGCCGATAGAAGAACATCGCGTGCCTCAGCAGCCCGTTGGCTGGTAACAGCTACCGCTACCAAAAAGATGACACTCTCGGGTGAATCGGGGGCCAGCCGAGTGGCCGACTGTGCATCTAGCCAAGCGTCTTCCAGCAGCTGCTGCCGGACTGCGTTATCACCTGCCGATAGCAGACGACTTTGACTGAGCAGCCATTGTCCGCGAGTCAAATGAGATTCGGGATCGTTGGATGACTTGGCAACCAGTTGATCGAGAATAGCCCGAGCCTCTTTTGATCGAATCAATCGTTCACTCAGCAACATCGCAAGCGAGGCGGAGTACTCAGGTTTCCGTTCATCAAGTTCGACCGCTCGTTTAAAATGCTCGAGCGCGACCTGGTATTCACCTAATTTTTGTTCGCACAGACCAAGCAACCAATGGTACTCTGCATTTTTGGGTTTGGCAGGAATGAGGTCTTTGGTCAAATATGTCTTTGCGTCGGCGGCTCGCCCCATATTCATCGAGACCTTGACCAACGATTCCCGAGCCTTTTGGAGAGTGGGGTCGAGACGCAAAGCTCCCTCAAGGTGAAAATAGGCTTGATCAAGTTTCCCAAGCTGAAGGAATAATTCCCCTAACTCTGACTGTGCTTCGGCAGAATCTTTATTCAATCCCAAGTATTGCGTGTAAAAGCGAATTGCACCGATGCGATCCCCAGATTCGACCGACTTTCTGGCTTGGTTTAGGAACGACGAGGCATTCCGATAGACTTGCCATCGGTGAACACCAGCCACCACCAGGGCGATCACCGCAATGACAGCCAGCATTTTTAACAAAAAGCGGTACTGAAGTCGTACTTTCATTCGTGTCTTACCGGTAACAGACCAAGTTGTTTTGTGAACGAAAAGGATAATCGAAATGGAGGTAATCTGCTAACCCCATAGTCGCGCGAAACAGTGAATAACTCAATTTTTATTGCGAAGTGTGCCGCTATTGCCAAATCTCTTAAGTTCCTTCCACTAGATTGAAGCTTATTGAGCCTGAGGCGCTACTAGCTAGCCGATTTCCAGCGACGTGGCTCGGCTAGCTAGCGCCTCAGGCTCAATCTGGGCTGTGCGACAAATAGCAGTTTACGAAAAATGCGTTGATGCGAGTTTTGTTCCGCTCTGCGATCTGGCCTTTCAGGT
>JAYTVL010000237.1:0-5768 GCA_043744075.1 Pirellula sp. | reverse complement strand
CCCTCAGCACCGAAAAATAAAACCGCTTTCCAAAACCTTTACGCAGGCGGTAGTTATGAAAACATGAACGGTATTGGGGTTAAACAGGGTTAAACAAGCTGCCCGCTGCGGACAATCTTCGTTCGCCTGTTGCCAAAACCGTTACCGCATGGTTAGAACATGCTTCCTCCGAGGTTGTCGACGGAAACAAATACAAAAATCTTGCACAAAAGAAGGACGCCATGCCACAACAAGACATTGAAGAAATCACTAAGTTCCTGAACGCACGAGGATTTCAAGACGCGGACGAAATGGCTCATGACGCTGTCGAAGAAGGGGAGCCTATTGTTGAGACCATCTGTTTCCATGAGATTGCGGAAGACTTGTTCAACCCAATTCACAACGCCAGTTGGGTTGAGGAAGCCGCCGAGGATAGCGATCACGAGATTGGCGATCACATTCGGCGATTGCTAGCAACCGGTGCGGATCCTCAGGACCTGGCAATCTTCGCTCGCTACATGCAAAGGAGGTTTGCGGGCGACCTGGGGCGGATTCTCGACGGTATCAATTTGTACACATCGCCAGAGCGTCCTTTTGAGGACTTTGGGATTTTTTCGCTGGTGGATGGAAAGCCGTCGGCCCAAATAATGGACCTAGAAGAGGGGCTCGGGTTCTGGGACTTGGATTCGGAAATGGAGTTGTCGCATTCCGTCGCCAAGGCGTTGGAGGAAGACGATGATATCGAAGGGGATACCTAACCATGACAATCGGAATAACTGTAGCAGGAGTCGCAAGACTTCTGATTGCAAATGGAAGCAGACACTGAACTCTTGGGAGTCCAGCTACTGTTACCGGATCGAATGAACGACGGCTTATGAGTCCTCCTGCGTGGTTAGGGTTAATTACGAAACATGATGTTACTTTAGGTCCCAACATCACGCGGAGCGTGATGAGTACGATCAGGTTCGGTAATTCGTTGCATATAGGCTATGACTGATTAGACTGTAGGTTCCTACCTATCTACCAGATTCAGTCAGCTGTTCTCCATTGCTCTCTTGTTAAGCCGAATCATGCACTGTAAAGCCGTTTTATCATGGATGATCCTTTTGGGATTTTTGTGTTTTCGCATCGAGGCCGCGATCACAATCGATGGCTATACGCCAGCTTCAAATAATAGGTTTACAAACTCAGGCAGCTTCATTGCATCACAGTTCGACCTAAGCGGTATTGGACAAATGTCCAATGGCCAGTGGGCAACATTGATTAGCCCAAATGTAGTCGTCTCAGCTAACCATTTCGCACCTGGTGCGGGGGCTGTTATCAATTTTTATGCTAACAACATTCCTAATGATCCCTTCAACAATCCTGCCGTGCAACGAACGGTTTCTGTGACGCCTGGGAAAGCTGTTCAAGTTCCCAATACGGACTTGTGGCTTGGAGTGTTGGATTCCAATGTACCTAGCTCGATTAAGTCCTATGAATACGCGAAAACTTTCTTGACTGGTACACCTACTCTCGTTACTAATGCAGGGGTTTTCCAAGGCGCAAACGCATACATGTTTGGTCTCTCTCCAGAGGTCCCAGGGGTCGGACAAGCACTTCAGTCACAGGCAGTTGGTCGAAGTTTGATTTCTGGATTTGCAGAGAATGCTGTTTTTACTGCATCCGACAATGACTCCTTGATCTTGAACTATCCGCCAGGATCGCACGTAAATGCCTTTGATTCGGGCGCACCACTTTTTATTAGTCCGAACAATGATCAGAACTTACTTTTGTTGGGTACAAATGCATTTCAAGTTACCTTACCGCCACCCAATGGAACCGTAGTAACTGGCAGCGGAGTTAACTACATAGGCAATCAGTCAGCTTTTATTAGCAATTTTGTTTCAGTAAATGCTGTACCAGAGCCAAGCTCCATGTGCTTAGTTGCGATTGCTGGAATCGCAGGATACGTAGTAAACCGCCGGCGACTTGCCTTGCAGGAGAAAAACGAATCGATTTTGGCATAGTCCTGTGTCTGATCGACACTATTGGTGCGTCAAACTCTAGTTTTCAGGTTGCGATGCTCGGAACCATCACGCGGAGCGTGATGAGTACGTACTCATCACGCTCCGCGTGATGTCGGCGTCCCTAATTTTTGATTCTGACGAAGCACTAACGATTCTAGGCGATGGAAGAAAGTGCGTTTCTTGCGTATCATAGGGTGGTGGTTCTAACTTTCCTGACACAATCCATCCAAAAACATTATTGCCAATGTCGACTGCATCTGCTGTAGCAAAGCCAACTACCACTGTCCAAGAACCCTATTTTCAGAAACTTTTTGCCGAGCGGATAGGCGGCCTGAGTTACGGCAAGGGCAATGAGATCTACAAGTTCGAAAAGATCAAACGAGCAAAGCGAAAAGCTTTGACAGATTATCCCGATCGGGGATTGCTCGATTTCGGAATCGGCGAAAACGATTCCATGGCGGACAGCAAAGTTCGGCAGCAAATGTCTGTCGAGATCAATCGCCCTGAGAATCGCGGGTACATGGACAACGGCCCTGGCGAATTCAAAGAAGCCGTCAGCCGATTTATGAAACGGGAATTTCAAGTTGACTTAGATGCTACCACGCAAATCAATCATTGCATCGGCAGCAAGACCGCATTGTCAATGTTGCCAGCTTGTTTCATCAATCCTGGCGATATCACCATGATGACAGTGCCTGGCTATCCTGTTGCCGGTACTCACACCAAATACTACGGTGGAACCGTTTATCGTTTGCCACTTTTAGCCCAAAACAGCTTCTTTCCGGATTTTAGCCAGGTTACCGAGGAGACTTGGGAGCGAACTAAGATGGTAGTTGTCAATTATCCCAATAGTCCAACAGGGCAAGTCGCGACACAGAAGTTTTATTCGGAGATGGTCGAACTTGCACACAAGCATAAGTTTATCGTCGTCCAGGACGCAGCCCACATCTTGTTGACATTCAGAGGCAAGCCCTTGAGTTTCCTGCAAACTCCTGGCGCGATGGACGTAGGAGTCGAAGTGCACTCGATGAGCAAGGGATTCGATATGATCGGTTGGCGGATTGGTTGGGTTTGTGGAAATACGAAAATCGTGCAAGCGTTTTCCGATGTCAAGGACAATTGCGACAGCGGGCAATTTGGAGCAGTGCAAAGGGCTGCAATCACAGGTCTTGACTCACCTAAAATTCCTCAACGCATCAATGCTAAATATCGTCGCCGACTTGAGAAGTTGGTGACATGCCTGCGCAGTTGCGGATTCACTTGTGAAGTGCCAGGCGGAAGCTATTTCCTGTACACCAAGGCCCCTAAGGGCATTCAGGGAGGACCTCAGTTCGCAAATGCAGAAGAAGCGTCTCAGTACTTTATCACGGAGCATTCAATGGTCACGGTACCCTGGGACGATGCGGGCAGTTTCCTGCGATTCTCTGTAACCTACGAAGCCGACAATGAGGCTAGCGAAGATGCGTTGATGACCGAAACACTTCGGCGAATTGGTTCGCTGTCGTTGGTCTTTTGATCAATGAACTTAACACGCGTTCTCCAGCCTTATGTTTGCTGCTTGGGAAATCCAGTTGCAGGCAATCCGACGCAGTTTGTGATGTACCGTGCGGCGCGAGCGTGTGGTGTCGATTGGCGATTTTTTACATCGCAGGTAGAAGTCAATCAGTTTGAGGTCGCGTTTCGTGGTGTTCAAGCGCTAGGGCTTAGCGGTGCGGCCCTTTTGGAACCATTCCAACCACAGGTGATGCCATTATTGGATAGTGTTACTGAATCGGCCATGTGCATGGGTCGAGTCAACGTTGCTCGACTGGATGGAAGATCTTGGCTGGGTGACAACACGCTTGGCGCCGGAATCATCAACTCTATCGAGCCTTGGCTTGAGTCTTCTAGCCAAACTCTACCTTTGGAAATGGATCACGCGGAGAGCGATGATCAATCGACGATTCTAATTGTCGGTGACGGGAAAATTGCAAAAATCATGCGATTAGCCAATCCTAGAATTGCGAAACGTATCGTATTTGCATCCGAAGGAATGGATTTGCCGCCAGAGTCATCCGAACCGAATGATACCAGTCTAAACGAACTCAAAGAGTTGCCGGAATCGGTAACGCTGGATAATTTCTCGAATAGCGGTTCGAGAGTTAGCTGTTTAGTATTGGCCTCTGTACCCAATGCCACGATTTCACGACAAATCGCAGGCTTGTCTTGGAGCAATTCTTCTGTCTGTCTCTTGCTTAATGCTGTTCCGGAAAAGCAAATGCGACTTTGGAAAGACTCCTTGAAGGTTTCAAACATGATTCACATTGAGCAAGTCGATCTGATGGCACACCAAGCGGCCGTTGATTTCTGTTTTTGGACAGGAATCATGCCTTCCGTTGATTTGATGCATGATTCGCTTGAAGAGTACATGCAATGGTAAAGCCGGGCTGAACCAGACACTAGTGCGTGCGGCTGATTAGCCGCAGGGCGCTAGCCCGCAGTTTACGGCCCATGTTGTAATCGATGACTGACTAGCCAGCCGCTGCGCGGGTTAAACAAGTCGCAAAACGTCAGCCGCTGCGCTGGTTTTATACATGGGCCTTTTCGACAATTACTTAACTCGCCTTACGAAACGATCGATTGACTTATGTTGGAAAAAGCTGGAGCGACAACTGGCTCAGCAGTGGATGCTGGTTTCTGTTGGGTTGCGGAATGGGAAAAACACGAAGCAACTTGGATCGCTTGGCCGCACAATGCAAAAACCTGGCCTGGCAAATTCACAAACATCCCAAGAGTGACGGAACTATTGGTCCGTACTCTTGCTGAAGTCGAACATGTTCACGTCCTCGGTGGCACACCCGAAGCGACATTGCAAGCTCAACAATTCTTAAGTGGTGCAACCAATGTTACAATTCATGAAACCGACACAAACGACACTTGGATTCGCGACTTTGGGCCGACTTTTTTGCTGAGCGACGATCGAAAAAAACTTGGGGCAACTCGATGGCGGTTCAACGCATGGGGAGGCAAATACCCCCACGAAAAGGACGCAACCGTTTCGGCAAAGATCTGCGAGATGCTTGATGAGCATGGCAAGTTACTCGAGGATGGAGAACTCCCGATGGCATCGTTCAGTTCGAGCCTAGTTGGCGAGGGGGGAGGCCTTGAAACGGATGGCGAGGGAACACTGATGACCACTAGCAGTTGTTTGCTTGCCTCCACCCGTAATTTTAATTGGAGCAGAGAACTGGTCGAATCAGAGTTGAAACGCATGCTCGGGATTCGCAAAGTTCTATGGGTTGATGGTGGTGCGTTGGCTGGTGACGACACGGATAGTCACATCGATCAATTGACGAGGTTTATCCGACCTGGGCATGTCGTTGCTGCGGTTTCCTATTCTGAAAATGACAGCAACGCGGACAAATTGAATTTACAACGGGAACACCTGATTAAGATGTTTGATGCCGAGGGGCGACCGCTCGATGTAATTCCATTGATGACCCCCCCACCAAGACTGATTCAAGGTAGGCGTGTGCCTGAGAGCTATTGCAATTTTTACATTGCCAATGAAATCGTCATAATGCCTACTTTTGGCTTTCGAGAAACCGATGACTTAGCTGCTGGAATCTTGCAGGACTTGATGCCTGAGCGTCGCGTGATCCGCATTGACGCTTCCGATTTCATTTGGGGCTTGGGAGCGTTTCACTGTGCGACCCAACAGCAACCTGCTGTTGTCCTTGTTTAACCTTGTTTAACCGCAATACCGTTCATGTTAGGCTTCAATCCATCAGCCGGAACGCG